>DASYUK010000158.1:0-15213 GCA_036001325.1 Thermoanaerobaculia bacterium
CGATCGAGCGAGAACTTCTCGATAATCTCCGGGCGAGGCATCAGCTCATGGCCGTCGGGTGATGACCACCCCAGCAGCGTGAGGTAGTTGAACATCGCCTCCGCCAAAAACCCATCCTCGGCGTACTGCGACACCGATGTCGCGCCGTGGCGTTTCGACAACTTCGTGCGATCGGGCCCGAGGATCAGTGAGACGTGCGCGAACTGCGGGACGGCCCACTGCATCGCCCGATAGATCAGCACCTGCCGATGCGTGTTCGTCAGGTGCTCCTCGGCGCGGATCACGTGCGTGATCTCCATCTCGTGATCGTCGATCACGACGGAGAAGTTGTACGTGGGCAGACCATCCGTGCGCACGACGATGAAGTCTCCGAGCGATTCTTTCTTCCACGACACCTCGCCGCGGATCAGATCGGTGATCGTGACGTCGCCATCGTCGGGCACATGAAAGCGGATCGCGTGCGGCGCGTCGTCGTTGCGCCGGTTGAACCAGCACTTCAAATCGTAATGAGGCGGCCGTCCCGCCGCCTCCGCCGCTTTGCGTTTCGCCTCGAGCTCCTCTTCGGTGCAGTAGCAGCAGTACACGACGTCACGCGTCATCAGCTCGGAGGCGAAGCGATGGTAGATCTCCGTGCGCTCGGATTGACGATAAGGTGCGTGCGGTCCACCGACGTCCGGACCTTCCTCCCATCCCGTCCTCAACCACCGCAGATCGTCGAGCACCATCTCTTCCGACTCGCGCGTCGAGCGCACCTGGTCGGTGTCTTCCACACGAATGATGAAGGCTCCTCCATGATTCTTCGCGAAGAGCCAGTTGAAGATGGCCGTGCGCGCGCCGCCGACGTGAAGATGGCCTGTCGGCGATGGCGCGAATCGGACACGCACAACAGACATGCGCGCAGCGGTATATCATTTTCATCTCCCGTGAACCTTCGCAACGGTACGCGCCTAGGGCCGTACGAGATCGAGGCGCCGATCGGCGCCGGCGGTATGGGTGAGGTCTATCGGGCGCGCGACACGCGCCTCGATCGCACCGTCGCCGTCAAGGTGCTCACCTCCGAGTTCGCGCAGAACGCGAAGCTCAAGCTGCGCTTTCAGCGGGAAGCCAGAGCGATCTCGGCGCTCAATCATCCGCACATCTGTACGCTTTACGACGTCGGCGATTCATACCTCGTCATGGAGTACTGCGAAGGGAAGACTCTCGCGCAACGGATTGCCGTCGGGCCGATCGCGGTCGAGGAAATTGTTCGCTTCGCGAGTCAGATCGCCGGCGCGCTGGACACCGCCCACCGCGTGGGGATCACACATCGCGATCTCAAGCCGTCGAACATCATGCTGACCGGAAATGGAGTGAAACTTCTCGACTTCGGCCTGGCGAAGCGACTGAGCGAATCATCGGAAAGTGCTGCGACCGAGGACATGCTCAGTGAAGTTGGGTCGCTCATCGGCACAGTTCAGTACATGGCGCCTGAGGTTCTGCGCGGCCAGCCGGCCGATGCTCGGAGCGACATCTTCGCGTTCGGTCTGATTCTGTACGAGATGCTCGCCGGGCGCCGCGCCTTCGACGGGACGAGCAAAGCGATCGTGATCGCGGCGATTCTCGAGCGCGAGCCGGCGCCGGTTACCGAACTCAATCCGCAGACGCCGCCGGCGCTCGATCTGCTCATCCGCGGATGTCTCGAAAAAGATCCTGAAGAGCGAATCCAGACCGCAAATGATGTCGGCCGTCAACTTCGCGCGATTTCCGAGGGCGGCGATGTCGCGGCGTCGACGCGCGTCCGCTTTTCGAGTGAACCGATCGCGGCGGCGATTCGATCGATCGTGGTCCTGCCGTTCGAGAATCTGTCAACGCCCGACGACGAGCAGCTCGTCGCCGGCATTCACGATGGTGTCATCGGCGAGCTATCGCAGATCTCCGCGTTGCGTCTGATTTCCCGCACGTCGGCGAATCACTACAAGAACACGGACCAAACGATCCCGGATATCGCGCGCGAGCTGAACATCGAAGCGGCGATCGAAGGCTCCGTCGTGCGAACGGGAACGGATGTGCGCTTGCAGATCCGGCTCGTTCGGGCGAAGCCCGAAGAGCGGCAGGTGTGGTCGAAGACCTACGAGGATGGCATCGCCGGCGTCCTCGGCCTTCAGAAGCAGATCGTGCAGGCGATCGCTTCTGCGAGCAATGTCGCGCTCACATCGGAAGAGGTGGCGCGACTGCGGCGACGCCGTCCAGTGAGACCCGAAACATTTGAAGCGTACGCGAAGGGGATGTTCCACATCCGTAGAATGACGCCCGACGACGTGCAGAAAGGTCTCGCCCATCTGAAGCAGGCGATCGAAAACGATCCGACGGATCCGTTCGCGTATGGCGGACTGGCGGTCGCGTACTCGATCATCGGTCACGGCCCGACGCCGCGACCGGAGATGTTCGCGCTGTCAAAAGCGGCGGCGCAGAAAGCGATTCAGCTCGACGACGGTCTCGCCGAGGCGCACGCGGCGCTCGCGGCGACCGCGCTGTACGACGATTGGGACTGGGCCGCGGCCGATCGCAAGTTCCAGCGCACGCTCGAGCTCAATCCGAACTTCGCTCATGCGCATCGCGACAACGCATGGTTTCTGCTGCTGAAAGACCGCACCGATGATGGCATCGCGGAAATGAAGCGGGCCAAGGAGCTCGATCCGCTTGCGGCGATCTACACCGGCGAGCTGGGATGGCTCTATTGGAGTGCGGGGCGGCTCGACGAGGCCATTCGCGAAGCGCGAATGGCCGTGGAGTTGGAGCCAAACAATGGAATGATCTCGTATTTTGCGGCGCAATGTCTCGCCGAGCGCGGTCTGCACGATGAGGCGATCGCGACTGCGGAACGGGCTGTAGCGTGCGCGCCGATCTGGAAGTTCGCGCTCGCGTATGCGTACGCGAAAGCAGGACGAACGAGTGATGCCGAGAAAGTCGCTGCCGAAGCGTCATCCGCGCAACCGTTCGCGATTTACGGTTGGGGGCTGGCGGAAGCGTATGCGGCGATGGGGCACATCGACGATGCGATCCGCTGGGTCGAGTACGGGATCGAGACGCGCTTCAGTTGGATGCCCTGGATCCCATTCAATCCGGCTCTCTCACTGCTGCGCGGCGATCCGCGATTCGAGGCGATCGTGCGTGACTTCAAGCTGCCGCGTTGACTACAAGACTCCTTCGATCGGCGAGTGCTCGCTCCCGCCGCCGACTTCGATCGCCACAATCGCCATCGCGCAAACTCCTTCACCTCTGCCGATGAAGCCGAGGTGATCGGTCGATGTCGCTTTCACATTGACGTGACCGCGAGGAAGATCGAGAAGTTTTGCGATCGCCGCACCGATTGCTTCGCGATGCGGCGCGATGCGCGGCTTCTCGGCGATGATCGTGATGTCGATGTTCGTGATCTCCCCGTTCATCTCCGTGATGATCGTTCTCGCCTCGCGCACGAACCGGCTCGAATCGACGCCCTTCCACTTCGGATCATCTGAGGGAAAGTATTGACCGATGTCGCCAGCGCCCGCCGCACCGAGGAGCGCGTCGGTGACGGCGTGGAGAACGACATCGGCATCCGAGTGGCCTGACAAGCCGCCACTGTCGGAGATGCGGACGCCACCGAGAATCAGCGGCCGCGAATCGTCGAATGGATGAACGTCGATGCCCTGCCCGATTCTGATCATGAGGCGCCCCAGCGTGCATAAATCGCCTCGGCCATCGCCAGATCGTCGGGGCGTGTGATCTTGAAGTTGATCGAGTCGCCGGGAACGACCTTTACCTTCACACCATACCGCGCCGCCAGTCCCGCTTCGTCTGTCGTTTCTTCCACATCCTGTTCGGCGCGCGAGAGGACGTCACGGAGAACGTCATAACGAAAGCACTGCGGAGTTTGCGCCAGAACGAGCGAGCTGCGATCGAGCGTGAGATCGATGAGATCGTCGTGCGTCGCGTGAATGGTGTCCGTAACAGGAAGCGCAGGAAGCGCGGCTCCAAATTCGGCGGCGGCATCCAGTGCCGCGCGAAATGTCGCGTCGGCGAAGAACGGCCGCACAGCATCGTGAACGGCCACTAAATCAAAACCATCCCCGGCTTCACGAAAAGCGTTGATGACGGAGCGTTGACGCGTTTCTCCGCCGGCCACGAACATCACGCGATCTCCGGCGCTCTGCGACACGACCGCAAGCAGCTCTTCACTCACGGAAACGACGATGCGCACGACGTCTTCGTGAAACAGAAAACGCTCGACGACATGCTGAATGATCGGCTTGCCGGCGAGAGGCTGGAACTGCTTGGGGATATCACCACCGAAACGCGAGCCGCTGCCGGCGGCGGGCACGATGACGAGGATTCGGGCCATTACACGGCCATGATGTCTTGTTCTTTATGCTTCAGCACCGACGCCACTTCGTCGATGTGCTTGTCGGTCATCTTCTGAATCTGATCGAGACCGTGCTTCTCGTCATCTTCGGAGATCTCGTGACCCTTGAGCATCTTCTTGAGCTTGTCGTTGCCATCGCGACGGACCTGGCGGATCGCCGTGCGCGCCTCTTCGGCGATCTGATGTGCGCGCTTCACCAGCTCTTTGCGCCGCTCCTCGGTGAGCTGCGGGATCGGGATCCGCACGACTTTGCCGTCCGTCGAAGGATTGAGGCCGAGGTCGGAGTTGCGGATGGTTTTCTCGATGACCGAGACCATCGACTTGTCCCACGGCTCGGCGACGATCAGCGATGGTTCCGGAACTTTCAGACTGGCTACCTGCGCGATCGGCGTCGCTGTTCCGTAGTACTCCACCGTGATGCCGTCGAGCATCGCGACGTTCGCGCGACCGGTGCGCAGGGTCTTGAATTCGCGATGCAGCGCCTCGATGGCGCCGTGCATCCGGTGCTGAACGTCGTTGACCACGTCCTTGATCATTTTGTTACCTCAGGAAGATTTTAGATTTTGGATTTTGGATTTTGGGTTTGGGTCGGCGGCAATCCAAAATCCAAAATCATTTCGTTGCCATCACCACTTCCGGTTCGTCCGACACGATCGAGCCAACATCCTCACCGAGGAGCGCGCGCTTGATGTTGCCTTTCTGTTTCATCGAGAAGATGTAGATCGGGATCGAGCTGTTGCGAGCGAGATCGATCGCCGATGCATCCATCACCTGCAGCCGCTCGGCGAGAACGCGCTGGTAGGTGACGTGGCGGAGCCGCTTCGCGTTCGGATCCTTCTCCGGATCGGCGGTGTAGATTCCATCGACACGCGTCGCTTTGAAGATGATGTCGCACTTCAGCTCGCTCGCGCGCAACGCTGCCGCGGAATCGGTCGTGAAGAACGGATTGCCGGTGCCGGCGGCGCAGATGACCACGCGCCCTTTTTCGAGATGGCGGATCGCGCGGCGGCGGATGAACGGCTCGGCGACTTCTGACATGGTGATCGCCGTCATGACTCGCGTGTAGACGCCGCGGCGCTCGAGCGCATCCTGCAGCGCGATCGCATTGATCACGGTGGCCAGCATGCCCATGTGATCGCCGGCGACGCGATCGATTCCTTCGGTCGCGGCGGTGACGCCGCGGAAGATGTTGCCGCCGCCGATCACGATCGCGATCTGAACACGCATCTGCTGCAGCTCGCCGATCTCATCGGCGATGTCGGCGAGCGTCTCCGCGTCGATGCCGCTGCGGCGGTCGCCCATGAGCGCCTCGCCCGATAGCTTCAAAAGGATGCGGTGGTACTTCGGTTCAGGCATGTCGAAGCGGTTTATACAATATTAAGATGTCATGAACTACGTCACGCTTGGCCGCACCGGCCTCAAGGTCTCCCGTCTCTGCCTCGGAACGATGACTTACGGCACCCCCGAGTGGCGGCCGTGGGTGCTGTCGGAGAACGAGAGCCGGCCGTTCATCCGCGAGGCGCTCGAGGCCGGGATCAATTTCTTCGACACGGCCGACATGTATTCGAAGGGTGTGAGCGAAGAGGTCGTCGGCCGTGCTCTTCGCGACTTCGCCAAGCGCGACGAGGTCGTCATCGCGACGAAGGTCTTCTTTCCGGTCGGCGATAAGGCGCCGAACGATCGCGGACTCTCACGCAAACACATCATGAGAGCGATCGACGATTCGCTTTTGAGGCTCGGCACCGATTACGTCGATCTCTATCAGATTCATCGATGGGATTACGACACACCGATCGAGGAGACCGTCGAGGCGCTGCATGATGTGGTGAAGAGCGGGAAGGCTCGCTACGTCGGTGCATCGAGCATGCACGCATTTCAGTTCGCCAAGGCGCTGCACGTCGCGGAGCGACACGGCTGGACGCGATTCGTGTCGATGCAGAATCACTACAACCTCGTCTATCGAGAAGAAGAGCGAGAGATGATTCCGCTCTGCGTCGAAGAAGGAGTCGGCATCATCCCGTGGAGTCCGCTGGCTCGCGGATTCCTCGCGGGCAATCGCTCGAGGAAAGACTGGGGCGAGACGATTCGGGCGAAGACCGACGACTACGGTCAGCGGCTCTACTACCAGGATTCAGATTTCGAAGTCGTCGATCGGGTCGCGGAGGTTGCGCGGAAGAAACAGATCGAGCCGATTCAGATCGCGCTGGCGTGGCTGCTCAACAAGCCGTACGTCACGGCGCCGATCGTCGGCGTGAGCAAGGCCGGACAGCTCGATTCACTTCTCGGCGCGCTCGAGGTCGAGCTCACAGCCGAGGATCAGAAGTTTCTCGAGGAGTGCTACAAACCGCACGTGCCGCAAGAGTACAAATAGTCTGGACTGCGGCGGCCATGCCGCCGCTCTCACAGATCATCCCAACGCCGCGGCAACTTCTCTCGCGAAATCGTCACCGCGCTTTTCAATACCCTCGCCGAGCTTGTACCTCGTGAAGCGCGTCACGATGTAGGTGCATCCGGACTCTTTCCCCTGCTTTTGCAGGTACTGAGTGACCGTCGACTTGTCGTCGCGGATGTACGGCTGCTCGAGAAGGCACGCCTCACCGTAGAACTTCTCCATCTTGCCGGTGACCATCTTCTCGACGATATTCTCCGGCTTACCCGACTTGAGTGCCGCATCGCGAGCGATCTCGCGTTCGGTTTCGAGATCTTTCTGCGTCACGTCGTTGCGGCTCAGGAAGCGCGGTTCGGCGGCGGCGACGTGCATGGCAATGCCCCTCGCCACTTCATCGAGCTTGCCCGACTTGCTGCCGCTCTGCGCGACGAGCTCCACCATCACGCCGATCTTTCCGCCGCCGTGGATGTAGGTGCCGATCGCAGCATTGGGCGCCGCTTCGTACTTTGCAAAGCGACGGATCGTGATGTTCTCTTTGATCGAGGCGATCTTCTCCGAGACCTTCTGCGAGATCGTCTCGCTCGAACCCGGCCACTTCTCATTGAGAAGCGGTTCGACTGAAGTCGCCTTCGACTGCGCGATGACTTTCGCGACGTCGACTGCGAAGTTGCGGAAGCTCTCGTTGCGCCCGACGAAGTCAGTCTCGCAGTTCACTTCGACGAGAACACCGGTGTTGCCGGAGACATACGCCTGCACCACGCCTTCGGCGGTGATTCGCCCAGCTTTCTTGGTCGCGGCGGCGAGGCCTTTCTTGCGAAGGATCTTGATCGCCTCTTCCATGTTGCCCTTGGCTTCGATCAGCGCATTCTTGGCGTCCATCATGCCGGCGCCGGTAGCCTCACGCAGTGCCTTCACCATTGCTGCAGTGATTTGAGTCATGTTGCTCTCCTGGCTGTCGGCTGTCGGCTGTCGGCTCTCGGGCGGTGGGCCCGACAGCCGAGAGCTGAGAGCCGAGAGCCCTCAAACGGCGCGCGCGATGAACACGCGCCGCAATCAAAGTCGTGTTAGGAAACGGATCTAGGAAGCCACGGGCGCAGCAACCGGTTCAGTTGCCGCTTCGGCCACAGGCATCGCTGCTTCAGCCTGCGGTTTGTCCTCGGTTCCGATGAAGCGCTCCTCGGCGAGGTTGTAGCCTTCGAGGACCGCATCGGCGATCTTCTGCGTGAACAGACGGATCGCGCGGATCGCGTCATCGTTCCCCGGAATCACGTAATCGATGTCTTCCGGATCGCAGTTCGTGTCGACGATCGCCACCACCGGGATGCTGAGCTTCTTCGCTTCCTTGACGGCGATGTACTCCTTCTTCGGATCGATCACGAAGAGCGCGTCAGGAAGTCCATCCATCTCGCGGATGCCGATGAGGTTCTTCTGAAGCTTCTCCCGCTCGTGCTCGAGCTGGGCGCGCTCCTTCTTCGACATCTCTTTCTCCGCGTCGCCCAGGATGGCTTCGATCTCTTTGAGGCGCTCGATCGAGCGACGGACCGTCGTGAAGTTCGTGAGCGTGCCGCCCAGCCAGCGATTGTTCACATAGAACATGCCGCAGCGGTTGGCCTCTTCGAGAATGGCGTCCTGCGCCTGGCGCTTCGTGCCGACGAACAGGATGCGCTTGCCCTGACCGGCGAGGTCAGTAATGAACTGGGAAGCTTCCTTGAAGAGCTTCAGCGTTTTCTGCAGATCGATGATGTAGATCCCATTGCGCTTGCCGAAGATGTACTTCTTCATCTTCGGATTCCAGCGCTTGGTCTGATGACCGAAATGCACGCCAGCTTCCAAAAGCTCTTTCATCGTAATAGATACCGCCAAGTAGTTCCTCCTTTACGAAAAACGTTCAGACAAAAAGACAGGAGCCGACGACGGCTCCTGTCCTGACTTCGAAACTTGTGAAAACGAGAGACATGGATCAGCGCTTGGAGAACTGGAACCGCGCGCGCGCCCCGCGCTGGCCGTACTTCTTGCGCTCCTTCATGCGCGGATCGCGCGTGAGGAGCCCGCCCTTCTTGAGGCGCTTGCGCAGCTCGGCGTTGTAGAGCTGCAGCGCGCGGGAGATACCGTGGCGGATCGCGCCGGCCTGGCCGCTGGGGCCGCCGCCGTCGACCGTGACCACGATGTCGAACTTGTCCACCGTCTCCGTCAGCGAAAGCGGCTGCTTGATGATCATCTTGAGAACATCGTTGGCGAAGTAATCATCGAGGCTGCGCTTGTTGACCGTGATCTGTCCGCTGCCCGGACGAAGATGCACGCGCGCCGTCGACGTCTTTCGTCTTCCCGTTCCGTAGTATTCAACCAAAGCCAAGGAATCTCCTCCTGATTACTCGCTGACTTCCAGCGTCTCGGGCTTCTGCGCCTCATGCGGGTGCTTCGAGCCTCGATAGACTTTCAACTTCTTGAGCATCTTGCGGCCGAGTTTGTTCTTCGGCAGCATCCCCCACACCGCTTCCTCGATCATCGCTTCAGGCTTCTCGGCACGCACGAAGCGGGCCTCTTTCGACTTCAAGCCGCCCGGATAGAGCGAATGAGTGCGATAGACCTTGTCCGTCTCTTTCTTTCCGGTCAGCACGATCTTCTCGGCATTGATGACGATCACGTGATCGCCCGTGTCGAGGAACGGCGTGTAGGTCGGCTTGTTCTTGCCGGAGATGATCGTCGCGATGGTCGTGGAGAGGCGTCCGAGGACCTTGCCTTCGGCGTCGATCAAAAACCAGCGCGGCTCGATGTCACCCTTCTTGGGGAAATACGTACGCATTCAACTCCCGTGGAATTCGCGGTGCCCGGTGAGAACAGCGCGGCCCCGCGAAACATTCAAAGCAAACGAAGAACAGACCTTTCCTGCGAAAGGGGGAAAACGGTAACACTGCCGAACAAACAGAGTCAAGCGATTCATTCCCAAATCTTTAGCTCTTAGCTGTTCGCTCTTAGCTCTTAGCTTTGATATAAGCGCGCCGCACCGTGCCCGCCCTCATCATCGACGGCAAAGCCGTCGCTGGCCAGATCGAAGACGAGGTCGCTGCCGAGCTTGCCCGGCTTGGCTACAAACCTCGCCTCGTCGCCGTGCGCGTCGGCAACGATCTCGCCTCCGAAATCTATGTCCGAAGCAAAGCCAAAAAGGCTGAAGAGCTGGGGCTCCGCGGCGAGCAACAGGTCTTCCCCGACACACTCAGCGAGGCTGATCTTCTCGCCGAAGTCAGGCGACTGAATGATGACCAAGACGTCGACGGCATCCTGGTCCAGCTCCCGTTGCCAAAACAGATCGACGCGAAGAAGATCATCGACGCTGTCGATCCGGCGAAAGACGTCGATGGTTTTCATCCGATGAACGTCGGCCATCTTCACCTCGGAAGACCGACGCTCGTTCCCTGCACGCCCGCCGGAGTCATGAGACTGATCGACTCCACTGGTCAGAAGATCGAAGGGAAGCACGCGGTCGTGGTCGGGCGCAGCGACATCGTCGGAAAACCGCAGGCCGCACTTCTGCTGCAGCGCAACGCAACAGTGACGATCGCTCACTCGAAGACGACGGATCTCGGCGCGATGACGCGGCAAGCAGACATTCTCGTCGCGGCCATCGGTAAACCGCGCTTCGTAACCGCCGAGATGGTGAAGCCAGGCGCCGTGGTCATCGACGTCGGCATCAATCGCGTCGACGGAAAGCTCGTCGGCGACGTCGATTTCGAAAGTGTGCGCGAAGTAGCCTCATGGATCACTCCGGTTCCCGGCGGAGTGGGACCGATGACGATTGCGATGTTGATGCGGAACACCGTCACCGCCGCGCAGCGGAGGCGAGGATGATTCTCCGCGTCGGACTCACCGGCGGCATCGCCAGCGGCAAGTCGACGATCGCGCGCACATTCGCAGCACTCGGCTGCGTGGTCATCGACGCCGACGCGATCGTGGCGCGCCTCTACCGGCCGGGGGGCGCCGGTCACAACGCTCTCGTTTCCGCCTATGGGCGAGAGATCCTGACGGCAAACGGCGAGATCGATCGAAAGAAGGTCGCCGACATCGCCTTCGCCACGTCCGAATCCGCGCAGAAGTTGAATCAGCTCATCCATCCCCTGGTCATCGCGGAGCAGCAGCGCATCATCGCCGCTGAGGAGGCGCGGTTCCCCGATCGGGATCGGATCGTGATCGTCGAAGCGACGCTTCTGCTCGAGGCGGGAGGAAAGGCGCGCAACGACAAGATCGTCGTCGTCGACGCCGATCCGCTGACGCAAGAGACGCGCGCGGTCGCGCGCGGCGTCACCCGGCAGGACGCGAGACGCCGGATGCAGCATCAGATGGCGCGCGAGGATCGACTCCGCGCAGCCGATTACGTGATCGACAACAGCGGCGATCGCCGCGCCGCCGAAATCGAGACGCACGCCGTATACGAGAAACTGCGTGCCGATCTCGAGGAAAAGAAGAAGAAGGCCTCAGGCGCGAGGCCTGAGGCCCGATCTGATCAGTAAGTACCGGTCTTCTTGGTGGTCTTCTTTGTCTTCTTCGTAGTCGTGGTAGTGGTGGTGCCCGTCGTGCCAGTGGTGCCCATGGTGCCGGTTGTGGCGGTAGTACCCATCGTGCCGGTCATGCCGCCCGTGCCCATGGTCTCGGTGCCGGTGGTTTCGGTCATCGTTGTCGCGCTCGTGGAGGTCATGGTCGTGTCGGTCATGCTCGTGCTCGACATGGCCGTACCGGTGGTCTCCGTTCCAGTCGTGACGTTCGTGGTCTCTTCCTTCTTGCATCCGAAGGCGAACAACGCCAGAGCTGCCACCATCAAAATCGCGAGGGATTTCTTCATTTTTCCTCTCTTTCAGAAATGAAAACGCCCTGCCGAAGCAGGGCGTTTTCGACTTGACCACGAATCAACCCTTCTTGGTCTTCTTCGTCGTCTTCGTCTTTGTGACAGTGCCGGTCGTCGCGGTGGTGACGGTGGTGCCGGTGGTGCCGGTCATCGACGTATCGGTCGTGCCCGTCATCGCGGTGCCGGAGGTTTCGGTGCCGGTCGGCATGGTGGAGGTCTCTGTCGTGCTCATCGTGGAGCTGGTGCTCGACATCGCCGTGCCGGACGTGTCGGTCATCGTCATCGTCGACGACGTATCGCTCGCGGCCGTGTCGCTCACGTTCACGTTCTCTTCCTTCTTACACGCAAACATGAAGAAGGCCAGAGCCATCACCATGAGGATCGCAAGACTTCTCTTCATTTGTGTTCCTTTCTTGATTCGAAAATGGGGATGGAAAATCGGGGACTGTGAGCAGACTTCTCTGGTGCCGGCCCTCACCTCCTTGCCCGTTTCTTCGGTCTGAATCGACCGTGGAATCCTGATCTGTTGGAGACGGGCCCGCCCTCGATGGGAACAGAGCCCTCTCTTGAAAAGCAACTCGAGTGCCACGCGCTACGACTTCTTCTTGGCTGCCCCCTTCTTTGTCTCGGTCTTCGCAGGCGGTGGCGTGCCTGTCGCCGGAGCGGTCGACGTCGCAGTACCGCTGGTGTCTGTCATCCCGGTCATCGATGTATCGGTCGTCGACATCGTGCCGGTCATGCCGGTCGCCGATGTATCCGTCGCAGACATCGTGGCTGTCGTACCCATCGTGTCGGTCGCCGTCGTCATCGCGGTATCGGTAGCGGCGGTGTCGGTGTTGGTGTTCTCCTCTTTCTTGCAACCGGCGGCGAAGACGCCGGCGAGGAAGAGAGCGAAAAGCGTGAGAATGAATGACTTCTTCATGGCGGCGTAATACTTTAGAAAAGCTCTGGCGATGTCAAGCAATCCACGGCTTCCGCTCACTTCTCTGGTCTCGCCTGTGACCTCGACCGTCCCTTCCTTCGACGGCACGCTGATTCATTACGACCTGTACGACGTCCCATCGCGCGCGGCCGTTCTGATCATTCCCGGTTTCTGGCGCGATCGCCGTCATCCGTCGATGACTCATCTCGCCGGGTTGCTGACATCGAGCGGCTATCGCGCCGCGATCCTCGATGTGCGCGGGCATGGCGCCAGTGAAGGAACGTACGGTTTCAACTACAACGAGCATTACGACGTCGCTGCCGTCGCGAAGGATCTTCTGCGCCGAGTGCCGATCGAGGCGATCACGTTGATCGGCCTTTCTTACGGCGGCGCCATCGCGATATCGACCGCCGCGCGGCACGAGCTGCCGCTCGCGTCGCTCGTTCTGATCTCGCCCGTCGCCGATTTTCGAATGATCGTGCCGCGGATCAATCCGTTCACGATTCATCGGCACATCGCCTTTTCACAGGCGCTGAAACGCCCGCGGTTCGCCTGGCGCTTGCGAAGCAGCGTCAAGCTACGCGCGCTCGACGACATCAAGAATGTTCACGCGCCGGTCTGCTTCATCCACGTGAAGAACGACTGGCTCGTCGCGCATCGCCATTCGATCGCGTTGTACGAGCAGGCGAACGAGCCGAAGGAGCTGCACATTCTCGATGTCGCCGGGAACTATCACGCCGATCGCATCTTTTCCGTAGCCGCTGAGTCGGTAGAGCCGATCCTGATGTCGTTCCTGGCGCGATATGGAGGAATGAGGGATGAGGGATGAGGGATGAGGATCTTCGCCCGCTTCCCTCATCCCTCATCCCTCAATAAAAAAGGCCGCGCTCGTCGCGCGGCCTGGTTGCCATCGTCTCTTGAGACAATCAAGGAAGAGGAAGCGGCGGTACGGGATTCGGATTCGGGACTCGGACGATCTCGAGCTGCAGTTCCGGAAGGTACTGATCCATGGGAATCGCCACGGTCTCGGGCTTCGGCGTCGTGTTGCTTCCGCCTTCTTCGGTCCACTGTTCTCCGTCGAATACCCACATAGGAGCTTCCTTTCCACTCCACGCCGGCCTCGCCGGCGTACCCTCCATTAGTTCAAGCGCCCTGCCATTTGGCACTGTCGCGAGCGCTTCTCACAACTATATGTATACGTGTGAGTTATGGATTTGGACGGGCGAAAACATGGCGAAGTTGTGACCGCGCTGTCCAGATTTCAGATCAACGCGTCCAGCTCTCAGGTCGCTGACCGCAAATGCTCAGCCAGCTTGCGGTAGGCCTTGCCCCGATGTGAGTAAGCGTCCTTCTCTTCGGGGGTCATTTCGGCGAACGTTTTCGAAGAGCCTTTTGGAAGGAACCACGCATCCCATCCGAAGTTCTGTTCGCCGCGCGGCTCCACGAGAATCTCGCCGACGGTCTCGCCGTGAAAGATCTTCCCCTCGACGCCGTTCCAATATGCGACGCAACACTGCGCGCGTGCGGAGCGATTGCGCATCGCGTACGCAATCACGGCGAGTCCTGTTCCGCCTGCTGCTTCGAGTAGCCAGCGCACATAGGGGCCGGGGAAGTTGCCGAGCTCGTCGAATCCGAGCGAGACATCCTCCACGATGAGGCGCCCATAACCTTTCGTGCGCGCGACCTCGAGCTTGTAGCGCGTGATCTCTTCGACCGTCGCGGCCTGAATCTCCGGCAACACGATCGACACGCGCAAGACCGGGACGCCGAGGATCCGCTCGGCTTCGATTCCTTTGTTGGGATTTGTGGAGACGAGGATCAGTTTGTCGTGATCGTCCGGCACACTAACGCGACCATTCTGTACGGAACGCTCGAATCGACCGAGTCAATCTCGTCTTCAAGCGAGGAGGCGCAGTCGCGGCCAGCCGGGCAAATCGCGCCATCAGGAAATTGCGAAGCGCGGTCTGCACTCGCAGTCGACGTTCGCAATCGGGACAAAGGCTCAGATGGCTTTTGAGATCCTGACGTGACTTCTCACCGAGTGAGCCGTCCAGAAAGAAATAGACAACGCGTTTGGCATCGCGACAAAGCATTGCAGCGCGTTGCAACTGCGAGCCTTCTGCCAAGAATTCCAAAAAAAAGGAGGACAGGCAAGATTGCCTGTCCTCCACGAACTAAGTCGAGAATCGCTTACCCGATCTCGAACTGCTCTTCTTCTTCCTCTTCCTGGACGTCGAATTCGAAGTCCTCGTCTTCGTCGGCAGCGAAGATCGCTTCCTCTTCATTCTCCGCCGGCTCAGCAGTTTCGACTTCTTCCTCGGAGGCTTCTTTCTTCTTCCGGCCCTTCGTCTCGTCCTTGCGCGAGCGCATCTTGGCCGGTTCCGCACCGCCGCGGATGTAGCCGTACTTGCGCGCGTACTCGAGCAGCGTCCGCTCGAGCATCTTGCGGCCGCGGTAGAGGCGCGACATCACCGTGCCCACCGGACAGTCGAGAATTTCGGCGATCTCCTTGTACGAGAAGCCTTCGATGTCCGCGAGCAACACGACCATCTTGTAGTCGTGAGGAAGCGAGTCGAGGGCGCGCTTCACATCCTCATCGAGCATGTCCTGGAAGATCTCGCTCTCCGGATCGCGAATGAGATCGGGAGCGTTTTTCTGGATCACGCGCTCGTACGACTCTTCGA
>DASYUK010000159.1:0-1654 GCA_036001325.1 Thermoanaerobaculia bacterium
TAACCACGACGAACCGCTGATGGCCTGCGTAATTAGGATCAAGGAGAGTTTTTCGATGCGAGATCAAGTCCGCCGTCTACTCATCTTCGCCACGTTTGTTCTCGCCGTAACTGTCCAGGCCCGCGTCATCTCGTACGCGCCGTACACTGACCGCACCGCCTATCCCGCGCATCAGAGCCGGATGAACGGGCACTTTCTGCTGCTCGAAGCGGTGCCCTTCTCGACGTTCGCGCCGGTGCCGGCCGCGACCTACGGTCAGCTCGTCCTCTACGATTTCGAAGGGGCGGAGGAACCGCGCGTCGTCTTTCCCCAGGATGGCTCGAACGCGATCATCACCGCGGCCGCTCTTCGCGAAACCGACGGCGGCACGCCGATGCTCTTCGTTCAAGCGAGCAAGTCGGGGCAAAACGGATACGTCTCATGGCTGAGCGTCGACGGCGGATCGACCTGGAAGACCGTCGATGTCCCAACGACTCTGCCGATTCCACAGCTTGGAGTCACCGGCGCCGACAACGGCGGACCGTTCGCGTCGTACCGTTACTCCCAGGTCCGCATCGGCTCGGCCGATTTCCCATTCGTTGTGACCAGCGGCGGCGCCGTCTACGCGATCGCAGCGAACGGCACTGCCAAAAAGCTGTATGAGCAAACGCCTGGACTCGCGCCGAGCGTCATGCTGGCCGGCCGCGACCGCGCCGGGACGCAGTTCCTCCTTCGCACCAACTCGCAGCTCATCAGCGTCGATCTGAACGGAGCGACGAAGACAATCCTCAGTTCATTCATCAGTCAGCAGCCGTCGTTCGAAGGATTCATCACCGCCGATGGATCGGCTTACATCGACGAGCGCGCGACCAACAGCCAGAACGGCAAGCTCTGGTACGTGCGCGCAGGGATAAAAGCCGAGTTGTTCAGCATTCGCTGGACCGATAACACCACTCCGACCGTCTTCGCGGTTCCAACCGCCGACTACTCGGGTGCGTGGATCATCGAGCGTGGCGGCGGGCGGCCGACGACCCTCTATCTGCATACGGCCGCAAACGATCTGCAGAAAATGTGGGACGACATCACCGCCCCCGACGTCGAAGCGCTCCACGCCGGATCGTCGGGGAACAAGGTCCTGGTGCAGGTGCATCGCCCGCGTCCGGCGGTCGATCAACGCATCTTCAAGGATCCCGCTCTCGCCGTTTGGCACGTCGGAGATCCTGCTCCCCGCACATACGATGAGCTGTTCATGAACGAGCAGTGGAACAAAGGATTCATTCACGTCGACGTCGAGAAGATCGAGGCCGGCGAGCCATTCGTTTTCGACAGCGGTGCTGCACCCACCGGCGGAGGCGGCGGCGTCATCATCTCGCCGCCGACATCCGGCGGAGGCGATGTGCTGCAGGAGTGGGGCGTCGTTCGCGCATCGCTGAAGCAGAGGCTCGTGCTGCCGACGGTCGGCCGGACGCACGGCGCGTTCGGCAGCGACTGGGTGAGCGACGTCATCATTCAGAATCCGCTCGACAGCGTGCAGAAGATCAATCTTCGCTACGTGCCGAGCGGCGACGGGATCATCGCCACGGAAGCGAAAGAGCTCACGATCACTCTCGGTGCGAGCGAGATCCGCTTGATCAGCGACATCGTCGGCTCACTCTTCCAGATCGAGAGCGGCATC
>DASYUK010000160.1:0-21188 GCA_036001325.1 Thermoanaerobaculia bacterium
CAAACTCGGCGAGCGCTTCGCCCTGCAGGCCCTTGCTCACTGCACCCACCGGATAAACGCGGCACGCTCCGTTCCGCGCCGCCTCCGCCACGACCATCTCCGTGACCGCGCGTTCGTCGTTCGGTGGAACCGTATTGGCCATCGCGCACACGGCCGTGTAACCGCCGGCCACCGCTGCGCGCGTACCGGTGGCGATCGTCTCCTTATGCTCGTGCCCCGGCTCGCGCAGATGCGTGTGCAGATCGATGAAGCCGGGACTGACCACGAAGCCGGTGGCGTCGATCGTCTCCACATCGGCGCGGATCTTTTTGTCGACGCGTGCGATCGAGCCATCCTCGATGAGAACATCGAGCTTCGCGTCGAGATCCTGACTGGGATCGATCACGCGGCCGTTGGTGATGAGGATGTTCATAACAGCTGAATTCATTCCGCGAGGTGTTCTCCGGCCAGCAGATACAGCACCGCCATGCGCACCGCCACCCCATTCGTGACCTGATCGAGAATCACCGAGTACGGCCCATCCGCGACATCGGAGGCGATCTCCACGCCGCGGTTCATCGGTCCCGGATGCATGACCACCACGTCATCTTTGGCGCGGCGCAGACGCTCCGGCGTGAGACCGAAAGTGTTGTAGTACTCGCGCAGCGACGGAAAGCTGAGCTTCCCCTGCCTCTCGATCTGAATGCGCAGCATCATGACGACGTCTGTCCCCTCGAGCGCTTCGTCGAGCGAGCTCACCACGCGCACGCCCATCTTCTCGATCTCGACCGGCATCAGCGTCGGCGGCGCCGCCAGCGTCACGTTCGCTTTCATCTTCGTCAGCAGATGGATGTTCGATCGCACCACGCGCGAGTGAGCGATGTCGCCGATGATCGAGACGTTCACCCCCTGCAAGCGGCCGAGGCGCTCGCGGATGGTGAAGGCATCGAGCAGCGCCTGCGTGGGATGCTCGTGTGCGCCGTCGCCGGCGTTGATGATCGAGGCCGGCAATCGATCGGCCAGCATCTTCGGCGCTCCGGGATACTTGTGGCGGATGACGATCATGTCGGGATGCATCGCCATCAGGTTCTCCGCCGTGTCGATCAGCGTCTCCCCTTTCTCCACCGATGATCCCGACGCGGAAAAATTCAACGTGTCGGCGGAGAGTCGCTTCTCGGCGATCTCGAAGGAGACGCGCGTGCGCGTCGACGCTTCCATGAAGAGATTGATGACGAGCTGCCCGCGCAGCGCCGGCACTTTCTTCACCGCCCGCTCGCTCACTTCCTTGAAGCCTTCGGCCGTGTCGAGGATGAGTACGATTTCTTCGGGAGCGAGCGCCTCGATGCCGAGGAGGTCTTTGGAGCGGAGTGCGGAGCTCTGCGTGCGCATCTGGTTGCGGAGTTGCGGAGTTGCGGGGTTACGCGGTGCAGCACTTCGCAACCTCGCAACCCCGTAACCTCGCAACCAAATCATTTCTCCATGATCAAAACTTCATCTTCCCCATCGGTCTCCGACATCTTCACTTTGATCACTTCGTTGGCATCGGTGGGAACGGTTTTGCCGATGATGTCGGCGTGGATCGGAAGCTCGCGGTGGCCGCGATCGATGAGCACCGCGAGCTGCACCGCTTTCGGGCGGCCGAAGTCGATCAGGGCATCGAGCGCGGCGCGCACGGTCCTCCCGGTATAGAGCACGTCGTCGACCAGCACGACGATCTTGTCGTCGATCGGCTCGGGGAGCTTCGTCGGCTTCACCACCGGCTGCGGTGCGATCGTCGTGAGGTCGTCGCGATAGAGCGTGATGTCGAGGATTCCGAACGGCACCGGCTTTCCTTCCATCTCGCCGATCTCGCGCGCCATCCGCTCGCCGATCGGCACGCCGCGGCTGCGAATGCCGACGATGATCACGTCCTCGACGCCGCGATTCCGCTCCACGACCTCGATGGCCATGCGCCGGATGGCGCGATTCATCCGGGCGGCATCGAGCAGTCTCTTCTTGACGTTCATCGGGTTGCGAAGCCGCGGAAAGATAGCACAGGAGAGAACACTCATCCTGAGCAGCGTCGAAGGATCGATGCGCACGAAACCTGCACAAATACGCGCTGTGAGCAGGCCGAAAATTCTCATCGTGGACGACAACTCCGACGTGCGCCGTCTCTACGCGATCGGCCTCAATCAGCGCGGCTTCGAAGTCAAACTGGCGGCCAACGGCGCGGAGGCGGTCGAACGGATCGCCAGCGAAAAGCCCGACGTCATCCTCCTCGATTGGCTCATGCCGCTCATGGACGGCGGCGAAGTGCTGAGCCGCCTCGACGGCGATGCCGCTTCCATCCCGATCATCGTCATCAGCGGCCAGCCTGCCCCTGCTCCGAACCAGCTCGATCCACGGATCGTGAGCTGGTTGACGAAACCGGTGTCTCTCGACGATCTTGTCGAGCAGATTCAACGACTTCCCGTCGCCTCGCGCGGGTGAGTAGCCGACTACGCTAGAATCAAGACTTCATGGCGAAGATCTTCTTCGTCGGGCTGGACGGGACGGAGAAAAGCTACAGGCTCCAGACGCACCGGCCGTTCACCGTCGGACGTGATCCCGGCAACGACATCATCCTGCGAGACCCGAAAGTCTCCCGTCATCACGCCGAGATCGTGTTCGAGCGTGGATTCTTCGTCCTGCACGATCTCGCCAGCGCGAACGGCACCTACGTCAACGGCAAGCGCGTGCGCGTGGCGCCGCTCACGCACGGCGCCAAGCTGCGCATGGGAAACAGCTACGGAAGATTCTCCGAAGAGCTGCCCACCGAGACCGATACCCCCGGCTCGGAGCCGTACGAGCAGCCAGCGTCGGCGGAGCCGATCGAAGCCGTGCCGACGGCCGCCCACGACAAGGTCACCGCGCAGACGATGCCGCACGACAAAGTCAGCGAGGATGACTTAAAAAAAAAAGCGGAGTAGCCCCGGAGAGTCTGTCCACTGAGGTCGTCGATCCGGAGCTGGCGCGGCGCATCACCGCGCCTTCAGCCGGCTCTTCCGATCGCGCCTTCACCAGCACGCGGTTCCGATTCGAGAGCGGCGTCCCCTCGGGAGAGACCGCACATATCCGCAACGGCGACGATCACGTCGTTTTGACTTACCGCGGCTTCGCCTCGGTCGTCAGCATCGTGGCGGCGCTCGTGGCCGGCATCGTCATCGTTGCCGGAGCGGCCGCGGCGCTCTTTCTGATCGCCGAGCGCCGCAGCGGCGCCGCCGCCGCATCGGTGATGCTGAGCCTCGGCTTCTCCGCGGTCATTGCCACACTCGTCCCGCGGACGAGAGTGACGCTCTACGACGGCTCGAAGCCTACGCTTGTCATCACGCAGAAATCGCGATTCGCGTTTCCGCGCACGAGATACGCCGTGAAGACGCATGATGGAACGACGATCGCCCTGCTCGGCCGGAGCATGCTGTCGCGATTGGGACGGAACAGTTGGTCGATCGACTGCCCGATTGATCAGCGAGGATCGGGCTTCGCCGTGGAGGAATCGCTGATGCGCGCGATCGTACGGAAGTTCGCCGGCAAGTTCGATCGCAGCCGTGAGGCGAACATCCGCCTCTATCACCAGGGCATCGCTTCCGGTGTCATCGTGCGTCGTCCCGATGCCACCGGCGAGGCGGACTATCTCGATCTTTCGGACAACGGAACTCTCGATCGCCGCGTCGCTGTGGCGCTGGCGACGTTGGTGTTTGGAGCGGAACCGTAAGGAGCTGGGTCGTGGGTCGTGGGTCGTAGGTACCGGGGGCAGCATCGCGCTGAGGCCCCCGATACCTACGACCTACGACCTACGACCTACGACCGCTAGTGCGCCAAGGCAGTCATCGGCACGATCTCGACGCCCGTGTAGTAATGCTTGAGGATGCGATCGTATGTCCAGCCGCGGAAGGCCATGCCGTAAGAGCCGACCTGGCAGAGCCCGACGCCGTGTCCCCATCCTTTGCCGAAGAACGTATAGCGATCCATCCCATCGGGATCTTTTGTCTTCTCGTAGACGAAGAGATTGTCGGGAATGTTGAGCGACCACCGCACCGGCAGTCCGCGCAGCATGAACTTGCGGCCGCCCTCGGCGGTGACTTCGAGCTCGGCGATTCGCTGCGACGGATCGATCGTCACCGGACGGATGTCGATGAGCTGCTGAATGGGATTGCGCCGGTTGATCACCGGCACGAGCTCCTCGGCGCGATAGCTGCGCGTCCAGTTGGCAAAGCTCGAGGTGCGATCGAATGACGCTCCGTCGAGATTGGCCTGCACGATCATCGCCACCGGCGTCTTGTTCCATCCCACGTAGACGAAGGCGCGATCGCCGATCATCACCGGCACCTGCGCGTACTCCTGCAGACGATCGCCGAGACGGCGGAAGACAGGGATGCCGGCCGGCATCGTGAAGGATTGCGTTTTCCCCTCCGCCTTCAGCGTCACATTGCGGCCATCGAGCGTCAGGATCTTTCCCGTCGCTTCGGTGATCGCGGAGTGTTCGCGCAGCCAGGAGTTGAGCAGCGCGTACAGCTCCTCGCGTGGCATGGCCGCGGCAAGATCGATGCGATCGATGTCCTGCGCCGGAAGGATCCCGAACTTTACGAGGAAGGTCGCCGCGAGATAGGCCTGCTCTTCCGGCGAGGCGCTCTGCGGAAAAAAGTACCGGCGATCCTCCGGCATCGTCGTGACACGCGCTTTCTGATCGAGCTGCAGCAGCGCGGCGAGATAGCGCAGCACATCGCCGCGACGACTCGATGCCGGCTTGGGGATGTCTGTCTCGGAGGCGCCGGTCAGGCGCTGCGCCTCGAGCACAGCGCGCTCGACATCCATGGCGCTCCAGCTCGTCCGCTGCTCCGGCAACCGTGCCAGCGAAGCGAAGATCCGCGCGCTGGCCTGCTGCTCGGTGAGAAGAGCGGTATCGGCGCGGCCGGCGATCGTCAGTATGTCGAGCTCGACGCATCGCGCGCGCTTCAGATACGGCTCGCTGCGCCCCGGGAACATCGTGCCGACATCGCTCGTCTCGCCGCCGCATGTCGAGGTGTAGAGCGCGTCGATCGGCTTCCCGTCATACGTGAGGACGAGTCCCGCTGTCTCGGTGACCGCCTGATTGCTGAGCGGATCTTCACCGGAAAATCCTTTGTACGCCTGACACGCGGGACCGGGGCAGATGTCGTAGCCCTCGCTTGAGAAATTGCGCAGATTGCGAACGGCGTAGGTGCGCGCCGCGATCGCCTGCGCCTTCAGTGCTTCGAGCTCGTCGAAGATCTTCGGCCCCATCTCGGCCGGGACGACGCCGAAGAGATAATCGTCGAGGTTGAGCTCATTGATGACGTTGTACAGGCCGCGCGCATTGATGAACAGCCGCGCCGCCGACCGATAGGGAAGCTGGTTGATCGTGATCGTGTCGGCGGAAACAGGAAGGATGAGCAGCGAGTCGCCGCGCATCGTGTAGCTGTCGCCTTCGTCGTCGACGATCTGGTGCACTTTCTCGAACGGCTGATCGGAAGGCCGCCGCACCACCGGCATGTCACCCGAATAACCGCGCTGCGCGAGATCGCTCTTGAGCGGCGTCGCCGAATCCTGATCGGGAAAATCACCAGCGAGAATCCGGTAGATGCCGGCGGCAGGGTCGAAAATCGTATCGACGCGCTGCGCCGTGTCGCGACGAAGTTTTTCGACAAAGGCATCGACGCTGTTCTTATCGGAGATCGTGCTCACCTGCACTGCGTAGCGCACGATCGCATTCGCGAGCGGCGCGGAGACGGTGAAGCCGCGCTTGATCACCGACGGCCCGCCGTCGCTGATGATGGTGTAACCGTCAGCAGTCCGCGGGAAAGCGACGCTCGATTGATCGCTCAAAAGACCGACGCGAATGCGCGGCTCGCTCACCGCGCGCGCGGCGGTGGCGACGGGCGTGAGCCGGTTGGCCGATTGCGGCGGCGGGGGTGAAGGTTGCAGCGGGGCGGGTGGGCGTGGGGCTGTCGTGCACGCAGCAAACAACAGAGCGAGAAGTGGAACGAAACGACGCTTCATCACGCGCGGCCTGTGCAAAAGAAAAGCCCCCGCCGAAGCGGGGGCCTCTCCTTCATTGCGATCGATGATGATTACGGCAGGATCAGGCGGATGACCACACGGCGGTTCCGCAGTCTGCCTTCCGCAGTCGAGTTGTCGGCGACCGGCTCGCGGGCATCGCGTCCTTCTACCGTGATCCGCGAAGCGTCGATGCCGTGCCGGCTCACGAGGTAGTCGCGCACCGCTTCGGCTCGACGGCGATCGAGATCGGCGTTCGGTCCGGTGTTCTCACGATCGTCGGTGTAACCGATGACCAGTGCTGTCGATGTCGGCTCCTGCTTCATGCGCAGAGCGATGTCGTCGAGGATGGCCTTGGCGATGTTCGTCAGGCGCGCCGACCCTGGCTCGAAGTGAATCTCATCCGTGCGCAGCGTCTGTGGCGCGCGTGGCGGCGCAACCGGCGGAGCGGGAGGGGGAACCGGAGTCGGAGCGGGCGGAGTCGGAGGCGGCGGCAGCGGTGCGGGAGCCGGCGGTGCCGGCGCCACAGCCGCAAAATGGATCGGTGCGTACGTCAGACCGACCAGACCACCGAGCGAACAGTCGTCCAATTCCGTGATGCGGCAATCCTCGTGGTTGTCACTGAACTTCGTCACGTTCCAGCGCGCGCCTGCGCTCAGCGCCCAGCCGCTGCCACCGAACCAGTGACGGATCCCCGTGAGGAGGAACACCGGCGACTTCGGATTGCGATCGCCGCCGTTGTAGGCGATGGCGTTGACCTCGCTGATCCAGTTCGTGTTGCGCCACCATCCCTGAGGAATGTTCAAACCGCCATCGATGCGAAACTCGTTCGGGATCTGAACCGTGCCGCCGCCGGGGAAGTTGCTGCGGCTGCCGGAGCGGTCGCCGGTGAGCTTGTACGATGCGCCGAGCGAGCCGATGCCTCGCGTGAAATGCGCGCCGATGCCGAACGAGCCGTTGCCGGTGGCGATACCGCTCTTGTCGTCACCGGTCGGGAGATCGCCGAACAGCGAGAGCGCAAACTTCGTCGGCGAGCCGGGGCTGCTGAACCCGATCTTCGTGGCCAGCCGCACATCGCCGACGCCGCTATCGGTGAACCGGCCTTGATAGAGCCAGCCGTTGATGAAGCCGGCGCGATCATTGCCGTTCTGAACGAGACGATCCCACGGCAGCATCGCGCTGAACTCCCAGCGATCGCTGAAACCGTATCCGACTGAAGCGCTCAGACGGTAACGGTCGTAGCCCATGTCCTTGTAGCCGCGCGCGGAGAGCGGAGCAAAGTCGCGGGCCGGACCGGCGAGCAGATCGTAGTCGTTCCAGTAAATGCCGAATGAGAAATCACCACGCCGCAGTGTGTCGGCGGTGACGGTCTCAAAGAGTCCCGTCTGCCCGCTGGCAGCCGGCGCGAGAAGCCCGAGCTGATCTTCGCGGGTCATCGTCGTCACGCTGCCGGCGTACTGCGCGAGCAAGACTGGCGCGACGATCAAGAAACAGAAGAGGGACAAACACCAATGCTTGAGACGCAACAAGTCACACCTCCTAAAAGCTTCGCACGGTCACCGTCCGCAGCTATAATGCCGCCGCTTTACAAAACATGTGCCAGAGCCACGGACACTCGTTTGCGTAAGCACTTCAAGTTCTAGAGTTTACCATAACTTGAGTCACCTACGATCACCTTCATGTGATTCATCAGGACGCCGCCGATGCGCATGCTGAAACAAGGCTTGGTCTTTCTCGCCGTTCTGTCCGCGGCTGTAGCCGAGGGGCAGACGCCGGCTCCGCCGCCGCTGATCTCGGATACGAGCGGAGGTTACGAGCGGCGCGAATCGCTCCCCAGCCTCAATCTCTATTTCCCCGAAGGTTCAGCGAGCGTCCGGCTGCGCAAGCTCGTTCGCAACGTTCTGTTCGAGAGTCAGATCGACTATAAGTTCGTGAGCGGCGACATCAGCACCTACCTTCGCTACAAGTACTACGCGAAGAATTACACCTACCGGATCGGCGTCTTCGACACGCTCGGATTCCCGGAGGTCGGGTCGCGCGGCACGAGCAACGAGTTCGAACGCGTGCGCGGCGGACTCCTCCTCCTCGGTTTCCCACGCGACTACAACCGCCGCTACTTCTGGCTGTTGCAGGACGATCGACTGACATTCGGCGATCTCACGAACGTCGACAACAAGAAAAACAACATCTACACGAAGATCGGCTATCAGTACGGCACGCAGTTCGACGAGCGGCTCAACGCGATCGTCGGCGAGTCGCGCGGACGCATCACGCCCGTGCTCACCGCGTTCCGCGACATCGGACCGCAGAAGACGAGCATCGCCGGGGCCATCACCGAATCGGCGCGCATCGGCACCGGCGACTACCGTTACACGAAACTCGAAGGGGAAGGGATGCGCCGGTTCGACATCACCGGCACCTCATTCGTCTTCTCACGACTCCACTTCGGTACGTTCGTCGGTTATGAAAAGTGTGAAACGCCGCTGTGTAAGAGCCGGCCGGAGATCGAGAACTTCAGCATCCCGCGCTACGAGATGTTCAAACTGGGCGGCCGCGAAGCGCTGCGCGCCGTCAACGACACTTCGTCGCAGGGGACGCAGGAGGTTCATCTCACGAACGAGTACTTCGTGCCCGTCTTCCGCAACCGCGACTTCAAGACCTGGCTCATGCACTGGAACACGGTGTACGCCATCGGATATCTCGGCGCAGGGACAGTCGGGTTGAAGTACAACCAGTTGTTCAAGAGCAGAGATGCCGTTGCCGATGCCGGAGTGGGAACCGAGACGGCGCTCACGATTCGCGACTTCGAGGTGCTGCTCAGCGTGATCTACGCGCACACGCTGCACGCCCCGGAAGAGTTGAAGGGGAGCAAGGTCCGCTTCTCGATCCGAACGGTCCGCTAGCGGCGCTGCAGATCGGCGTGAACTTCGCGCACGCCGTCGATGTTGCGCAAGAGCTCGATGGCGTAGTCCTTCTGCAACTGGTGCCGCACATGCCCGGCGAGGCGAACGACGCCGTTGTCCGAATCGATGTAGAACGTGCAGCCGTCGAGCGATCGATGTCTGGAGAGCTCACGCTCGGCGAGACGCTCGATCACGGCATCGTCGGGCGGCGCGACGACCTTTACGAGATTCGCGATGCGCGTGTAACCGAGGCTCTGCGCAAAGCGGCCGGCGTCTTCGGCGACTGCAGCGTCGAGCGCACGACCCCGAATCACAACCACGCCTCCGATCTCGAACGCCTGCAGCCGGTCGATGGCGAAGCCTTCGGCGCGGAACTGCGGTGTGAGGTCGGTCGGCTGCGGGCCGGAGTCTTGTTTTGCCGCGAAGGCGGTCGTCGCGAGAAGAAGGAGGAGAACGGCGGCGCTGGGCTTCATGCTACGGAATAGAGCACCCCGCGTGCCAGGAGTAAGAGTACTTTACATCAATCATTTAGATGTCACCGTGATCGCCGCGATCACACCCGGCTCCTCATCTTCATCACCGGCCTGGCGGTGGTGTTGATAGACCTTCCAGATCAGAAAGAAGACCAGCCCGACGATCACGACGATGCCGAGCATGGCGCTGATTCTGCGGGTCATCGCGCGCATCATCGCACGCAATTACAATGCGTGCCTCATGAGAGGCGTTCTCATTCGCGCGCATGGTGGACTCGACGCGCTCGAGATCACCGACCTGCCCGACCCACCCCTCCGCCCCGGTTTCGCGCGCATTCGCGTTCGCGCCGTCGCTCTCAATCATCTCGATGTCTGGGTGCGGCGCGGCGTTCCCGGTCACAAGTTTCCGCTGCCGATCACTCCCGGCTCGGAAGTCTCGGGCGTCATCGACGAGATCGAGCCGAACGATCTCGGGTGGAGCGCCGGCGATGCGGTGATCGTCGCTCCCGGATTTTCTTGCGGGCATTGCATCGCCTGTCTCTCCGGCAACGATCCGCTCTGCGCGCATTCCGGGATCTTCGGCGAAACGACGAACGGCGGCGCATCGGAGCTGATGCTCGCGCCGATCCGCAATCTCATCCGCAAGCCGGAGAGTCTCTCGTTCGTCCAGGCAGCGGCCATCCCGCTCGACATGGTCACCGCGTGGCACATGCTCGTCGCGCGAGCGCAACTCCGTCCCGGAGAAACGGTCCTCGTGCAGGCCGGCGGATCGGGCATCGGCAGCGCTGCGATCCAGATTGCCAAGCTCTTGGGCGCAACCGTCTATGCGACGGCGGGATCGCCCGAGAAAGCGGCGCGGGCACGCGATCTGGGGGCCGATGTGGCGATCGAGTACCGCTCGACCGATTTCGTCGCCGAAGTGCGCACGCTCACTTCCAAGCGCGGAGTCGATATCGTCTTCGAGCATGTCGGCGGCGATACCTTCGAACGTTCGCTGCGCGCTCTCGCCAAGGGCGGGCGCCTCGTCACGTGCGGCGCCACGAGCGGCGCGGACGTCACCATCAACCTCCGGCTCGTCTTCTTCAAGCTGCTCTCCATCCTCGGCTCTACGATGGGTAGTCTCGCCGAGCTGCATGAGATCATGAAGCATGTCGCCGCCGGACGATTGCGCGCGGTGGTGGACCGGGTGCTGCCTCTTGAACAGATCGCGGAAGGACACCGCATCCTGGAAGCTCGCGAAGCGTTCGGAAAGATCGTGCTGGAAGTCTGAATTCTGAATTCATCAGTTCATAATGAATCATGCCCCGCATCACCGTTCTCCCAACAGATCTCGTCAATCAGATCGCGGCCGGCGAAGTCGTCGAGCGTCCGGCGTCGGTCGTCAAGGAGCTGATCGAGAACTCGATCGACGCCGGCGCCACGACGATCGACATCATCCTGGAGGGGGGCGGACGGAAGCTGATCGAAGTGCGCGACGACGGCTGCGGCCTGTCGCACGACGACGCCGCGCTGGCGGTCGAGCGCCACGCCACCTCCAAAATCCGCGACTTCAGCGATCTCACGCGCGTGCGCACGCTCGGCTTTCGCGGCGAGGCGCTCCCCTCCATCGCCAGCGTCTCCCGATTCACGCTGACGACCTTCGACGGCGCGAGCGATACGGCCATCGAGGTCAATTGCGATCCGCTGACCGGCGCGCGATCGATTCGTCCCGCGGCGCGCGACCGCGGCACGACCGTGCGCGTCGCGGAGCTCTTCGAGAATGTTCCGGCCCGGCGGAAGTTCCTCCGCAGCGCAGACGCCGAGTTCCGCTTCATCGCTACGGTTGTCTCTTCGTACGCGCTGCCGCTCCCTTCGCGCGCTTTCCGTCTCGAGCACAACGGCCGGCTGGTCCTCGACCTGCCGCCCGCTTCCGACGCACGTGAACGCGTCATCCAGATCATCGGCAGCGACGCCGCCGGTTATCTCGTGCCGATCGAAGGGGAGCTCGACCACACGCGCGCGGGCGGCTTCGTCACGCGCGGACTTCGTTTCGGCAGCCGGAGAAATCAATTCTTCTTCGTCAACGGACGCCTGGTGAGAGATCGCGTGCTCACCCACGCCGCGAATCGCGCCTGCGAGTCCTTCGACTTCGACGGCCATCCGGCGGTCGTCCTCTTTCTCGACATCGCTCCGGAGATGGTCGATGTCAACGTCCATCCCGCCAAGACTGAAGTGCGCTTCCGCGATTCCGGTCACGTTCATGTGCTGGTCGAGCAGGCGGTCAAGCGTGCCCTCGGCGGCGCAGAGGAAGGATCGGCACTTCTGCGCGACGCGCCGCTCAGCTCAGCACCGAGCACTCAGCACTCCGCACTCTTCGAAACGCAGCGTTACGACGTCCCACGCGCGCCGCAGTTCACGCCGCTCTTTCAACGCGCCTCCGTCGTGCAGCCTCCACGATCGTCGCAGAGCGCCTCCCTCGCCGCGCCTCTCGTCGAAGAAGATCGCCCCGCCGACCTCGGCGACCTGAAAGGACGAGTGGTCGGACAATACCGGCTGAGCTACATCCTCGTCGATACGCCGGCGGGACTGCGCATCATCGATCAGCACGTCGCCCACGAGCGCGTGCTCTATGACCGCTACTTCGAACGCCTCTCCGGCGGGACGCCGATCTCGCAGCAGCTCCTCACGCCAATGCTCTACGAGAGCGGCGCAGCCGAGACGGCCGCTCTCGAGTCTCACTTGGGCGACCTGCGCGCGGTCGGCTTCGACATCGAGCGTTTCTCGGGCAACACGTTCGCGATCTCCGCGCTGCCACCTGAGCTCGTGCGCAGCGATCTCGACGCCTTTCTCCGCAAGCTCATCGACGCCTCGCTCGAAGAGAAGTCATCGCATGTGACCCGCGTTCGCGAGCGCATCTGCGCGTCGCTGGCCTGCCAGGCGGCCATCAAGGTCCACCGGCCACTCTCCGGTGAGGAGATGGCTCGACTCGTCGCCGAGCTTCTCGACTCGTCGAATCCGTACGCCTGCCCGCATGGACGGCCGATCATCGTCGACATCAGGCACATCGACGTCGAGCGGCACTTCCACAGGAAGTAGAAAATCGCGTCCATCGCGTCATTCTGCGCGACCATCGCTGGCGATGATGATGGAGGCGGCGAAGCTCGGACGCGCCGGCGAGCGTCGCGCCGCGTGGTTCTACCGCCTGCGCGGCTATCGCATCGTCGCGCGCAACCTCCGGCTGCGCGCCGGCGAGATCGATCTCGTCGCCCGCCGCGGAAAAACGATCGTGATCGCCGAGGTGAAGACACGCCAGTCGCTCGCGGCGGGCGAAGGGCACGATGCCGTCGATCGCACCAAACGGGAGCGGCTCATCCGACTCGGCAACGAGTACGTATGCGGAGAGCGCGACGTGCACATCCGCTATGACGTCGTATCGCTCTTCTGGAACGGTCGCCGATTTGTGATCAGCCACTACAAAGACGCGTTTCGACCGCTGGCCGACGCGCGGCAGCCGTGGAGGTGGCGCGCATGAGATGAAAAAGGCCGCGTGGGATGCGCGGCCTGGGGATCAGATTCTTTTGGAGCGGGAAACGGGACTCGAACCCGCGACATCAACCTTGGCAAGGTTGCACTCTACCAACTGAGTTATTCCCGCGAGAAAGCCGGCGTAGCGTAGTGACGCATGGCCGGAGTGTCAATCTTAACGACTCGCGTCAGCGCCCTATTTCACGGTCGTGGGTCGTGGGTCGTAGGTATCGGGGGCTGCAGCGCAAGAACGATGCTGCCCCCGGTACCCACGACCCACGACCAACGACCGTCACGGTCGCTCCACCCGTATGCCATACGCGTGAAGTTTGCGGTACAGATTCGAACGCTCGACTCCCAAGGCGTCCGCCGTCCGGCTGACGTTGCCGGCGAACTCGCGGAGGCGTGTCAGGATGTATTGCTTCTCGAACTCGTCGCGCGCTTCCTTGAGCATGAGGTTCGCCGCGATCGGCGTCGTCTCATTTGCCGGCGGACCGAGCTGAACGTCTTCCGCGGCAATCGTGTCGTGCGGCAGAAGGATGGCCAGCCGCTCGATCACATTGCGCAGCTCGCGCACGTTGCCGGGCCAACGATACGACTTCAGCTTCGTCGACGCGCCGGCCGAGAGCCGCTTCTTCGGCGCGCGCGTCTCGGCGGCGAAGCGGCGGAGGAAGTGCTCGGCGAGCAGCACGATGTCGTTGCCGCGCACGCGCAGCGGCGGCACGTCGATCGGGATCACGTTCAGGCGGTAGTAGAGATCGCTCCGGAAAGTTCCTGAGCCGATCTCCGACTCGAGATTCTTGTTCGTCGCGGCGATGACGCGCACATCGACCTGAATCGACTGCTGCGCGCCCACGCGCTGAAAGGTCTGCTCCTGCAGCACGCGCAGCACCTTGGCCTGCGTCTTGAGGCTCATGTCGCCCACTTCGTCGAGAAAGAGCGTGCCGCCGTCGGCGAGCTCGAACTTCCCTTTGCGATCTTCGATGGCCCCGGTGAACGCTCCCTTACGATGTCCGAACAGCTCCGACTCGATCAGCTCCTCGGGGATCGCCGCGCAGTTGACGTCGATGAACGGCTGATCGCCGCGCAGCGATTGCCGGTGCAGCGTGCGGGCGACGATCTCCTTTCCGCTGCCGTTCTCGCCGGTGATGAGCACGCGGGAGTTGGACGGCGCGGCGCTGCGGATCTGCTGCTCCAGTTTCTTCATCGGCTCGCTCTCGCCGATGAGCAGATCCTCGAGCGCAAGCGAGCGGCGCAGGTCGCGCACTTCGTCGCGCAGCTTGCGATCGGCAAGCGCGTGATTTACGGTGAGGAGCACGCGCTCGAGCGAGAGCGGCTTTTCCAGGAAGTCGTAGGCGCCGAGGCGCGTGGCGCGGACGGCGGTGTCGATGTTGGCGTGACCGGAGATGACGATCACCGGCGGACCGCCGGCGTTGCGGATGCGCTCGAGAACCGTCAGGCCATCGACTCCCGGCAGCCAGAGATCGAGAATCACCAGATCGAACTCCTGGCGCGCAAAGGCAGCGATCCCCTCCTCTCCCGAATCGCAGGGCGTCGTGCGATGACCTTCATCCTGAAGAATGTTCGAGAGTGTCGTGCGGATCGACTGCTCGTCGTCGATGAGGAGGATCGTCGCCATCACGCGGGCAGCTCGATCTCGAACCGCGTTCCCTTCGGATGATTGTCATGCACGGAGATCTGCCCGTCGTGGTCGCGCACGATGCGGTGCACGATGGCCAGCCCCAATCCCGTCCCCCGCCCCTTCGTCGAAAAATACGGCAGGAAGAGTTTTTCCTTGTCGGTGTCGGGAACGCCGCGACCGGGATCGGCCACTTCGATGACCACGCGATGCGGCGCTCGCCGTGCGGAGACGCGGATCTCGCCGCTCTCGGTGGCCTCGACCGCGTTCTTGAGCAGATTGCCGACGGCGCGACGGATCTGCTCCGGATCCATGAGCAGCTCGATATCGGGATCGACCGTGACCGTCACGGTGACGCCGTTCTTGACGTCGCGATAGAGACTCGCGGCCTGTTGCAGGATGTCGGCGAGCTGCGCGTGACGCATGTGCACGGCGGGCATGCGCGCAAATCGCGAGAACTCATCGACCATCCGCTTGAGCTGCGTCACCTCGGAGACAATCGTCTTGGTTCCCTGCTCGATCGCCTCGTCGGTGTCGGCCTCGCGGTTCTGAAACTTCTTGGCGATGCGTTCGGCGGAGAGCTGGATCGGCGTGAGTGGATTCTTGATCTCATGGGCGATGCGGCGCGCCGCCTCGTTCCACGCAGCGAGTTTCTGCGCCTGCACGAGTTGCGTCGAATCCTCGATCGCCGCCACCCACCCGGCCTGCTCGCCGAGTCGCGCGACGGCGACTTCGAGATAACGGAGCTCGCCGCCGCGGATGAGCGTCACCTCGCGCGTGCGCGCCGAGCGCGTCATGAGGTCGCGCAGCGCGTCGCACAGCGGATCGAGATCGCCGGAGAGGAGATCGTAAAGCGATACCTCGTGGGGCACGTCGATGAGCTGCAGCATCTGCAACGCGGCGCGGTTGATGCTGAGGAGATCGAGATCGTCGGTGAAGGTGATGATGCCGGTGGCCACGCTGTCGAGCACCGTCTGCATGAAGGCGCGCTCGCTGTCGAGGCGGCGGTTCGTCTCGGTCAGCTCCTGCCGCTGCGATGCGAGCTGCGCGGACATGGCGTTGAACGACTCGATGAGCCGACCGACCTCGTCGGTGCCGACGACTTCAACGCGCGTTCCGTACGCGCCGCCGGCAAGCGTGCCGGTCGCTTCAGCGAGCGCCTTGATCGGAACGGTGATGCGGCGCGACGCGTAGATGGAGGTCCAGAGCGTGCCGAACAGAATCGCCAGCGTCACGGCGAGAAACATCGACGTCTGCGAGGCCTTGAGGGTCTGCCGCTGCGAGCGGAGCTGCTGGAAATTGCGGTTGGCGATGATCGACTCGTCGATCATGCGGCTCATCGCGTTCGGCACAAAGACGCCGGCCACGGCGATGTCGTGGCCGTTGCCGATGCGAGCGGCGGAGCGGATCCACTTTCCGCTCGGTGCGACGTCGATCTTTGTCGCCGTGCCGACGCGCGCCGCATCTTCGAAAAATCGCTGCGGCGGATCGGAGACCTCCTGGATCGGCGCGCGCGGATCGGCCTGCAGTTTGACGAGCACGCCGTCGCGATAGATGCCGGCCATCTGCACGTTGTGAAACTGCAGGACGTGGAGAAAGGCGCTGTCCATCGCCGTGGCGTCGCGGCTCGCCGGATTCGCGGCGATCTCGCGCGCGGCCCCCTGCGCCGTCGCGGCGGCCTGGTCCTGCGCCATCTGCGCGATCGACTCGCCGTTGCCGAGAATCGTGCGCACGGGGGTGGTGAACCAGCGGTCGATGGAGACGCGCATCATGTCGGTCGCCACGAAAAACAGAAGGGCGACAGGAAGCAGCGACGCGGCAACATAGGTGATGACGAGCTTCGTGCGGAACCGCGAACCGATGATCCCGCGCTGGCGTTCGAGGACGAGCTTCACCACCCCGCGCAAGAGCATGAAGACGATGCCGACGATCAGCAGGACGTTGATGTTCCACAGGACAAACAGCAGCACCTGGCTGGAGAGCGCCTCGGGCGAGAGCTCCTTCGCCCGCTGGATCAGGTAGTAGACGAGGCTCGTCGCCGAGAGAATCAGCAGCGGGACCGTGATGATGACCCGCGGATCCTTGCGATAGCGCAGGACGACCTCGCGCGCTTTCACGGCTTGCACTCCGGACACTGCACCCGCACTTCGCGCCAGCGCGTGGTGACTTCCCACGGAACGACATAGAAGCGCCACGAGCGCATCAGATCGGCGCGCGCCCGCACTTTCAGTTTGTACGGACGGCGATTGCCGATATCGAAAAGGTCGCGCTCATCGATCGTCGTCATGCGGCTCTGAAGCGTGGCCAGATCGGAGAACGTCTCGGAGCGGACGAGCTTCCGATCGCGACGATAGTTGAGCAGGTATTCGCGGGTGACGGAGTTGAGCGTGCAGATCGTTTCGATGCGCGAGCGACCGAGCGACTCGTCGAACCAGTTCGGCCGGTCGCGATAGATCTCGATCTCATAGGTGAAGCTGGTCGGTAATCCGCTCTGGAGCGCCTGCACCATCTCCCCGCTGCGGAACGCATCGGCGAGATCGAAGTGGATCGAGACTTTTCCATTCGCCGCAACCGCCGAGAGGTTCTCGATCCGAGGGTCGGCGGCTGCCGCGAAAAAGGCGAGGACGGCGAATGAGAGACGAGCCACGTGTGGCTTTTTTACCACAGTGGACGAGAAAACGCGCTACGCGAAGCTTTCCGCTGTGCGGGGCCGAAGGGCCTTTTCGGGAGCTTCGTCGACGGAAGCCGTCCGGAGGATCTTCTCGACGAAGCGTGAATGAAGCGCGTGTCCGGCTCGATGGGCGACGATCTCACCGACGATCGGCCGGCCGATCAGCGCCAGATCGCCGAGGAGGTCGAGGATCTTGTGCCGGACGAACTCGTCCTTGAAGCGGAGTGGTCCGTTCACCACCCCTTTGTCATCGAGGACGATGCAGTTCTCGACCGAGCCGCCGCGCGCCAGGCCGGCGGCGCGCAGCTTCTCGACGTCGCGCATGAAACCGAACGTGCGCGCGGGCGCGATCTTGCGCAGGAAGTTGTCGTGCTCGAAGTCGAAGTGGAGTGATTCCTTGCCGATCACGGGATGATCGAAATCGATCTTGTATTTGAGGACGAGGCGATTGGCAGGAGTGATGCGGATGCTCTTCTCGCCGTCGACGACTTCGATCGGCTCTTTGATCCGCAGGACGGGAAGCTCGGCGCCGAGCTCTTGGACGCCGGCGGCGTCGATCAGATGCATGAATGGCAGCGCGCTGCCGTCGATGATCGGCACTTCCGGTCCGTCGATGTGAATGTCGACGTCGGTGATCCCACAGGCCATGATCGCCGATAGAAGATGCTCGACCGTTCCGACCGAGACATCATCCTTGCCGACCGTAGTGGCGTGGTCGAGCGCCGTCGTCGACGCCTGCAGCGCCGGGATGCGCAGGCCGGAAAGATCCGCGCGCACGAAGGTAATCCCGCTGCCGGCGTGCGCCGGATGAAGCTCGACTTTCGTGTAGATGCCGGAGTGGAGACCGATGCCGGTGATGCTGACTCTCGCGTTGATCGTCTTCCGCTGGACGTACATGTCTGCCGCCCCTAACGCAGGGCCGGTGCCATGCACGGCTGAGGACGTCAAATGTATGGAACTCATTGATTCGGCATGATTTATTGGTTCAGCGCGCCGATCATCGCATTTCCATTCTGTAGCGCCTGCGCGTCACAACTGTGGCTGCATAGCCACACCTACCGCCTTCCGGACTTTAAGGCCGCAGCCGCTTCGCGTTCGGCCTCGCGCCGCTTCTCCGTCTCCCGTTTGTCGTAGAGCTTCTTGCCGCGCACGACACCGATCTCCGCTTTCACGCGGTTCCCCTTGAAGTAGAGCCGCAGCGGAACGACGGTCAGACCTTTCTCCGCGACCTGAACATGCAGCTTGTCGATCTCGCGGCGATGCAGCAGGAGTTTTCGCGTGCGCTCGGGATCGTGATTCTCTCGATTGCCGTGGGTATAGGGGGAGATGTGCGCCCCGAATAGAAACGCTTCGCCATTCTTGAAGGTGACGTAGCTGTCCTTGAGGTTCGCCAGCCCCTCGCGCAGCGACTTCACTTCGGTGCCGGTGAGCTCGAGTCCCGCTTCGAGCTTGTCGAGCACGTGATAGTCATGAAAGGCCTTCTTGTTCGAGGCGATGAGCTTCTCGCGCGCTTCTGTTTTGGCGACGGCCACGGCGGCGCGATCTTAACTTGATTTACAATCCGCGCCGTCTTGACCAGAAAGATCATCGTGCACGTCGTCGGCACCGGCACGATCGGCGAGCCTCTCATCGGTCTGTTCAACGAGTTCAAAGAGGCGTGGGGCATCGACGAGGTCACGTTTCACAAGCGAACGCCCAATGCCGAAGATCGCGCCAAGGTCAATCAGTTGATCAGCCACGGCGCACGGCTGGTCACCGACGACGACGCGCGCGGCGATTTCGCCGAGCTCGGACACCGCGTCTCGTACACGACCGAAGAAGCGATCGAGCGCGCCACGGTCGTCGTCGACTGCACGCCGGCCGGCAATGAGAACAAGGCCAAGTACTACGAGCTTGTCCGAGGACCGATCGGCTTCCTGGCTCAGGGTTCGGAGTTCGGATTCGGCAAGCCGTACGCGCGCGGCATCAACGACGAGGTCTTCACTCCCCAAGAACGCTTCGTGCAGGTCGTCTCCTGCAACACCCACAACATCTCCGTTCTTTTGAAAACCCTCGGCTCGAAGGCCGGAAAGATGAAGCTCGAGACGGGACAGTTCGTCTGCATGCGCCGGGCGAACGATGTCTCCGACACGAAGGATTTCGTGGCTGCACCGCAGGCGGGGAAGCACGACGATCCGGAGTTCGGGACGCACCATGCGCGTGATGCCTATCATCTCTTCCAGACCCTCGGCGAGAAACTGAAGCTGTTCTCGTCGGCAATCAAGCTCAACACGCAGTACATGCACACGCTCTGGTTCGATCTGCAGCTCAACTTCGATACGACGCTCGAAGAAGTGAAGACGGCGCTTCGCGCGAATCCGCGCGTGGCCGTCACCGGACGCAGATCGGTGAACCAGATCTTCTCGTTCGGCCGAGATCACGGCTTTTTCGGGCGGATCTTCTCGCAGACGGTGATCCCGCTCTCGACGTTGGCCATGCCCAATCCGCGGAAGATCGTCGGTTTCTGCTATACGCCGCAGGACGGCAACTCGTTGTTATCGTCGGTTGCGGCGACGCTGCGCTATCTCGATGAGAAGAAGCTCGAGGAGAGGATCGACGTCCTGCGCCCCTACATCTTTCGCGAGATATGACCCGCGACGCGCTGCAGCGGGTCGTCGCGTACGGCGGCGCGCTGCTGCTCTCTGTCGCGCTTCTGCAACGCTTCTACGGCCGCGGCGGCCCGTACTTTCGGCGGCCGCGGACGATCGTCGATCATGTTGACGTCGTCAAGCATCCGACGCGCGACGCGCTCATTCTCATTCCGGAGGTCGAGCCGCTCCTTCCGCGCGGCGTGGAGGTCACCTGCTTCCGGCCGAAGAACGGTCACGCATGGAGCGACAGCGACAACTACCTCACGGCGGTCGGGCTGCTGCCCCATCAATTTGTTCTTCCACCGTTCACGGCGGCGTCGGAGCTCCGCGGCGAGCAGGTGACCGAGTACGTGATCGCCATCGGCGAGCCATTCGAACATCCGTCGTACACCCCTGTGGCGGGATTCAGCAGCGGTTGGCTGTACAAGCGACGTTGAGCGACGCCATCTGGGTCGCCGCATCGCTTCTCTTCATCCTTTGCGGTGCTCCGGGGCGAGGCCTGGCGACGCGCTTCGCGACCGGGATCGTGATCGGCGGCACGGTGATGTGGCTCGAATCGCTGTTGGGGATTGCCTGGACGCGCACGTCGCTGTTGATCACGATGTGGTTGGTGTTTAGTGGTTGGTGGTTGGTATCCCGAACGCACCAGCTACCAGCGACCAACCACCAACCACTTCGCGCCTACATCCCGATCGCTCTCATCACGCTGCTCACGATCTACGGAGCAGCGACAGCAAGAATCACCTGCGGCGATCTCCTCTACTTCTGGGGACCGAAAGCGCAGCGCTTCTTTTTCACGCAGAGGATCGATGTCGAGTTCCTCCGGTTTCCGCACTACTACCTGATGCATCCCGACTATCCCCCGCTGCTGCCGCTCGTGTACGCGTGGAGCTCGATCGCCGCGCATCGTTTCTCGTATTGGGGCGCAATTCTTCTTACGCCGATTTACCTGCTGGCGACGGTCCTTGCGTTCCGTCGGTTCGCAGCGCAGAAGACCAAACACGCGACGGCGTACGCGACGTTGCTCGCCGCTCTGCTGGCTTTCGGCTTCGCCTCCGGGCGGGCGGCGGGTGGGGCCGACCCCCAGCTCATCATGTTCGAAGTCATCGCGCTCTCAGCGCTCACCTTCGGAGACGAACGCCTCATCGCCGCGATCGCGCTCGCCGGCGCGGCGCTCACCAAAGTCGAGGGGGCGGCATTCGCGGCAGTCGTGATCATCGCTTACGCGATCACGCGGCGGAACGTTCGCGCCGTGGCGACGCTGGCCACGCCGGCAATCCTTCTTCTCGGATCGTGGATCGCGTTTGCGAAGCAGAACGGTCTGCTCGACAGCTATGCGCGCGGCGGCACGCC
>DASYUK010000161.1:0-7586 GCA_036001325.1 Thermoanaerobaculia bacterium
CCATCGCGGATCAGAGCGATCGACGGCGACGACGGCCGGTAGCCGGTGAAATACTCGCGCGCCCGCTCCGTCGCTTCGCGATCGTTGCCCGCGAACACGGTGATCATCTTCTCGGGCATCGTCTTGTTCTCGCGCGCGCTCTCCAGCGCCATCGCCACAGCCGGCCGGGCCATGCCCGCGGCGCAACCGCATACCGAGTTCACGACCACGAGGACCGTGCCCTTTTTCTTTGCCAGCACGGCGTCCACTTCCGCCGCCGTTCTCGTTTCCTGAATTCCAAGCCGGGTCAGCTCACGACGCATCGGCTCGACAATCATTTCGTCGTACATGTATGCCTCCGAGGGGAATGATACAACGCCCCTCACCCGGCGCTGCGCGCCACCCTCTCCCGATGGGAGAGGGTGTTGAAAAACCTCAGTGCCGCGCCGTATCGCTGACCTGCAGCGAGTTCACCATCGCCTGCAGGACGCCGTTATAGCGGCTGGCCTCGTTCTCCGGCGTGATGAACAACAGATAGATGAGGTGACCGTCTTCGAGCTGTCTCGTGACGACGTTCACCCGCTCGTTGAGTCCGGTGTTCGGATCCGTTCCGCGCAGAGCCACCGCGATCGCGCGACCGCCGCTCACATTGAATCGCTGCGTCGTCCCTCGAACCGTCTGCAGATACGGACTGTTCTGCCGGATCTGTCCGAGAAGATCGTTCGTCGCGTCCTCGAGCGTGACGTTCCCCATGTAGACGTTCGACGGCGAGCCGCGCAGGCTCGAGGCCATGCTCTGCGATCCGAACGGATCGTAGTGGTTGATCATCGCGCCATACACGACCTCGGTCCGCCCGCCGATTTCGCCGACACCACCCTGCGGTGCGATCGTGACTCCGGTCGAACCTTCCTGATAAACCTGCCAGTTGGCCGGATACGAGATGCGGTAGACGCCTGAAGGCGCCGTATAGCTGCGCATCGTGCTCGACGGCGGTTCGACCTGAACGACCGCGCCTTGCGCGCCCGTTCGACCAGTCGATCGTGTTCGACCGCTGGTGGTCGGGCCCGTCTGCGCGATCTGCGCCATCGTCGGTGCCGAGCCATAGGTCCGCAACTGGTTCTGAATCTGTCGCAACCCGGCGACATTCGTCGTGGGCGTGTTCGAGACGCGCAGCAGTTGCGCTTCCTTCGCGATTCGCGCCTCGCGGTCCGGCGGCGCAGGGTGATTGGCCAGCCAGTTTGTCTTCTTCGACTTGTCGACGCTCTCGAGAGTATGGAAGAAGTTGATCATGTCCTGCGGCGCGTAACCGCTGGCAGCGAGGATCTGCGATCCCCGCACATCGGCCTGCGTCTCGATGTCGCGGCTGTATTTGAGGAACAGCGCGTTGAGACCGATGCCACCGACAGCGTTGAGGATCTGCGCCGTGTTGTTGCCGATCTTTCCGCCGAGGATTCCGCCGAGGATGCTCAGCCCGGCTTGAGCGGCGTAGGCCTTCGAGGCCTGATGCGTTCCGTGTCTCAGCGCCACGTGCGAGATCTCATGCGCGATCACGCCGGCCACTTCGCCTTCGTTCTTCGCCTGGTCGAGCACGCCGCGGTTCAGATAGATGTATCCGCCTGGCAGCGCGAACGCGTTGATGTCTGACGCATTCACGACCCGAAACTGATACTGAAACTGTGGTCCGCCGGCGTTCGCGGCCAGCTTCTGGCCAATGGTATTGATGTAGTTCTCCACGGTTCGATCGTTCAGGATCGGCAGTTGTTGCTCAGCCTGGGCTGCCGACTGCTGCCCGATCTGAACGTCGTCCTGCGGGGAGAAGAGATTCCACCCCGGTTTGATGTTCGTCTGCGCGGTGGCGACGCCGCTTACGAGCATTAAAGCGACGACGACCGATACGATCGGCCGCGCGACGAGTTTCGTGCGTCCATTCATGGGACACCCTCCTTTGTTCGACAGAAAACAATGCATCCGCGGTGCCGCTAATGACCGCTGCGCACGGCTCGCCGGCGCGCTCCGACGAGCCGGATGAGCTCGGCGCGATCGTTGGCATCGATGACGCCGTCGCCGTTCGCATCGCAGCCCCAACTTCCTGCGTAGGATCCGTTTTGCGCCGCGTACGTCGACTCGGGAGCATCGGCGAGCTCGCGCTCGAAGGCTTCGATGTCCGCGCTGTTGAGACGGCCATCGCCGTTGCAATCGCCGCGCTGCGGGACGTTGAGCTTATAGATCGCGTTACCTGTAGCGAACACGATGTCCCCATTCGGGGTCTGCGCAACGTCGATAACCGAACCGGTCTCGCGCTCGATCAGCGCAACCGGATCGGGGAGTGGACTCGCGTCGATATCGGGGATGAAATAGATCGCCTTCGAGACGAACGCTCCGAGAAGAATTCCTTCGCGAAGCTGCGCATTCGCGCCGCTCAGCGCCAGGGTGCCGGTCGGCGCAATCGTGTTCCGAAATACATAGACCGGCGGCACGATGCCAGGCGCATGCGGCTCGCCGGCGAAGCTGAAAGGCCAGCCGCAGTTTGCGCCGAGGGTGATGACGTTGATGTCGTCGCCTTTGGCCGGGCCGTTGTCGGCGACGATGATGCGCTGCCGCGCGTCATCCCAGATCATGTCGAACGGGTTTCGCAGTCCTCTCGCGAATTGCGTCACGGTTCCGTCGGGCGCGATGCGGAAGATCTTCCCGGCGTTCCATTGCTCGAGCGACGCGATGAGCCCCCAACCGTAATCGCCGATGCCGACCCAGATCGAGCCGTCGGGCCCGATCGTCGGATTGCCGCCATGATGTTCGGGTGAAGAGCCACGTTCCGGCACATCGATGTCGCAGGCGAACTGGTGGACGATCGTCTCGGCGCCGCTGGTGAGATCGATTCGCGACACGACGTCGTAGGTCTGCCCGATCGTCGTGTAGTGAATCGCCGCTGTGTTGTCATCGATGAGCGCCATCCCGAGAAGTCCGGAGTTGCTGTTCGCGTCCGTGACCACGTATGCGACAGGCGTGCTCTGACCGCCGAGGAAACGGAAGACGCCTCCCTTCGTCGTCGTGTAGTAAATCGTGCTCATTGAATCGACTGCCAGCGAGCTGCAGAATCCGGCGGTGCTGCCGAGCATCTCGACTCGAAAACCGGGGAGAGCTGCTGCACGAACAGCAGTGGCACACAGAAAAACTACCGTGGTGACCTTCATACTGCTGCGTCTGCAAGAACGAACCGTGCCAGCTACTTGTGCTTCTGCTCCGCGCTTGCGACGAGTGCCTGAACATCAGCCGGCGCGCCTGGGGCGAGCCGATGCGGCGAAGACGTCGCAAACCGGGAGAGCAGCGCCACATTGATCTCCTCGAGCGGCTCGCGCGAGAGGTTATAGCGAGGCGTGAAGTACTCGAAGGCGCGGTTCCGATCGGTGTTGACTCGTACGTCGACGGTTGCAGCGAGTCGCGACACATCGTCCGGCGCGAGAAGGCGGTTGCCGAGAACGATTTTGATCATCGGATCGACGGCGTCGGGCGCGAGAAGGAGATCGTGCGAGTGCGCGCGCGCGTTCGCGATCGCGATCGGCTGCACGACCTGGGGCGAGCTCGATGCGACGAGAATCCCCTGTCGGCCGATGTACCAGAAGCTCACGTGCGGAAACACGCTGCGCAGCGTGATGATCGCGGATGCCAGCTCCGGAGGTCCGATGTGATGGACCTGGATCCACTGCTGAAAGATCCCGTCGGGCTGCAGTCGTGCGCGCGCCATTGCATAGAATTCCTTGCTGTAGAGGTTCGTCGCGCCCGCGAACCAGACGCTGGTGAGCTCGAGGGTGATGAGATCGTAGCGGCCATCATCGAGCAGGAGGAAGTTGCGTCCGTCCTCGATGTGCAGATGCGTTCGCGGGTCGTGCAGGACGCCGCGATTGAGATGGCGAAAGCCGGCGTCGGCCGCGGCGACGATGCCCGGCGCGATCTCGGCGATGTCGACGCGGCGGAACGCCGCTCCGCGCACGATCTGCGCCGACTGCCCCGTGCCGAGACCGACGACCAGCGCACGATCGAAATGACGGACGTGCAGCAGCGGCACCAGCGCGAACGCCGACTGGGCGATGCGCTCACCGGAGTCATTGCCTTGAAACTTGCCGTTCGTCAGCAGCGTGCGCGCATGGATGCCGTTGCGTAACAGGGTATCGGTGACAGTCGTCATCCCGCCGGCCGTGTCCTCATGAAAAAAGAGAAGACGCGATCCCGGCTGCAGAAAGGGATGAAAGTAGACATGCTCGCCGGAGGTAATGGCGAGCCGATCCCACGGAGGGGCCATTCCGATCAACAGCAGAATCGCGCCGCCACCAATGGCCGCGATCACAAATCCGCGACGACCACGATCGAGTAGATAGACAGAAATTCCCAGCACCGCATACATCAGCACCACCGCCATCAGCGTCGCCTCCGAGCCGATCGCGGGAATCAGCAGGAAGCCGACGATAAGCGCGCCGGCGATGCAACCGATCGCGTTGACCGCCGCCATGCGACCCACCAGCGCTCCTTCGATCTGCGGCGCCATACGAAAGAGGAGTGGATAGACGGCGCCGAGCGCAGTCGTCGATGGAAGCAGAAGGACGATCGCGAGCGTCCAGCGCAGCATCTCGCCGCCGGCGAACGTCGTGATGTTGCTGCCCCAGACCGTGAACTGATGCGGCACATGTGGCCAGAGCAGATACTGCGCGGCGAGCAACGCCGCGGCGATGAGAAGAAAGAGTCCGGCGAGTTGCGGCCGGGCGCCCGAGATGGTCGTCGCGATCGCGCCTCCGAGAAGAAGGCCGAGCAGAACGACCGCGAGCATGATCGCGAACGCATAGATGCTGTTGCCGAACGTCACGGAGATCAGATGGGTCCAGAGGACTTCGAGCCCGAACGACATCAGACCGCTCAGTCCCGCCGCAGTGATGAGCAGAAACGCGGCTCGGTGTGGCGCCGGTGTACTCACCGGCGTATCTTCGCGCCGGTGAGGACACCGGCGCCCCACTGAGAACGCAATCGCAGCGACACTCCCGTCAATGAGGCCGCAGATCACCAACGTGCGATCGAGCCCGAGGTACGGAAAGAGAAGATACGGCCCGACTACGGCGGCGATGACCGCACCGAGCAGATTGAGCGTGTAGAAGAGCGTGATCGCACGTTTTTCGACGACGACGTCTGCAATCGCCGGAAACGTCAGTCCCATGAAGAACGTCGGAGGGATGACCCAGCAGCAGGCGACGACGAGTCGAAGGAGTTGCAGCAGGTCGAATCGCTCGGCGCCAATGCGCAGGAGCGGAACGAAAAATGGGATGAGTGAATCGAAGACGATGGCCATCGCGATCACGCAGATCGCGACTCCCGCCTCACCGATCGCGTAGACGACGATCCCTTTCCGCTTCCATAGCCCGTAGCTCCACGCACCGAGCGTCAGTCCCGCGAAATAGACGGCGAGCACGACCGCAGCCGCCGGCGTGCTCGTGCCGAGAAGCGTTCCGAGAAGCTTCTCGAGGATCTGTTCAGTCAGGAGTCCGGTGACGCCGGTGAGGACGAAAAGCAGCGCAAGAATGCGCAGGCGCGACGGCGTCGGCAAGCGGTCCGAAGGATACCGTACCGAGGAATTGCCCGTGCGGTGCGATGGTTATCGAGATTCCTTGACGCGAGAGCGCGAGGTGCAGATAATGCGCCCCTCTCGCAGCATCCTTCCAGTGACGCGGGGTGGAGCAGTCTGGTAGCTCGTTGGGCTCATAACCCAAAGGTCGCAGGTTCAAATCCTGCCCCCGCAACCAACGCACATGAATCAAAGGCCCGTGAAAACAGGGCCTTGCTGTTTTCATCGATCGGTAGGCGGAGGGCCGCTCTTACGGGCATGTCAGCAGCGTCTTATGGCGAGGTTAGTGAAGATTCCCCAATGGCGCTCACTCAGGCGGCTGAAAGATGCGAGGGTGCGTGACCACGCGAACAAATCCGCTCAGCACTTGCGAAACCGACGATGGTCAGCGGCGTCTTCGCGAAAGGCGTACACCAGCACGTTGACGTCGCTGAGAATCACGATCGCTTTCCATCAGCTCGAGAAGAGCAGCGACGTCATCCAGATTCACACCGGGCTGGAGGCGCTGCCCTCGAAATGTCGGGATGATCACGATGCGCTCTCTAGTCGTCGCGCGGCGACGGCTAAGACTCTCACGCAGTGCGTCTTCGATGACCGCCGTGAGCGTTCGGCCGGTCTCCGACGCCACTTTCTTCGCGCGAATGAGGAGATCCATTCGAGTCGTATTGTGGTGTGCATAGCCATCACGTCCTGCCTTGAAGGCGTCGAAGAGCGGCCTGCTTGAGGGCCATATTCGTACCGGCGCGGGCGATGGCCCTCACCTCCGAGTCGGGGAGCGTGGCCAGGATTCGGAGGGCGAACGCTGGAGGTGTCTTGGGGTTGTGGATGAGGGCCAGCCGCACGTCGAGGTTTCCCATCCACTGGCCCGTCTTCATGATCACGTCCGCGATCTGGTAGTTGAGGAACGACGACTTCGCAACCCGCACGACTTCATCCACCGTGAGCCGCGGATTTCGGAGAAGCGATAGCAGCACTCTGGGGTCGTTGTCCTGAAGAAGGAGGGCGCGCTCGGCTCTGTCTGCCTTCACCGCGAGAAGGAGCTTCTCCATCTGCGAGAGACCGCGCATCTGATCCCACGCGTTCTGCCTCTTCTCATCCGCCACGGCCGGCGTTTCGTGTTCCTCCGCGGCCGGGCTGGCCAGCAGGAGAACAAGAATCTCGTCGGCATTTCCGTCGACCGCAAGCGCGATCGCATCCGGCAGGGCCGCCACGGCCGTGCCCCGCACGACGGCTTCGCCACCCCATGGGCCGCGAAGCGTCACCAGGAGCGTCGTGTGGAGTGCGACGGTCTCTGTGGTCGGGAGGCGAAGGGCCCCGAGGGATAGATTCGTGCGGTGCTCGTCCCGCAGCTCCTGCTCATTCTCGAACTCGGCGGTGAACGCCGCCGAGGCAGTGCGTTTGACTTTCATGGGAGTTTCTGCGGATCACTTTATCGCCGATAGGAAGCAACGGACGGCACAACCGTTGCTCGATCCATCCCCGGAGGACAACATGGCGGAAGAGAAAAAGATCACCGAAACGACGACGAAGACGAAGGACGATCTGTTCGGAGATCCGAAAGAGCAGAAGACCACAACTACGGAGAGGGAAACGAAGAGCGACGCGCTCGAGACTGAAGAGCAGACCGAAACGACGATCGAGGGCAAAGAAGAGGAATAGTCGAGCTAGTCCGCTCGGACCATTTGCAGTCCCGGGACATCGCGGATCGCGGCTGCCGCGATCCCACGCGACGAATCTCGGCAATCTCCCCGAAGCTATTCGTAGAGGACGAGCGCACTGAGGACGATGCGTTCGCCGCTCGCGATCATGCTACGTAACTGTGGCGTGAAACGGCGAGAGCCGCAAAGACTATCGATCAGCGCCCCATGCGCCGAAAGCGGCGCTGCGGCACGCGCTCGTCATCGATGTCGTCGTGTTTCAGATCGGGCATCCCCAACTCCTCGGCGACGATCCGCCACTCGCGTTGAAAGTCCTCACGCGCGTGGTGCGGCAGACTGATGCC
>DASYUK010000162.1:0-1893 GCA_036001325.1 Thermoanaerobaculia bacterium
GACACTCGGCGATCGCATGCGCGCCAAGACCGGCACGGTCGCCGGTGTGAACTCGCTCGCCGGCATCATCAGCGGCAGCGACGGACGTTTCCGCTACTTCGCCCTCGGTTGGAACCATCACATCGCGGCTTCAGGCGCGACGGCGCTCATCGATTCGATCGTGCAGGCGATCGCGGACTTCTGATCTGGACTGCGGTGCCCATGGCACCGCTCTGCGCGATATCAGAGCGGCGGCGTGGCCGCCGCACTCCGAGAAAATTCCTCGCCGAAGAGCGTCAACTTCTTGACGTCGCCATCTGCGTCCAGAGAGAACACGATCTGTTCGTCGATGTCCTCCTCTTCGTCGACAGCGGAGAACGTGTCGAAGTGATAGTGCGTCAACGGCAGCTTTAATCGCCCGTACTGCAGGGCGAGATGATCGCCCTCGAGCGTGACGACGCAAGGGCCGTACGCAGCGTTCGTATACGTGCCGGCGTACGCTGCCAGCTCGCGCGACGGCTTCGTATCGAGATGTCGCTTCGCATCGCGCTCGCGCTTCTTCGTCTCCGCGGACGCGCGCTCCTTCGCATCGAGAGCGAGGTAATAGCCGTTCCAATCGCGCGCCGGCTTGCCGAGGAGCATGTCGGCGAGGGCGTTGCGCATGGCGATCACGGCGAGACCGCGGCCGAGGTTTGCCATGACCACAAAACCGGCGTGCTGCTTCGGCAGAAGGTCAACCTGCGTACGAAATCCGTTCAGCGCGCCGCCGTGCGAGATCAGGAGCTCGCCGCGATAATCCTGGACGCGCCAGGCCATGCCGTAGGCCGAGAGATTGGTTTCGGGATTTTCCTCTTTCGCATCGCCGACAAGCGGCACGATCGTCTGAGGGCTCTTCGTCTCGTTGAGCGCTTCCGCGGAGACGAGCCGCTTTCCATCGACGAGGCCGTCGTTCAGGTGAAAGCGGATCCACTGCACCATGTCGCGTGCGCTTGATTTGATCGTGCCGGCGGGAGCGAGGCTCTCATACGGTTGCGCCGGTTGTGCGACGACGAGATCCTTTTTGGCGTCATATCCGTAGCCGGTGGCGTGCTCCGATCGCTCCCAGTCGGCTTTGCTGACGACCGTGTCATGCATTCCGAGAGGATCGAAGATGTGCGTTTTGACGAAATCGCTCCACGGCATCTTCGCCGCCGACGCGACGGCTTCACCCGCGGTCATGATCATGATGTTGCTGTACTGGTAAGCGCTGCGAAATGGCTTGGTGAGCTTGATCGTGCCGACATGACGAATGATGTCTTCACGCGAGAGACCCGTGTAATCCCAGAGCTCATCGTGCCGCGAGAGGCCGCTGCGATGCGAGACGATGTCGCGCAGCGTGACGAGTGAATCGGCGCAGGGATCGGCGAGGTGGAAGTACTCGATGTACTTCCGCACCGGATCGTCCCAGCTCATCTTTTTCTCGTCGACGAGCATGGCCATCGCCGTGGTCGTGAATGCCTTCGTCGTCGAGGCGATCTGAAAGAGCGTGTCGGGTGTGGCGCCGAAACCTTTGAGATAGGTCACGCGATCGTTCTGCACGATTCCGATCGCCATCGCCGGAACTTTCCAGCGCGCCATCGTGGCGCGAGCGAGACGGTCGACGGCGGCGGTGTCGATCGATTGCGCGAGAAGGGCCGGCGAGAGTGCGATAAGAAAGAGAACACGAATGAGACGCATGGCCCCGGATTGTAGAGCCTTCTCCCGGCGGGAGAAGGTGCCGCGAAGCGGCGGATGAGGGGCGCGTTTTTCGGGATGGCATGCCCCTCACCCGGCGCTTCGCGCCACCCTCTCCCGGTGGGAGAGGGCTCATCGCGTACACTCGGCGCTGTGCGCAGACTGAGCGCGTCGCTGGCACTCGTCCTCCTCGTCGCCTGC
>DASYUK010000163.1:0-1727 GCA_036001325.1 Thermoanaerobaculia bacterium
CGGTGATGCTCTTGCCGCTGTCTGCCACGATGCGCAGGAACCGCGCGGCGCCGTACATGGCGTCGTCGTGACCGTAGAAGCCTTCGGCGAAGAACATGTGGCCCGACATCTCGCCGGCGACCGGTGCGTTCATCTCGCGCATCTTTTCCTTGATGAGCGAGTGGCCGGTCTTCCACATGACAGGGACGCCGCCTTGCGCGGAGATCGCGTCGGGAAGGGCCTGCGAAGACTTCACGTCGAAGATGATCGGCTGGCCTTTGCCTAACCGCTGCAGCACATCGCGCGCGTACACGATGAGAATGTGATCGCCCCAGATGATCTCGCCGTTCTCGGCGATGATGCCGAGGCGATCGGCATCGCCGTCGAACGCAACGCCAACATCGGCCTTTTGTTTGCCGACTGCCTCGATGAGGTCGTGCAGATTCTCCGGGACAGTCGGATCCGGATGATGGTTCGGGAACGTTCCATCCGATTCGCAGAAGAGATACGTCGCGTCGACGCCCAAACGACCGAACAACTTTCCGGCGACGAGCGATCCGGCGCCGTTGCCGCAATCGATCACGACTTTGAGTCGCCGTGATAGCGGTCCGACGCGCGCAACGATGTCGTCGACGTAGCGGTCGATGATCGCTTCCTGCCTAACAGTTCCCTTACCCGAGGGAAATGTTCCGGCCTCGATGTACTCGTAAAGCTTTTGGATCTCCTCACCGTGCAGCGACTCATGTCCGACGCAGAGCTTGAAACCGTTGTATTCGGGTGGGTTGTGCGAGCCGGTGATCTGGATTCCTCCAGCGACGTCGAGCTGATGCAGCGTCCAGTAGATGAGAGGAGTCGGTACGACGCCTACGTCGACGACGTCCACGCCGCACTCCGCTAGGCCTCGGACGAGGGCGTCGCGAAGCGCCTCTCCACTCGGACGATTGTCGCGACCGACTGAGATCGCACCGCGGACGTTGTGATCGTCCAGATACTTGGCGTAAGCACGCCCTATTTCGTACGCGGCGTCCGTCGTTAGGTCCTTGCTCGTGACGCCGCGGATGTCGTACTCACGGAAGATGTTAGCAGCGATTGTCATGCGAGCCTTTTGTTCCTCACGAATCAAGTTCTTGAACCACAGAGAACGCGGAGAACACAGAGGAAAGCACTAGTGAAAAGGAACTCCTCCGTGTTCTCTGTGTCCTCTGTGGTTGAGCTGTTGTTGTTCCTAACGAGCGACGGTATTCGCGGTTGGGCGCGTCGCGGCTGGCGGGGCTCCAGGGGCTCGATGTGTGCCAGCTGTGGCCAGCCGAGCGACGGGATCGGGATAGATGCCAAAGACGATGAGTAATATCGCAGTCGCGTAAATCACGAAACGCGTAAGACCCAGCGGATTCGGCGGCGTCGCCGCGCCTTCTGGCCGCTGCCGCATGAACATCACACGCACGACCTCGAGATAGTATCCCGCTGAGACAGCCGTCATCACGACGAGCACGATAGCGAGACGCGTCTGCGGCGCCGGCGCCTGCAGCGCCGCCTGCAGCACGTACCACTTCCCGAGGAACCCCATCCCCCCGAACACCGGAAAACCTAACAAGGCGAGCATGAAGATCGTGAGCGCGACGGCAAGGCCGGGCCGGGCGTACCACAAACCGTTGATGTCGTTCAGCGAGATCCTCGTGTCGCCGCGATCAGACAGCACGATGAGCACGGTAAAGGCGCCCATCGTCGCCAGCGTATAGGCGAGCAGA
>DASYUK010000164.1:0-6655 GCA_036001325.1 Thermoanaerobaculia bacterium
GATGTCGAGCGCCGGAAGGTACACCGTCGCGAACTGCGCGTGCCCGGCATCGACCTCGCGGAGAAAGCGCCGCGTAGCACCGATATCGACGCCGAGCGCGTCGCTGCGGGCAGCGCCGAAGATCGTTTGCTGTCCGATCGAGTCGAGCGCCCCGCTCTTCGCGTCAGCCGCCGTCCACCAGTTCACTGCCAGCGATCGCACGCCGCGCGTGGAAAAGATCTCCCACAGATAATCGCGCCTCCGGATCGTCGGCGGGAGCGGCTGTCGTGTCGCGAGCGCGCGGAGGACGACATCGGCGCGGGAAACGCTCTGCAGAACGTGCGTGCCGCCGAAGAGCCGCACGCCCTCGACTGCGCGCACGCCGTGCAGCGACGCAGGCACGCCCGTGCCAACCGAGGCCCATCGCTCCGTCGTCGACGGAGCGATGATGGTCGGCGTCGCTTCGACGCTCGCGAACTCGCGCATGAGATCGAGTCGCGATCGGATGATCTCGTCCGATAGACCGTCGACTGCAACGAGCGCAACGCTGCGCTCGACCGGCGTCGTCACCACTTGCAACGGCGCCGATACCTGCCGCTCCGGCATCGCATATGCGGGGATGAACAGCAGCGCGATCAGGATCGCCGCCCCGGCGGCGAGCGGAATGCCGCGCGGTTTCTGATGAATCGCTGGAATTCGTTTCAATTCGTAGATCGTGAATGACAGCAACGCTGCCGAAACGACGATCGTCGCCACGACGAAGAAGATCGCGGCGAGTGCGCCGCCGGCGAGAAGCTCGAGCGTCGAAGGCATCGAGTCGAATCCGTACCACCAGATTGCCAGCGGAACGATCAACAGACCGCTGGTCGCGATCGAAACAGCGAGGAGTCCTCGCGACGTCTCGATCGGCAGCTCCGGCCGGATCTTCAGCAGCAACGCCACGACGATCACGATCGCAAATGCGATGACCGACCACGCGAGAGAGTCGATGACGAACAGCTCGAACGTCTCGACTGCGCTGAGCGGATGGTTGCGCACCAGCATGATGGCAACGCATGGCAGCGCGCCGAATAGCGCCACGAGCGTCGCCGCTTTCGCCGCGACGATGGCGAGCTCGGCCCAGAACGCGCGCGAGCTCCACGGGTCGAGCGCGAACCACCGTTCGATGCCGTGCTTCAGGTAACCGCGCTCGCGAAGCTGCTCGCGGAGAGACTCGACGTCGGTCACGCGCGCGATGCTACCGGAATATGGAACGCAGTGCGGCGTTACAATTCGCGGGCTATCCCCCATGGAATCTGCAACATCCCCCGAAAAGAAACGCACGTTGTCGAGGGCGCTCTCCGGACTGCTCCTGCTCCTCGGCGTCGCACTGCTGAAGCTCAAAGCGCTTCTCGTCAATCCATTCGAAGGTTTCGGCGCCATTCAGTTCGCGGTCGCCGGCGGAACGATGCTCGTGACGATCGTGACGTACGCGTTCAAATGGCCTCTCGGCTTCGTCGTCGGCTTTGTCGTCGTGACCCTCATTCATGAGTTGGGACACGCCGTGGTGATTCGCGCCAAAGGCCTTCGCGCCGGCTTCATGGTGTTCATCCCGTTCATCGGCGGGGCGGTGACGATCAAGGATCAGCCGCGATCGGCGTACGACGACGCGCAAATCGGTCTGGCCGGACCGATCGCCGGAACGTTCGCGTCGCTCGTATCGCTGCAAATTTTCAAGTGGACGGACATTCCGCTCTATCTGTTGATCGCTCTGGCCGGATTCATTCTCAATCTGATCAACCTGCTTCCGATCGGAATGCTCGACGGCGGGCGTATCTCGGCCGCGGTGACGAAATGGATGTGGATCATCGGCGGCGGCATCCTCGTCTACAAAGTCGTCAAGCAGCCGAACGCGTTGCTGATCGCCATCCTCGTTCTGGCGGTCTTTCAGGTGTATGCGTCGATCGTCCGCGAGACGGAAGCAAAGTTCTACGAAATCACCGGCGCACAGCGCACCGGCATTGCCGTCGTCTACTTCTCGCTGGTGATCTTTCTCGGGCACCAGGCGTTTGTCACCGCCGCTCGCGTGGCCGCACTGGCGAGGTGAGCGGGATTCTTGCAGCCCCTTTTCGGGTTTTTGATACCCTTGGCCCGCGCCGTATGAACCTCTATCTCGTTTTTGCGCTCGCGCTCGGCGCGATCACAGGAGTCGTCGAAACGCCGGTCATGCGACCGGCGTCGCTCGTCGCTCAGCGGGATAGCCGCGTTCAACGCCGCATTCAGCAGCTCGTTCGAACGGTCGTCGGTCGTCGGTCGTCGGTCGTGGGGGCTGTATGCCCGACGACCCACGACCTACGACCTACGACCCTCCTCAACGCAGCGCCTCGCGCCCCAGCGTTCGCATAGAGCGCCTTTCTCTCCGCACGTACATCGTTGGGGTTCACAAAACCATGATTGAAAAAGTTCTGACTTCCATCTTCGGCTCGAAGCACGAGCGCGACGTCAAACGGATGTTGCCGGTCGTCGCGCAGATCAACGCCCTCGAGCCTTCCATCAGCCGGTTAGGCGACGATCAACTCCGCGCGAAAACCGCCGAGCTCCGCGAGCGCCTCAAGCCGGTCGTCGAACGACTCGATTCGGCGAAGAAAGAGGTTCCACGCGATGAGATGACGGTGAAGGCTGCGCAAGCCGATCTTCAGGCCGCTCTCGACGATCTGCTGCCCGAAGCATTCGCCGTCTCCCGCGAAGCCGCGAAACGAACGCTGGACATGCGCCACTTCGACGTCCAGCTCATGGGCGGCATGGTCCTGCATCGCGGAAAGATCTCCGAGATGAAGACCGGTGAAGGAAAGACGCTTGTGGCCACGCTTCCCGTCTATCTCAACGCGCTCACCGGACGCGGCGTTCACGTCGTCACCGTCAACGACTACCTCGCGCGTCGCGACTCCGAGTGGATGGGCCGCGTCTACAAATTCCTCGGCCTCAGCGTCGGAGTGATCCAGAATCCGCACGGCGATAAAGAACGGCAGGAAGCGTATCGCTGCGATGTCACGTACGGGACGAATAACGAGTTCGGCTTCGATTATTTGCGCGACAACATGAAGTTCGATCTCGAGTCGATGGTGCAGCGCGATCACGTCTACGCCATCGTCGACGAAGTCGACTCGATCCTCATCGACGAAGCGCGTACGCCGCTGATCATCAGCGGTCCATCCGAAGAATCCGTCGACAAGTACTACCGCGTTGACAAGATCGTTCCGCGTTTGAAGAAGGAAGCCGACTTTCAGGTCGACGAGAAACAGCACACTGCCGTGCTGACGGAAGACGGCGTGCTTCACGCAGAGAAACTTCTCGGTATCGAGAATCTCTACGATCCCGCGAACATGGACATCCTGCACGGCGTCAACCAGGCCGTGCGAGCGCATGCGCTCTACAAGAAAGACGTCGATTACCTCGTCAAAGACGGCGAGGTGCTCATCATCGATGAGTTCACCGGCCGTCTCATGCCGGGACGCCGGTGGAGCGACGGTCTTCATCAGGCGGTCGAAGCGAAGGAAGGTGTGCGCATCGAGGCGGAGAACCAGACGCTCGCCACGATCACGTTCCAGAACCTCTTTCGCATGTACGAGAAGCTCGCCGGCATGACCGGTACGGCCGATACCGAAGCGGCGGAGTTCGACAAGATCTACAACCTCGAGGTTGTGGTCATCCCGCCGAACAAGCCGATGATTCGCAACGACATGGCCGATCTCGTCTATCGCACCGAGCGCGAGAAGTTCGAAGCGATCGTGACCGAGATCAAGGATATGCAGGAGAAGGGTCAGCCGGCGCTCGTCGGCACGATCTCAGTCGAAAAGTCCGAGCACCTTTCGTCGCTGCTGAAACGGCAGGGCATCCAGCACGTCGTCCTTAACGCGAAATATCACGAGAAGGAAGCGGAGATCGTCGCACAAGCGGGACGCAAAGGAGCGGTGACGATCGCCACGAACATGGCCGGCCGCGGCACCGACATTCTCCTCGGCGGGAACTGGGAGTTCGCCGCCGCGCAGAAGACGAAGGAAGTCAGCGATCCGGCGACCAAGCAGTTCATCGAGCGCGATCTGCGCGAGCAGTGGCAGCGCGATCACGAAGAGGTCGTGAGCTTAGGCGGACTGCACATCGTCGGCACCGAGCGCCATGAGTCGCGGCGCATCGACAACCAGCTCCGCGGGCGATCGGGACGCCAGGGCGATCCCGGTTCATCGCGCTTCTATCTGTCGCTCGAAGACGATCTGATGCGCATCTTCGGCTCCGATCGCATCTCCGGTCTGATGCAGCGTCTGGGGATGGAAGAAGGCGTGCCCATCGAGCACGGCATGGTCACGCGCGCGATCGAGCGTGCGCAGAAGCAGGTCGAAGGACGCAACTTCGAAGCGCGCAAACACCTGCTCGAATACGACGATGTGATGAATAAGCAGCGTGAGTCGATCTATACGCTGCGCCGCTCGATTCTCGAAGGGCGAGAGGGGAAGGAGTACATCCTCAACGCCGCCGACGAGATCGTGGGGTTCCTCATCGACACGCATTATCCCGAGGATATGCGCGAGCAGCCGAATGAGGCGGAGCTCAACGCGGAGCTCTTCGACTTTTTCGGTATCGATCTGAAGACGTCTGGTGTCGATCTCGCGACCATGCGTCGCGAAGAAGCGAAGCAGCGCATCGTCGAGGCGGTCAACAAGCGATATGAAGAGAAAGAGAAGCAGGTCGGCGCGGACGTCATGCGCCTGCATGAAAAATATCTGCTTCTGCAGGTCATCGATCAGCAGTGGAAGGACCACCTGCTGATGATCGATCACCTCAAGGAAGGCATCGGCCTGCGCGGCTACGGTCAGCGCGATCCTCTGATCGAGTACAAGAAAGAGTCGTTCGACATGTTCCAGGAGATGATGGAGCGCATCCAGGATCGCGTCGTCAAGTATCTGTGGAAGATCGACGTGGTCGTCGAGCGCGAGGCCGAACAGCAGCAACGCCAGCGGCAGCCACAGCCTCCCAGACAGAAGCCGATGTTCCTCTCCGGCGGCGGCACAGGCGCGCCACAGACGGTGAAACGCAAGGAACAGAAAGTCGGCCGCAATGATCCGTGCCCATGCGGTTCGGGCAAGAAGTACAAGAAGTGCCATGGAGCGGCGGCGTGATGAAGGTCGTGGGTCGTAGGTCGTGGGTGCCGGGGGCATTCAGGCGCTGAGGCCCACGGTACCTACGACCCACGACCTACGACCCGCATGAATATCGTCGGCATCTCCGCTTACTACCACGACAGTGCCGCCGCTCTGGTTCAGGATGGGGAGATCGTCGCCGCCGCGCAGGAAGAGCGCTTTACGCGCAAGAAGGGCGATCATCGATTTCCATCGCAATCGCTCGACTACGTGATCAAAGCGGGCGGGCTGAAGTCCGTCAACGACGCGGACTATCTCGTCTTCTATGACAAGCCGCTCTTGAAGTTCGAGCGACTGCTCAGCACGTATGTCGCTTACGCGCCGAGCGGCATTCGCTCGTTCATCAAAGCGATGCCGCTGTGGCTGAAAGAGAAACTGCACATGCCGCGCGAGATCCGTAAGCTCACCGGCTACGAAGGCAAGATTCTCTTCACGCAGCACCATGAATCGCACGCGGCGAGCGCGTTCTATCCGTCGCCGTTCGAAGAAGCGGCGATCATCTGCTTCGACGGCGTGGGGGAGTGGGCCACAACAACAGTGTGGACGGGCAAGGGCAATCGCATCACGCCGCACAGGGAAATCCGCTTCCCACACTCTCTCGGCCTGCTCTACTCCGCGTTCACGTACTACACCGGATTCAAAGTGAATTCGGGCGAGTACAAGGTCATGGGGCTCGCGCCGTATGGGCAACCGATTTATGCCGACGCGATTCGCAAACATCTGATCGAGATCCACGACGACGGCTCGTTCGGGATGAACCTCGACTACTTCAATTACGCGCAAGGCCTGACGATGACCAACGGGAAGTTTCATCGTCTGTTCGACGGACCTCCGCGCGAGCCTGAATCGAATCTCACGCAGCGCCATCTCGATCTCGCCGCGAGCATTCAGGAAGTGACCGAAGAAGTGATGCTGAAGATCGCGCGCAACGCCGCGCATGAGACGAACCTGCGCAACCTCTGCATGGCGGGCGGCGTGGCGCTCAACTGTGTGGGCAACGCGAAGATTCTGCGTGATGGATCATTCGACGACATGTGGATCCAGCCGGCGGCGGGGGATGCGGGTGGGTCGGTGGGGGCGGCGCTGGCGGTGTGGCATCAGTATCTGGGTAAGGAACGTGTAGCGGCGCACTTCAGTGCGCCGGACGGCGCGCTAAAGCGCGCCGCTACACTCGATGCGCAGCGAGGCTCCTACCTCGGACCTGAGTTTGCGCAGAGTGAGATCGAGTCGTATCTGCGCTCGCAAAATGCGCCCTACACGATCGTCGATGATGTCGCACGCGTCGCCCGTTTCATCGCCGATGGAAAGATCGTGGGCTGGTTCAGCGGGCGGATGGAATTCGGTCCACGCGCGCTCGGCGCGCGCTCGATCCTCGGCGATCCGCGCGAGCCTGAGATGCAGAAGCGCATGAACCTGAAGATCAAGTTCCGCGAGTCGTTCCGGCCGTTCGCGCCGGCGGTGCTCGCCGAGCATGCTCACGAATGGTTCGATCTCGATCGGCC
>DASYUK010000165.1:0-10958 GCA_036001325.1 Thermoanaerobaculia bacterium
GGCGAAGAGTTCTACCGCCGCATCAAGGATGTGCGCATCGAAACGAGGCGCACGCGTTATCCGTTGGAGAACGCGAACGAGGCTCTCCGCGATCTTCGATCCGGCGCGTTGACAGGAACGGCGGTTCTGCAGGTGGCGCGATGAAAGGCCGCGGCGCGAGCTGGAACCCGCAAAACCGCTTCGAGAAGCTCGAATACGTTCTCGATGATGAAGCGCCGCGCCACGACGGCGCGCCGAGGACGATCTACCTTCGCGATCCGACGCGGACGATCATCGCGACAAACGACAGTCCCGATATCGGCTTCGAGGCCAGCATCAATCCGTATCGCGGTTGCGAGCACGGCTGCATCTACTGCTACGCCCGCCCCACTCACGAATACCTCGGCATGTCCGCGGGACTCGACTTCGAGACGAAGATCCTGGTCAAGGAAGACGCGCCGGAGCTGCTGCGCGAAGAGCTGAACGCGAAGAGCTGGGAGCCGAAGGTGATCGCGATCAGCGGTGTGACCGATCCCTACCAACCGATCGAACGGAAGCTCGAGATCACGCGCCGCTGTCTCGGCGTGCTCGCTGAGTTCCGCAATCCGGTGGCGATGATCACGAAAAGCCATCTCGTCACGCGCGACATCGATCATCTCCGCGAGCTGGCTCGCTTCGATGCAGCGCGCGTCTTCGTCTCTGTCACGACGCTCGATGCGAAGCTCGCCAACATCATGGAACCGCGCGCGGCGACACCGGAGCTGCGCCTTGCGGCGATCGAGGCATTGGCGTCGGCGGGGATTCCCACCGGCGTGATGGTCGCGCCGATCGTGCCGGCAATCACCGAGCACGAGATGCCCGCGATTCTCAAGGCGGCGAAGAGCGCGGGCGCGCAATGGGCAGGCAGAGTCGTTCTGCGACTGCCGTGGGCCGTCGCGCCGCTGTTCGAGCGCTGGCTCGACGAGCACTTCCCCGATCGCAAGGAGAAGGTGCTCAATCGCGTGCGCGATCTTCGCGGTGGAAAGCTTTACGACGCGAAGTGGGGCGTGCGCGGGCGCGGAGAAGGTTTCTTCGCTGATCAGATCGAGGCGCTCTTCGATGTCACCGCGCGGAGACTCGGGCTCAATGAGCGGGATGGCGAGCTGTCGACCGCGTCGTTCCGGCGGAGGCTTCCGCAGCAGTCGCTGTTTGAAGGATGAAGGATGAAGGATGAAGCCCGCCCCTCGTCTCCTTCATCCTTCATCCTTCATCCTTGAGAACCTGCCATGAAACCAATCTTCGAAGGTAAACACGTCCTCGTGTTAGCGCGTGACGACTGGGAGTATGTCGAGCGCAAGAAGGGGAAGGAAGCGGTGGTCGTCATCGCGGTGACGGACGATGAGCGCGTGGTTCTGACCGAACAGTTCCGCAAGCCGGTGGACGCGCGCGTGATCGACTGGCCAGCGGGTCTGATCGGCGACGAGGACGAGAAGAACGAGCCGGAGGCGACGGCGCGGAGAGAGTTGAGCGAAGAGACGGGCTATGAATGCGACAGCGTCGATCTGCTCGCGCGCGGGCCGACGTCGCCGGGGATCACCTCGGAGATCGTTAGTTTCTATCGGGCGGTGGGCGTGCGGAAGGTGGGGGCGGGGGGTGGGGTGGGAGGGGAAAGGATCGACGTGCATGCCGTTCCGCTGAGCGCGATCGAGCAGTGGCTCTCGCGACAGAAGGGCGCAGGCAAACTCATCGATCTGAAGCTTTGGGGAGGTCTATACTTTGTATTGAAAAGTACTTGACAAGACCGCATGACGGATACATGTTTGCTATGTGCGCATTGCGATTCTGCTTCTGGCAGTGAGTTGCTCCCACGCGATCGATGATGATCCTCTGACATTCGCGGTCCGTGCCGGCGACGTCAATCAGGTGCGCACACTATTGGCCCAGGGCGCGGATCCGAACCGTCCCGTCGGGGTGAACGGCTGGCCGCCGCTGATGCACGGCGTTCACAAGAATCAGCTCGGTACTGCGGAGGTCCTGCTCGAGCACGGAGCCGACATCAATCGTCCCTCTCCGGAAGGAATGACGCCGCTGATGATGGCTGCCGGTTACGGCAACGACGACATGGTCGATCTGCTGCTCCGGCATGGCGCCGATCCTCATCTGAAGACGAAAGATGGAGCAACCGCGCTCGACTTCGCGCTCACCGGCGTCTCCGACATCGACAAGTTCACGCTCTTCCGCTGTCAGGATTCGACTGTATCGCTTCTCGTTCGCCGCCATCCTGAGTTGCATGACACGGCGGCAACGTCATCGCGTGCGTTCGCGCGCGTCAAACGCTGCCTCACGAGCTGACGCGAAGCACGATCTTGCCGAAGTGATCGCCTGTCATCCGTCGATGCGCTTCCGCGACCTGGTCGATCGGGAACACGGAGTCGATCACCGGACGGATCCGGCCGTTGCGAAGATCCTCGCCGAAGCGTGCGATGAACGCCTCGACGATGCGCGCCTTCTCGTCGGCGGATCGCGCGCGCAGCATCGAGCCGATGATCTGCTGACGCTTCATCAGCAGCGATGAAACGTCGATCTCTGCGATCTTCTCGCCGCCCATCGATCCGATGATCACGACGCGTCCGCCGGTGCGCATCACCTGCAGGTCTTTGGCGAGATAGAGCGCGCCGACGTGATCGAGCACAACGTCGACATCGCGCACGCGCCGAGTGAAGTCATCGCGGTGGTAATCGATCGCTTCGTCTGCGCCGTGCTGCATGCAGCGCGCACATTTCGCCGCCGAACCCGCGGTGACGACGACGCGCATTCCGGCGAGCTTCCCCAGCGTCGTGGCCGCGGTGCCCACGCCACTGCCGCCACCGTGCACGAGCAGCGTCTCGCCCCGCCTCGCTACAGCCAGTAGAAAAATGTTCAGGAATGCGGTGAGAAACGTCTCCGGTATCGCCGCAGCTTCTTCGTCACTCAGCGCGTCGGGAACGTGCATGGCCGAGCCGGCGTGCACGACGACCTGCTCGGCATAGCCGCCGCCAGCGAGAAGCGCCATCGCCCGATCGCCATATTGCCAACCAAAGACTTCGCGCCCGACTTCGGTGACGACGCCCGCGCACTCGAGCCCGAGGATCTCTGAAGCGCCCGGTGGTGCCGGGTAGTGGCCCTCACGCTGGTGAAGATCGGCGCGATTCACACCCGCGGCGATGACCGCGATGCGGATGTCGTTCTCGCCGAGCCGCGGCCGCTCGACATCGTCGAGTGACATCACGGACTCGTCGCCGTGGTCCTTGAGGATGACTGCGCGCATCTTTTGGGTGGTGGGTCGTAGGTCGTGGGTATCGGGGGCCTTGGAGCAAGAGGCCCACGGTACCTACGACCTACGACCTGCGACCTGTAGTATGTGCGCCGCAAATGCACGAGAGCAACGGCCTCGCCATCGCCTGTCACGATCTCCGCAAGTATTACGCCGACGTGAAGGCGGTCGACGGACTCGATCTCTCCGTCGCACGTGGTGAATGCTTCGGTCTCCTCGGTCCGAACGGCGCGGGGAAGACGACGACGATCGAGATCCTCGAAGGATTGACGAAACCCGACAGCGGCGACGTCGAGATCCTCGGGTGGAGCTGGCGCGATCACGATCGCGATCTGCGCGAGCGCATTGGCATCTCGCTGCAGGAGACGCAGCTCAACGAGAAGCTGACCGTCTTCGAGACGCTGCGGCTGTTCCGCTCGTTCTACAAAAACGGTCCGAGGCCCGATCAGTTGCTGCGCGATCTCTCGCTCGACGAAAAGCGCAATGCGCGCGTCGGAAAGCTCTCCGGCGGCCAGAAGCAGCGCCTCGCTGCGGCGTGTGCGCTCGTCGGCGATCCGGACATTCTCTTTCTCGATGAGCCGACGACCGGCCTCGATCCGCAAAGCCGGTTGCAACTGTGGGAAGTCGTCGCGCGATTTCGCGTGAAGGGTGGCACAGTCCTGCTGACGACACACTACATGGATGAGGCGCAACGACTCTGCGATCGCGTCGCCATCGTCGATCACGGTCACCTCATCGCTCTCGGCACGCCGGCCGAGCTGATCGCGCGATTGGAGGCGGCGAACATCATCGAGTTCACCAGCGATCCGCCGATCTCGTCGGACGTCTTCTGCAATGTGAACGGTTTTCATGGTTGTACGCGGCGCGGTGAGGGGTGGCAGCTCCGCGTCGATTCACTCGCTCAGGCGGTCCCGCAGCTCATCGGCGCCGTCGAGCAGAGCGGCGCGAAGCTGCGCACCCTGACGACACACGAAGCGACGCTCGAAGATCTCTTCGTCTCCTTGACGGGACGGGAGCTGCGCGATGCTTAGCGCGAACGGAAACGGTGTTCGGCCCGCGCTGATCGAGCTGACCAGCGCCCGCATGAAGGAGTTCGTCCGCGAGACCGAAGCGATTTTCTGGGTCTTCGGCTTCCCCCTCATCCTCACGCTGCTCCTCGGTTTCGCATTCCGCGAGAAGCCACCCGATCGCATCCCCGTTGGAATCGTCACCGGACCATCCGCGGAAGCGCGACTCAAAGCGCTGAGCGCGTCGCCGGTGCTGCAGCCGCGCATCTACTCCGAGCAGCAGGGACGCGAGGAGTTGCGCCGCGGAAAGATCTCGCTGCTGATCGAAAGCAGTTCGCAGCCGGTCTATCGATTCGATCCGACGCGACCCGACTCGCGCACGGCGCGTGTCGAAGCCGATGACGCCCTGCAAACCGCGGCGGGTCGTCGCAACGCGTTCTCCGCGCGCGATGAGCAGGTTCACGAGCAAGGCTCCCGCTACATCGACTTCCTCGTCCCCGGTCTCCTCGGCATGAATCTGATGGGGACGGGCATGTGGGGCATGGGATTCACGATCGTGAACGCGCGGATGAAGAAGTTGCTCAAACGCCTCATCGCCACCCCCATGCGGAAGAGCGACTATCTCATCGCGCAGTTTCTGTCGCGCCTCGTCTTCCTCATCATCGAGATGATCGTCGTGGTCGGCTTCGCGTGGATCGTCTTCGGCGTGCGCGTTCACGGATCGCTCTGGCTGTTCGCGTTTCTCTGCTTCCTTGGCGGCACCGCTTTCGCCTCGCTGGGACTGCTCGTCGCCTCGCGCGCGCGAACGCTCGAGGCAGTGAGCGGGATCATGAATCTGGTGATGATGCCGATGTGGCTCTGCTCGGGCGTGTTCTTCTCGTACGAACGATTCCCTGACGCGGCGAAGCCATTCATTCGCGCGATGCCGCTGACTGCGCTGAACGACGCGTTGCGCGGCGTGATGAACGACGCGATGACGATGCCGCAAGTCGCGCCGCAGCTCATCAACCTTGCGGTGTGGACCGTGGCGACCTACTTCATCGGCTTGCGGATCTTCCGCTGGCAGTGAATCAGAACGAGATCACGAATCCGAGGTTCACTTCGCCTTGATAGAAGTCGTGGCCGCTGTTGTCGTAACAGTGACGGCAATTGGTGTTGTCGGCTCCGAGTGAAGTGAAGTATCCGCGGCCCTCCACGCGGACGCCGAAGTTGTCGCTGACCGGCACCTTCACGCCGACACCGGCAGAGGCGGAGAAGCGATTGCTCGGTGACACGCCGCTGATGTCGGGATCGAGATTGCCCACGCCGGCGCTGACGACGAGAAATGGTGTAGCGTTTCGTGATTCAGAAAAGGGAATCATTAATCCGGCGTGGTAATAAGTTACGTGAAAGTCGGCGATGCGGTTGTCCGGCTCGAAGAGGCCGCCGCCCGTCGTCAGATGCGTATCCTGGCGGTTCACCATGAGCTCGAGCTTCATGTTGCTGTAGCCGAGGGGAATGCCGAAGTCGACACCGTAATTGCCACTGCTGGAGGAGTCGACGTCCTGGCCGAACAAGCTGGTGGTGTCGGAAAAAATCGTTCCGCCCCATCGATAGCCGACCATCGGGGTCAGCTCGAACCGGTTGTCGCTGTAATAGCGGCGGTAACGATCGCGATCGCGACCGCGATACTGCGCGAAGAGAGACGACGGAACAACGAGAAGGAGTACAACGAGGGCAACCTTGCGCATGGGGCCTCCAGTGTCACACGTCGGAAGTTGGACGCCTCACGCGAAAATTTCGTTTAATCGCGCCGATGAAAATTGCGACATGGAATGTTAACGGGATCCGCGCCCGCAACGCCCAGTTCGTGGAGTGGGTCGGGCGCGAGCAGCCTGACATCGTTTGTTTACAGGAGCTGAAGGCGTCGATCCCGCAGGTCCCCGAATCGTGCAACATCGAAGGGTATGCGTGCTACTGGCACGGAGCAGGCGCGTACTCCGGTGTCGCTCTTCATGTCCGGCGCGCATTCGCCGAGCAGCCGGCATTCACGCATCCGGCGTTCGACAGCGAAACGCGCATCGTGCAGGCGCAGATCGCCGACACGATCTTCGCTTCGGTCTACGTTCCGAACGGCGGAAAAGATTTCGCCGCGAAGATGGCGTTCATGCGCGCACTCGTCGATTACGCCGCGGACGTGCGTGCTCGCGGACTGAAGCTCGTTCTGTGTGGTGATCTGAATGTGGCGCGCACGGAGATGGACGTTCACCCGAAGGAGCGCAAGCCGCGCGCGATCGGACAACTCCCTGAAGAGCGCGAGCTGCTCGAAACGATCATCGGTCAGGGACTCGTCGACGTCGCCCGCAAGCTTTATCCGAATGATGAGAACTACTTCACGTGGTGGGCGCCGTGGCGAAACCTGCGGCAGCGCAACATCGGATGGCGCCTCGACTACGTGCTCGCCAGCGCTGATCTCGCCGAGCGCGCGGTGTCGTGCCCGTCGTTTCGGGAGATCGGAACGAGCGACCACGCACCCGTGGTCGCTACGTTCAACTGACACTCACGCTGTTACTCGAGGACCACCAGCACCACTCGCCGGTTCTGCGCCCGCCCCTTCTTCGTCTTGTTCGACGCGACGGGGAGCGTGTCGCCGTACGAGATCGTCGATATGCGATTGAGCGGCATCTTGTACTCACGCGAGAGGTAGCGGCGCACCGCGTCGGCACGGCGCTGACCCAGCTCGTCGTTGTAGCGCGAGCCGCCGGTATCGTCGGTGTGGCCCTGGATCTCGATGAAGTACTGCTCGTTGAGCGCCTTCACTTTGCCGGCGAAGTCGCTGAGCGCGTCTTTCGACGACTTGCTCAACTCATACTTGTCGGTTCCGAACTTCACGCGATCCTCGGAGAACGCCTGTTCGAAGACGACCTTCCCCTTCGCCAGTACGCCCGCTTCCTGTGCGCGCTTGAGCGCCTCGCGCGCTTCCTGGCTGAGCTTACCGACTTGCTCGTTGGTCGCAGCGAGATTCGCTTCGGTCTGCTTCTGCCTGGTCTGCAGATCCTCGACCTGCGACGCGACCGATTCGATGCGCTTATTCGTCTCGGCCTGAGCCTCCTGAACTTTCTTGTTGACATCCGATGACGTCGCGCAGGCGCCGAGGAGGGCGGCGATCGAGGCGACGGAAACGGCACGGAGAAACTTCATCGCATACTTCCTTTCTTTTCATTTCTAATTCTCCCGCGCGACGCTGAGGTGGTCAGCACGGGTGGCTCCGTGCCGCGATAACCGGCACGTACGCGGACAACCTTTGCTCTTCCGGCGAGCTGGAGCGAGATTCGCCGGTACTTTACTTCACCTTTTCCGGTCGGCGAAAAGCCGATGAGGTACTGCGCGCGCAGATCTTTCTGCATCGAGTCGACGGCGCGCGTGAGCTGCTCGCCGCTCCGGCCCAGGTGCAATTTGCCACCGGTCAGAGTGGCGACGGCCTCGAGCAGATCGAGATCGGACAGCTCTTCGTACGGCACGATCTGGTGCGGTTTGAGCTCCGCCGGATCGCGAAGGCCGAGCGGATAGATCGGAATCGAGCTGCCTTCGAAAATCTTTGCCAGACTCGCGCGCGTGTGACGCGAGGCGTTGTCGATGCCGTCGGAGAGCAGAACGATCGCGCGCGTCGGATTTCGGCCGAGCTGACTGCGCTCGGGCATGGTGGCCAGCGCGTCGAAGAACGCCGTCTTTCCCCACGGCTTGACGTCGAACATGGCGCGACGAATGGCGTCGCCGTCGTCGGTGAAGGGGACGACCTCATACACTTCGGATTCGGCAAAGACGAACAGTGCGAAGTCATCACCCGGCTTCTTGTGATCGAGCAGCATCGACACCGCCGCGCGTGCAGCCTCCATCTTTCCGGCGAGCCCCATCGAGCCGGAAGAGTCGAGGAGAATCGTCCACGAGACCGGCGCATTGAGCGACTCCTCGAACAAATCGGTGCGCACGCGCTTGCCGTCGACGAAGAGCGACACATCGCGCCCGCGCAGGTTCGTGATCGGCGCCCCGTTTCTCGCCAGCACCGTGAAGGGAATCATCACGTAGCCGACCGAGACGGTCTCGCTGAACGTCTGCGGGTGCTGCTCCTGTGCGCTCGCGACATTGGCGAGCGCGAGTAGCGCGACAAGGCCAAGCTGCCTCATGCGCAATGCGAACAAATAACTATGCGGAGATGATTTCAACGCCGGGCGCGTCAATATCGCTTCATCGGGACAAACTCCGGATCGTCCTGGTAGCTGCGCTCCCACTTCAGAAAATCATAGTAGCCGCAACGCGGGCGGTCGGGATAATCGCGACAGACGCCAGGCCGCACCTCGTACACGGTGCAGCGCCGGGTTTTCGTGTCGAGGAACATGCAGACGCTGCCGAAGATGTCGTCCTTCTGATGGCGCAACACCTGCTCGCCTTCGACTGTTTTCGTGAATCGCGTCGTCGCCGTCTCGACATCGATGCCGAAGTGGCGCGCCAGACGATTGAGGTCGCGCTTTCCGACGGCGATCGCATCGTAGCTGCAGCAGTACGCCGGGCACTTCGAGCAGTCATACAGAGGTTTCGACGACGATCCGTTGTCGCTAGCCATGCAATGCGTGCCAGTGTAGCTGCTCTTCTTCCGTTCGCGTTGCGATTGTCGGGGTGCTGTACCTCGCTGCCGGAGATGCCGCCGAAGCGCGTGACTGCGCTTCCGGCGTCTTCAGCCTCGTATGGCGTGCAAGAGTCGAGCGAGGTCTGGCGCGATGAGCGGCCAGGTCGTGGGTCGTAGGTCGTGGGTCGTGGGTCGTAGGTATCGGGGGCCTCAGGGCAAGAGGCCCACGGTACCCACGACCTACGACCCACGATCCACGACCTGTATCATCTCGCCATGGATCACGCCGTCGCCCTCGTACAGGCGTATCTGCAGCTCAACGGTTATTTCACTTCCGCGGAGTACCCGATCATCGCCGGCGCGGGCCGCAACGGTTTCCGCACCATCACCGACATCGACATCCTGGCGTTCCGCTTTCCCTGCGGCGTGCCGGTGCTGACGGGCCGCAGGATCCCGCAGGGTCTCGACACGAGTGAGCTCGACGAAGGTCTCGGCGTCGCGCCCGACACGATCGATCTGATCATCGGCGAAGTGAAAGAAGGACGCGTCGGCATCAACACCGGCGTGCGCGATCCGGCCGTCCTCAGAGCGGTGATCGGCCGCTTCGGCAACAGCGCCGACGAAGACGAGAGCATTGTGCAGTCGTTGCTCGCGACCGGTATCGCCAGGCTGCCGTCCGGCTATGTCGTGCGGCTCGTTGCCTTCGGTGCCTTCCCACCCGGCGAACAGGTTCCCCCCTGCCGCATCATCTCTCTCGGCCACGTGCTCGAGTTTCTGCAGCGTTACGTCCGCAAGCACTGGAACGTTCTGCGACACCTGCAGTTCAAGGATCCGGCATTCGGATTTCTGATGACGATGGAGAAGGCCCGCCGCGGCGGCGCCGGGCGGCGCGGTGAGGAAGGGGTCGAGGTCGTCCCCGCCGCCGGCGAAGAGCGGCTTCCGCGCCCTCGCGCGCAACGCGAGGCTCCTCGGCATCATCGCCGGAGACGTCGATGAGGGAGATCTCGCGCCGCGCGTTCGCGCGCCGGCGCACTGAAGTGCGCCGCTACACTTGAGCCATCACTAACCGGCCCTTGCCGCCGATGATGACGCGCCGAGCTCTGTCGCAAGAAATGCGGCGATCTCCTCGAACGGCCGGCGCTCGTCCGCTGCGAATGGCCGCGCGTCGCGGAAACTCCAGCCAGCGACGCCCACGCACTGGCCATCGCTCATGAGCGGCAACGCCGCAAGCGCGTGACCGTGGTTCTCTTCCCAAACCGACGTGAGAAGCGGGTACTCCGCGGATGCGAGCGTCAGCGAGGCGAACCAGATCGGGCGCTGGCGGCGATACGCCGCGCAGATCGGATATGGCGCATCGAGGGCCATCGAAGAAAAGGGTTCGAGCGCGCCGGCGTTGTAACCGAAACTCATGGCGACGTTCAGATGACTCGCCTCCGGCGCCGGCACGAGTGCCACGCCGGTTTTGGCTCCATTGATGATCGATCGGCGGCAGAACTCCGCGGCGACGTCTCGCGATGGTGGCTCGACCGCCACGCTCTTTACCGCAGCGAGCAGCTCTTCGAGCTCGAATGGTTTGCGCAATGCGCAAATCATCGGGTAGAGCTTGCGAACGCGATCGAGCTCCTTCTTCGGCGCCGATGAGACCACAACGACTCGCGGAAGCATTTCCGGCATCGTGGTGAGAATCGCGGCCAGCAGATCGTGGCCCGACGTCCCGCCCATGTAGAGATCGAACAACACAGCAGAGTAGTGAACGTTCGAGACCAGGGTGATCACGTCAGTTCCACTGCTGACCAGGTCGACCTCGAATCCGGAGCGATTCAGGACTACGCGCAGAAGGTTCCGCGTGGCGAGATCGTCTTCGACGACCAGTACTGCGGGGCGCATTGGACTGCCGGTCATCATACGCTCAACGGCGATCGATCTGGATCGATTACCTCGCCAGTCCGTTGACGAGGACGTCGATCATGACTTCCGCTCGATTCTTGAGCGGACGCCAGTCGACCCAGTCGTCGTTGCACTTCGCGATGTGAAGCGAGACGGCGCCATGCACGCCCGCCCACACTGTTTGCGCAAC
>DASYUK010000166.1:0-2963 GCA_036001325.1 Thermoanaerobaculia bacterium
CCCGGTACTCGGCAGCCGAGCTTCATGCGGAATTCGGGCCGCGCTTCGAGCTGATCGACAAGATCCGCGAAGAGCATGTCACACCAAGCGGGTCGCGTCAGTCGTTCCAGTATTGCCTTTGTGCCTACAGACCCGCAGCGATCGCCGCGGCCTGAAGCTCAGGTGCCGCGTCCCACCGCGAATGCGATCATCAGGATCACGAATACTAATGTTGTGATTGCCGCATACAGGCGATCGCGCTCGATGGCGAAGATCACGATCGACAATGCCACGCGCGCCACGGGAGTGGCGATCAACACCAGGAGTCCGGCCGTCATGATGGCTTGGCCACTTCCACGGCGCACGCCGGCGATCACTTCGGCGATCGTGTTCGGAAAGTGCGTACCGGGCGACATGAGTCTCCCCAGCGCGGGCCGTGAGGAAAGGTAATCGGGATGGTGTACAAACGTGATCACCATGCCGGCAGCGATGATGGCGATGCTCAGCAAGACGCCGGTGCGCAGGAGCGTGGCAATGGCGGCGTCTATCCAGCCCTTCAACCGATCACTCCTTTGAGCAGCATCTGCGCCGCGATGAGCACGAGCACAACCACGAATGTCATGCGCATCGACCGGCTGTCGATGCGGCCGAGCGTGTGCGAGCCGGCGAATGCTCCGGCGAGCACGCCGATGGCCACGGGCGCGGCGATGAACGGATCGATCTGTCCGCGCGCGAAGTACACTCCGGCGCTTGCCGCTGCGGTCACGCCGATCATGAAATTGCTCGTGGCCGTCGATACCTTGATCGGCAGCTCCATCGCCAGATCCATCGCCGGAACTTTCAACGCGCCTGAGCCGATGCCGAGAAGTCCGCTAACAGTCCCGGCGATGTACATCAGCGCCAGACCAATGCGCGCGCGCACCGGTTGATAGATGATCTCCTCGCCGGCGGCATGGTCGAAGTACGAGCTCCTCAGCCGCAGCACGCGAGCCCACGGTCCGACGCGCAATTCCTCCTCCTCGCTCCTGCGCCGGCCGCGCAGCATGGCGATCGCCGAATAGCTGAGGATCAGGCCGAAGAGGACGAAGAGAAATCGTGGGTGAACGATCCCGGCCAGATATGCACCGGTGATCCCGCCCAGCGTCGTCCCCATCTCGAGGAACATGGCCACGCGCATGTTCGCCAGGCGATCGCGGACGTACGCCGCTGCTGCGCCACTGGAGGTGGCAATCACCGAGACGATCGAGGCGCCGATTGCCAGGCGGATGTCGACATGAAGCAGAAGTGTCAGCGCGGGAATCACGATCAGACCGCCGCCCAATCCGAGGAGCGATCCGAGAAATCCGGCCAGCAGAGAAATCGCGCCGACCGTGAGGACGAAGAGGAGAGGCGTCATTGGTAGACCCTGCTTTCCCCAACATCGTAAGCGGTGTGAGTTTCAGCAGGGCCCCCGTTCAAACCGTGCGTGCCAATTTCCAGCGCACGGCTTACCGATGGGCTCTCGAGTGATGACGTTGCGCTGAGGTTGTCTTGATACGGCAGCTCTAGCGCCGGGTCGTGTTTGTAAATCCATGCGACCGACAGCTCCAATGCGCGGCGTGCATCGAAGCAGGAGCTTCGCGGGTCAGCGTGAACAAGCACCTCGCCACGTGCGGCTGCGTCGTACACCTCGGGCCACTCTCCGCCAAGAAACTCGAAGTTCGATGGCATCACTCGTAGTGCGTCCACATGCGAAGCACCTTCACGACGCGCTCGCGACGGACTACCTGATAGACGAGACGATGATGAATGTTGATTCGCCGCGAGAATGCGCCGGCTAGATCGCCAACCAGTTTCTCAAATGGAGGGGGAGACTGAAAAGGATCGCGGCGGAGAATCTCGAGGAGCACCTCCGCTTTGGGCTTGAGTCCCGACCGGCTGAGCTTCTTCGCATCTTTGGCGGCTTGCGGCGTGAACACAACCCGCCACGCGTTCACCAGTCAAGCGACTCCAGGCACTTCTTGACCGGAGTCTTCATTCCCTTGCGAATCGATTCGCGCATGCCAGGGATGGAGAGAAGGTACAGCGTCTCCTGAATCGCCTGCCAGTCGTCCTTTGCGAGGAGGACAGCATCGGCGCGCTTGCCGGTGATCTGGACGGGTTCACTCGTCACCGCGGTCTCGTCGATCAGCTTGTAAAGGTTTGTGCGCGCTTCGCTGGCTGTGATGGTTTTCATGAATGCCGCAATCGTACGAGATCTCGTACGACAAGTCAACGCAGCGTCGAGGACTGCTCTTCCCGGCAAGTCACTGCTGACCGCGAAAAGCTCGGCGCGCTACTTCTGCGGCAGCCGGCTTTGCGTCAAATCACCGCGAGCGTCCGCTCTCCGACGACCGTCACCGCCTCGCCGAGCAACTCCCCGCAGAACTGAGCGAGCTGCATGTTTGTGAAGTCGTTCCACCCGCCGCATGTCTCAAAGCAGACCTGCTGGGCGTCACACGAAAGCGATACGCCGAGATCGCGCTGTCGCGCGAGCTGCCACCGGTTCGCAGCGCGTTCGAGCGCCACTCGAGACAGAAACGGATCGCGGCGGAGCAGATGATGATAGGTCTCCCTTAATCGTTCATCGCTGTAGCGGCGAAACCCGGCGCAGAGGATGCCCCGCTCGGCAGCGAACTGGCAGAGCGACTTATCGCCACAATCGTTCATCTCCAACCGCTGACGTACTCGACCGATAGCAGCTTCGCGCGTAATCACATTCTCGAGCATCAGGCGACCTCCGGCTGATAGGCGCACAGCGGATCCGAAGCGAACACATCTCCCGTCATCGACCACGCGCGCGCGCGAGAGCCGCCGCATAGATCGCGGAACTCGCAGCGGCCGCACTTTCCGTTCAGCCTGCGGTGATCGCGTAACGCGACGAACAGCTCGCTCGATCGATAGATCTCCGCGAGCGACTCGTTCTTCACATTTCCCGCTTTCAGCGGCAGGAACCCGCTCGGGAA
>DASYUK010000167.1:0-23514 GCA_036001325.1 Thermoanaerobaculia bacterium
TGGCACGTGGATTGCCGGTCCACCAGATCGCGTTATCGTGCAAGAAAATTGCCTAACTCTCCACTGCAGCCTTCAAAAAGAGCACAATAGCGCAGCCTCAAACCACTCGCATAATCGAAAAATGAGTTTTGACACAGTCTGGCGCTCCAGCGGACTTTGGCCCGGCGCTTGTTACTATTGGTTTCACGTTCCTGGTGTGGGCCGAAGCCGCTGAGCTGGGAACATAAGGCGGACGAAACCCCATGCCACTACGACCCGCACGAGAAACTGATCGTCACTCTTGGGAGCGCATGCGCGAGGCACTCTGGCCGTCTCTTCCCGGCCGACACGTCCAGGACATCGAACGGTACTTTGCGGGCGAACTTCGAGAGCCTCTCGAAGTTTTTCTTGCGTTCGACGATCACGGCGAAGCGGTGGGCCTGATTGAACTTTCGATAAAGGCGTACGCTGAAGGTTGTCTTACCGATCGTGTCGCATTCGTTGAAGGCTGGTACGTCGAGCCCACCGCGCGAGGTAAAGGCATGGGCGCCGCCCTTGTCGCCGCCGCAGAATCATGGGCTCGATCTCAAGGTTGCGTGGAGTTGGGTTCCGATGCCGAAGTAGACAATCTCGCAAGTGCTGCGGCGCATCGTGCCGTGGGCTTTGAAGAAACCGGAGTAATACGCTGTTTCAAAAAAGCGCTCTGAGTCACCCAGCGATGAACCGCCGCGGTGGCGCCGCCTAGCTCTTCGCTGCACCGGACGGAAAAAGTCGTGGCCACCGCGGTGATTGCCGAGCACGGAACGCTCGTCGTCCACGCCGGAAAGCGTTTCACGAATTTGAAAGGCGACGATCTCGCGAACTACATCGGCAAGCGCGCGCAGCGCGGCCTCAAGCTCCCGCGCGGATTCCAGAATGTCGACACGATCCACTCGTCGAGCGCGAGCCGCGCGTACAAGGCGAGATGGTGATGTGATGGCGTGGTAACGTGAAGGCGCCGCGGGAGAGAGCATGCTTTACATGGTGCTGGAGAAATTCAGAAACGGTGACCCAGTCCCGGTTTACCGTTGGTTCCGCGATCAAGGCCGTCTAGCGCCTCACGATCTGCGTTACATCGGGAGTTGGGTCACCGCCGATCTCGCACAATGTTTCCAGGTCATGGAGTGCGACGATCCTCAGTCGCTCGACGAGTGGATGGCGAGATGGGACGATGTCGTTGAACTCGAAGTCGTTCCCGTCATGACCTCGCCAGAAGCATTCGCGGCGGTTGAGCCTCGGCTTTAAGTTATCCGGCCCACTCGTCGAGCCGCGTCGCAACCGTGAGTGCTCGAGCGGCATGACGCTGAGTATTCCGGTAATCGCCGCGTTCCGCTTCCTTCTTCATGTTCTGGACATGAGTCCGAAGCTTCTCGGCATCGCGAACGGGAGCCTTTTCCTTCGTCGCCGACTTCACATTCGTGTAAATGCGATCGGCGAGCATCGTGGCCTCGCTCACGACCGACTTCCACGATTTCTGACTGAGTTTGGTTGAGGTCTTCGCAGTTGCGAGAAGCGATTCGAGTCGCTGCACATCTCGCTCGACACGCGCGATCTCTTTGGTCTGCACCTTTGCGCTCGCCCGAACCTTCGCTTTGGACTGCCACGGAAACTTGATCCCCGCGGAACCATCTGCGGGCATGAGGGCGATGGCTGCCGCCATCATGAGAATGGATGAGAACCGGAACATAACGCCTCCTTGTGCCACGATTCTCCGTCCGACGCCCTGCCTCCTTTGTGGCATTCATCACATCCGCACTTAATAACCGCCTAGCGAGCTGGATCGTGTAGAACTTCATTTCTCGTGGCGCCGCCCGCACTGATGATCATCGACGTCCAGAACGCGATCGACGATTCCAGTTGGGGTCACGACAGGAACAACCCGCAGGCGGAAACAAGGATCGCCATGCTGCTGGCACGGTGGCGCGAACGAGCGTGGCCGATCTGTCGTAGGTCGTGGGGACATCGTCGCCTGAGGCGCTGCAGCCCCCATGACCCACGACCTACGACCGACGACGTCGAGAATCGAGACTTACATCGTGGCGGATGCAACGGCGACGTTCGGGCGTCGCGACTTCACCGGAGAGTGGCGGACAGCGTCGGAGGTTCACGCGATGTCGCTGGCGAACATGTCGGGTGAATACACGACCGTCATCACGACCGACGAGATTCTGAACTCATGGTAAGTTGGACGCGATGCCATTCAAGAGCCAGGCACAACGGAGGAAGTTCGCGGAGCTCCTGGTGAAGGGAAAGATCACGCCAGAGACGTTCGAAGAGTGGAATCGCGAGACCGGAGGCGCGAAGCTTCCCGAACGTGTGAAGCCGAAGGCCGCGTCCAAGCCGAAGCGCAAACGGAAGTCTTGAAGCGCAACGCACTGGCCATCTTCTTCGTCATCGTCGCCGCGGTCGTGGCCCTCGATCAGTGGACGAAGAGCCTGGTGCGAAGATTCGTCGGCCCGCCGCACACGTACGCGCACGGCCTGATCACTCTGCTGCACACCGAAAACACCGGCGCCTTTCTGAGCCTCGGTGCGAATCTGCCAGCCTGGGTGCGCACGCTGATCTTCGGCGTCTTCGTGACGGTGATGCTCGTGCTCTTCACGATGTCCGTCGTCAGAGGATCGATGGCGCGCCGCGGCGACGTAATCGCCGCGGCGGCGATCATCGGCGGCGGCGTCGGCAACCTCATCGACCGTCTGGCGCGGTCAGGAAATGTGACTGACTTTCTCTACCTGCAGGTCGGACCGCTGCACACGGGCATCTTCAACGTCGCGGACATGGCGATCACGTGCGGCGTGATCTGGCTCGTGCTGACGATGCGCGGATCAAAGAAGCCCTCAGGCGCGTCCTAGCGCCTTGGCCACGATCTTCGGATTCTTCGCCGCGACGCGGAGCAGTGCTTGCGCCGGCCCATCGGGACGATGACGACCGTCTTCCCACCCTTGCAGTGTCGCGACGCTGACACCGATCATCATCGCGAACTCCGCCTGCGACTGTTTGAGCTTGTAGCGGATCGCCTTGACATCGGGCGATGGGACATTTTGGACGCTGGACATGAGGGTAATTTGCGTCCTGACGCGTGCGATGGCAACCACCAACTACTTTCTCGTCGTGAAATATCTCTTTAACCACTGCGACAACCCATCGAGCCCCGGAAAGAGCACGCGCTCGGTAATGTTGACCTGGTCGAGCTTGTCGCGAACTTCCCACTTCAATTTCGCCGGGAACACGATGCGCCGGTACGCGGCTTCGCGTCGCTTCAGAAGATCTTCGAGCGACAGCGTGGCGCTCGAGGGGAGCGAGAAGAGCGCGAACTGATTGACGATGCGCTCATCGAGCGACGGGGCCTCGAAGAACAACACGAACTCGTGCTTCGACATCGCGTCGAACTCCTCGAGCGTCGTGGCCACGCTGTTGATCATCTCCGTCGTGAAAATATTGACGTCGTGCTGCTCGAGCACCGCGCGCAACGGCTTCGGCAACATCTCGTTCGTCTTGCGGTAATCGACGCACCAGACCGCGCCGTCTTCATCGAAGAAGCGGACGTCGTAGGTAGCGAAGTGCATGGCGACGTACGGCGAATAGGTCCAATCCAGAAGCCGGGTAGGCAATCCGTGGTGCTTCGCGAGCGACAACCAGTTCCACACCCAATCGCCATGAACCGCGCTCTCGACCGCGTATTTGCGAAAACTGCTGAGAAGATGCAGCTCGTGATCCTCGAAGTCGCCGGTCTGCAGGCTCGTGTCCAGGCCGTGCGACGCGCGTTGCGCACCGCGGAAGACGAAGTTCGATCGAAAATCGCGAGATCGCGCTTTGCCAGGAGTTTTCGAAGACCGCTTCCTGCAGCTCGATCCAGCTTTTTACGCGAATGTCACTCACGGCCGCGTCCGCTGCAAGAGTAATGCTTGCTATGCTCCGCGGAATGCGAATGAACGGAAAGGCGCTCGTTGCACTCATGCTGATGATCACTGCGCCGGCGCTCGCCGCCGACAAGTACGTGCTCGTGGAGCGCGTCGGCAACACCGGCTTCGTGCAAGTCGAAGCGGACAGCTTCAACGATCTCACCTCGCGCGAAAAGGAGCTGGCCTATTGGCTGACGCGCGCGTCGATCGCCATCGATCCGATCATCTACGACCAGTTGTCGCGATTCGGCCTCGAGCAGAAGCGCATCCTCGAAATGATCGTCGCTCATCCCGATGGCATCGATCCGACGGTTCTGAAGAAGATCGTCGACTTTACGAAGCTTTTCTGGGCCAGCCATGGGAATCACAATGACGTGACGGCGCAGAAGTTTCTGCCGGAGCTCACGTTCGAGGAGTTGCAAGAGGCAGCAAGGGTCGCCGGCAAGAGTGCCGGCGCCACACTGGAGAAGGTCGAGCAAACGCTGCTCGATTTGAAACCTTCGCTCTTCGATCCTGACTTCGAGCCGCAGCTCACCGTCAAGAGTCCTCGGAGTGGTCTGGACATCATCCAGGCGAGCGCGAACAACTTTTACGGTCGCGAGGTGACGCTCGCGGATCTCGAGAAATTCAAGGAGAAGCATCCGCTGAATTCACGCGTCGTGAAAAACGACAAAGGGGAGCTGGTCGAAGAGGTCTATCGCGTCGGCGGCAAATACTCGAAGTATCTGTCCGAGGCGATCAAGTATCTGCGCAAGGCGCGGCCTCTCGCCGAGCCGGGGCAGGGTCGTGTCCTCGATGCGTTGATCCGCTATTTCCAGACCGGCGAGTTCCGCGACTGGCTGAACTTCGGCGCACTCTGGGTGCGCAACAATCCGCGCGTCGACTTCGCGAACGGGTTCATCGAGGTCTACCGCGATGCGCGCGGTGCAAAAGCAACCGCGCAGAGCTTCGTCTCCGTCACCGACGAAAAGCTCAATCGCATGATGGAGCTGATCGCTGAGAACGCGCAGTACTTCGAGAATCGCGCCCCGTGGGCCGATCAGTACAAGAAGCAGGGCGTCAAGCCGCCGCTCGCCAAAGCGATCGAGACAGTGATCGAGACCGCGGACTTCAGCGTCACCGTCACGGGCGACAACCTGCCGAATGAGGACGAGATTCATCAGAAGTACGGGACGAAGAGCTTCTTCTTCACCGGCTCGAGTCGCACGCTCACGAAGGCGCGAGGCAATGCGCCGATCGATGAGTTCTCCTATGACGACGAGGAACGGCGCATTTCTCGAGAGCACGGACAGGAAGCGGACGATCTGCTCACGGCGCTTCACGAAGTCATCGGCCACGGCTCGGGCAAGCTCAGCCCGCGACTCACAGGCGACCCGGCGACGTATCTGAAGGAGTACTACTCCACACTCGAGGAAGGGCGCGCCGATCTGATGGCGCTGTGGAACGCGTGGGATCCGAAGCTGCGCGAGCTCGGACTCGTGAAAAGCGACGACGTGGCCAAGGCGATGTACTACTCCGCGGCACGGCAGCCGGTCATTCAGTTGCGCGCGATTCCGAAAGGCGACACGATCGAGGAAGATCACCAGCGCGACCGGCAGCTCATCGTCGAATACATCATGGACAAGGTGCCGGGCTCGATCGAGCGCGTACAGCGCGACGGCAAGACATTCATGCACGTGATCGATTTCCAGAAGATGCGTCAAGGGGTCGGGATGCTGCTCGCGGAGATCATGCGCATCAAAGCGGAAGGCGATTACGCCGCGGCCAAGGCGATGGTCGATCGCTACGCCGTCCGCTTCGATGCGAAGATCCGCGATGAAGTCGTCGAGCGCTACAAGAAACTGAACCTTCCGGCGTACTGGGCGGGCATCAACGCCGAGCTCACGCGGAAGGGCACGCATGTGACGATGTCGTATCCGCGCGACATCGTGAAGCAGAGGTTGGGGTACGCGGCGATGTACAAATAGTGTAGCGGCGCGCTTCAGCGCGCCGGCGCACTGAAGTGCGCCGCTACACCTTCGGCGGGATGGTGAGGAACTCCCACTGCGTGCCGCGAAGCGACTTCGCCAGGAAGACGATCTGGCCTACATGAAAGGCCGTGTGTGCGAGCGATCGATGAAGGGCTTCGAGCACCGACAGCGGCACGCCTCTGATCGTCACATCTCGCGCGAGCTGTCCATCGTCGAGATCACGGAGGGCATCGAAGAGTGTCTGCCATCCGCTCTCCCATCTCGCGAGCATCTCGGCATGCGTCACGCGTCGTTGCAGAAACTCCGACTCGCGATCGCGCCACGGTTTTTCACCATCGCTCGTCAGAAAGTCGGTGAAGCGCGACTTCAGATTCCCGGCGATATGCCAGACGATCGTCGCGACAGAATTGCTGTCGGCGGGCGCCTCCGCGAGCTGATCGTCGTTGAGCTGCCGCATGGCCCCCTCCGCATATTTCTTGTAGCGCCGGTATTCCGCTTCGATCGAGCCGACGATCGTTCTCATCGTTTCAGCTCCGCCAGAAATTATCAGACAATTCGTCGTGGTATGAACGTCGACGACGTGAAAAAGCTCATCGCCTACGACGAATGGGGCAATCGGAAGATAGTCGATGCGATCGGCAAGCTCGATCGCGATCAGTTCACGCGGCGAATCGAGTCGAGCTTCTCGTCAATTCGCGACACGCTGGCGCATATCATTGCCGCCGAGTGGGTTTACGTGCGCCGGTGCAAAGGGGAGAGCCCGACGGCGATGCCGGCCTGGGCGACTGACGCGACATTGGAGAGTCTGGTTTCGAATCTACGCGAGATCGAACGCGAGCGCGCCGGATTCGTCGCCGGTCTGACGGATGAATCGCTCGCGAAACAGATCACCTATCGGAACTTTCGCGGTCAGGAGTGGACCTACCTGCTCAGCGACATGTTCATGCACGTCGTCAATCACTCCACATACCATCGCGGACAGCTCACGACGATGATGCGCCAGGTGGGCGGGACACCGCCGTCCACGGATCTTCTGTTGATGAGGGATGAAGAAGCGCGTTAGACGTGGCCGCGCCACGTGTAATCGTGATCGCCGTCGAGATCGTGCATCAACTTGACGAATCGCGCGAAGCGATCGTTCTCGATCGACGACTTCCGGCGGCGCAGCGTGCGGTCGAGCGCCGTCGACGTCACCTCCACCGCCTTCATCCAGGCGTTGAGGCGATAGTCCGAACCAGGCAGCAGGACCGCCGCGTACAGAGCGAACGCGATCAACTTCCGTAGGAACCGCATTGGACGAGCTTTAAAGATAGGCCCGAAGTCTCGCCGTGTAAGTGAGTTGCGTCACGAACCGGTCGTGGTTCATAGGTCGTAGGTACCGGGGGCGGCATCGCAGAAACGCCGAGGCCCCCGATACCCGCGACCTACGACCGACGACCCACTATGCGAAGCCTCTTGGCCTCTCATCGATCGACGTCGCCAGATCGATGAGCGCCGCGGTGTAGATCGGCTGCTCCACCTGGACAATCACCGGCTTTTCGGGACGGGCGGCGCGGATCGTCAGCAGATTGGCGTCGATGTTGACTTCGAGGTCGTCGATCTGCGCGAGCGGGATATCGATCGGCTTCTTCATGTCGATCAGAACGCGCTTGTTCGTCACGAAGAGCGAGCCCGTTCCGCGCGGCACGCGCTTGTCGCTGAGCAACGTCGCGCGTGAGCTGTGGACGCAATACTCGCGAAACTGCAGGCGGATCCCGCACTGCTTTCGCGGAACGCTGCTGCTCTTCAGGCCGCGCAACAGGTGGAACTCCTCGATGGCCTGCGTCTCGACCGGCGCATCGCGATCCCAGATGTCGAAGCCCTTGCGAAACAGCTTGAGTTGTTCCGCCTGCGCCTTGCCCAGAAGATCGTCTGCGAGAAGGTGCCAGACGAGCACGCGATAGAGATCGAGCTTCGTCTCCACTTCGTCCGCGGCGGACAGGCCCACCGCTTCGGACGCGTGCGACATGAAATCGGAAACCTCTCTCGCACGCTGGGGAGTCAGGCGCGCCAGCGCCTCGAATCCGATTTGCAGGACGGTGCGCTTCGCCAGCGGAGACCAGAGCTCGTAAGGAAGCTCGAGGGCTTCACGTTCGCGCGTCGCGACGTCGAGAGTTTCTTCCGACGGATTCTCGCGCAGCCGCTGCAGCGCCGACACATAGGCCTCGAGCATCGCGCGGTGTCGGCGTTCGCGCTCTTCGCGCTCGGCGCGCACTCTCTCTTCCTCCATCCGGATCTGCCGCCGCTTCTGCGCAGTGAGCACGATCGGCACGCCGATCATGATTGCGCCGAGAATCACTTCGACCCATCCGGCGCGACCTTTTCGGATCAGAACGGCGATGCCGAGAAGAGCGAAGATCGCGCCGAGCGCGATGGACGCGAGATATGCGGCGCTGCGTCGCCCTTCGCCGCGGAGCGACGTCCAGAACGGCGTTCTCGCGATCGTCGGCGACTCCGGCAGCGAAGGGGCGTTGATGCTGCGGGCGTCGGCGAAGTAGAAGCCGCCGCTGCGACGGCGGAGAAACTCCCCCGATGGCCCCGTGCTCAGAGCGGCATCGCTGTCGATGTCCTCGAGCGTCTGCCGCAGGGAGACGCCAAATCGGATCGGACCATGCGCGAGAGATTTCTGAACGTAAAACGTCACGGCGCGGCCGGACCGGTTGCAACGGCGATGCCCCACGGCCCATCACCGACTCGAATCGTCTTCACTACTCGATCGTTGGCCGTGTCGATCACCGAGACATCGTTCGATAGATTATTGGCGACATACAGCTTGCGCCCGTCCGGAGTCATGGCCATATACCACGGTCACGAGCCGACGGCGATGCGTTTCAGCACGTGCGGCAACATCGGATCGACGACGACGATCGAGTTGCCGCGGCCCGTGGCCACGTACAAAAGCCAAAAGCAGCGCTGCGATCATTTCAACGTAAACAAGTAGGCGGTGATGTCGCGCGCATCCACCGGTGTGACGCCGAGGTTCGGCATTGCGTTGCCGGGATCGAAGGCCTGAGGGTTCTGTAGCCACTGCGTCATGTTCTGCGACGTGTTCTGGACTTTCCCGCCGATGAACGTGCGCACCGCCATCTTATCGAGCGAGGGACCCACGACGCCCTTCGGTCCTTTCACGCCCGGAACAACATGACACGACTGGCAGCCGTACTGCTCGATCAGTTGTTTCCCGCGATCTGCGTTGCCGATGCTCTCTTCACGGTTGGCGCACGCGGCGAGAAGAATGGCAACGGTAAGGATCACGCGCTTCATTCGTCGTCGGGAGCGGCAACAGCGGTGCCATTTCCGACGCTAAATCCTTCTCCCGCATGATTTTTGCATGACGCGAAGCCACATGAGCTCTGAGGTCCGGGTGTTGGTGGTTGATGACGAGCCGGCGATTCGTGCGCTGGTCGCGAAGATCGTCGATCGCGCTGGTCTGCGCGTCGACACCGCCTACAACGGCGCGGACGCCATCGCCAGGCTCGAGCAGACGGCCTACACCGTGGTCGTCGTCGATCTGATGATGCCGGTCGTCGACGGTTTCGGCGTCGTCGAATACGTGCGCAATCTTCGCGGAAAACGTCCCGCGGTGATCGTGATCAGCGCCGGCGACTCGGCGATGCTGCGACGACTCGACGGCACGGTCGTGCATTCCATTCTGCGCAAGCCGTTCGACATCGACGAGCTCGGCGATCTCATCGCCGCAGTGGCGATGCGCGACGAAGACCAGAATGGTGCTACCAACGTCGTCGCGTTCCCGAAATCGCCGCGCTGACCTTGTCGCGTCTGGCGTAACTATTGCTCTTTTTGGTGCGGAGAGAAGCAGATCCGTAGTCGCGGGAGGCTCGATGTGCAAATACACGATCGAAGCGCGTGAGCTGACCAACGAGCACACGCATCGCTCCTCACATGACGGCGAGCCGAGCCGGATGACAATCGAGGCTGATGATCCCGATGCAGCGATCTCTCAATTCGTGGTTCAGAACGCTTCGGAACTGGTCAGCGTGATCAGACCGGCGCGCGGCGAAGAGTCGATCGCCACGGTGAGAAATGGCGATTGCGTCTATCTGGTCCGGGTTTACGCCCAGTGAAAATGTCGTTGTAGCTTTTTTGCATTGAAAACGGCGCCTCCGGGCGCCGTTTTCATATTCGTCGGGTATTTTCTCTGCGTGGGGCGTATATTGTCCGTCGCGTCCTTTCGGAGCCAAGATGTCCCGTGTCGATGCCCCAGGCCGTCGGTGGAGCGCTCTCGTCATCGATGATGATCCGGGTCTGCAGGGCTTTTTTTCCACGCTCCTCACTCGCGATGGTTTCTCCGTCGATTGCGCTCCCGATGGCCGGCAGGCGTTCGAGTATCTGAAGCGCGGCTCGTATTCCGTCATCTTCCTCGATCTCATGATGCCAAATGTGAACGGCTTCGAGCTGCTCGATCGGATCGAGCGCGACAGCCCATCGCTCATGCGGCGCGTCATCGTGATGACCGGCGCGGCGCAGCGCGCGTTCGAAGGATTCGACGCACGGCGCGTGTGGGGCTTCATCCGGAAGCCGTTCGACATCAACGATCTGATGAAGTCGGCGAAGGAATGCGCCTCGGGGCGGGCGCGACCGCCGGGCAACGCTTAGCCACCCTGTAAACTGCGACACGCATGAGCGCTGTCTGGGCGATCTCTGCGTTTCTGATGACGCTGGCCGGCGGTGCGTTCGCGTTCCGCTATCAGAAGTATCTGCTTTACATCATGGCGTTCTCCGCCGGCGTGCTCGTCGGCGTCGTCTTTCTCGATCTGCTTCCGGAGATCATCGCGTTATCGCAGACGACCTCGACGGAGATCCGCAGCCTGATGGTCACTGTCGTCTGCGGCTTCGTCGGGATTTTTCTCCTCGAGAAGTTGACGATCATCCACAGTGAGAAACAGCACGACGCGCCGGGTCACCAGCATCATGTCGGGCTGGTCGGCGCGATCGGTCTCTCGTTTCACAGCTTTCTCGACGGCCTGGCGATCGGCGTCGGATTCAAGGCGGGGACGGAGATCGGAGTGGTCGTGCTGCTGGCGGTCGTCGCCCACGATTTCGCCGACGGCTTGAATACCGTCACGTTCATGTTGGCCAGCCGCAACAGCGCGCTCCGCACCGGGACATTGCTGGCGATCGACGCGGTCGCTCCAATCCTCGGCGCGCTGCTCGCGAACGTGCTGGAGATCGATCCGCGCGTGCTCGCCTTTCAACTCTCTTTTTTCGCCGGGTTCCTTCTATACCTCGGCGCCTCCGATCTGCTGCCGCAGGTGCATGAGCGGCCGCGCGCAGCGCTGATCCTCTCCACGATCGCCGGCCTCTTCAGCGCGGCGCTGGTCGTCTATACGCTCGAGCATCTGCACGGATAGGCTCACCTCCCGTGGTGGCGGGCGATCTCCGCATCGCTGAGGCGCAGGAAGCGAGTCGCTACAGGATGTCGCGTTTCTGCTGAGCAGAGAGGAAATCCGCCGTTTCGATGGAATCGATCGCTCGCTCGATGGCCCCCGGCCAGTTCATCTGATCCGATCCGAAATATGACCCGTTTTCCGAATCCTGCTTCGACGATCCGTTGCAGATAGCGATGGAATTCACGGCGGGGCAGGGCGAAGTCGATGACGCCTGTGTCGACATAGAGCTGCGGATACGTCCACATCATCGCGAGCAGATCGTCGAGCATCGGCCAGCCGGCATGCATGATGTAGACGCGCAGCTTCGGATGTCGCACGATCGCGTCCTCGAGAAGCAGCGGGCTATGGAGACGGGCGCGATCATTCGGTGTGCCCAGATACGGCGCTCCGGGCGGGCCTGTCCCGATGTGAATACCGACGGGGACGTCGAGTTGTTCGGCGACGGCGAGGTACGGCTCGAATCGCTCATCGCTCGGTGATACACCGTCGTACTGAATCGTGACCTCGCCGAGCACGGCATATCGGTGCGCGGTGAACCACTCGCGCATCTGGTCAGGAGTGGGAACCGTCCTGCTGAATCGAAAGGCGAGAGCGGGGATGATCCGATCGCCACCGGACTCACGCCAGCGATCGAGGAGTCCACCGCTGGTGACGGCAAAGATGTTCCGCCTTTTCAAAATGGCGATGCTCTGCGTCATCACGGTCTTCGTCCTTGAGCGGACCCCACACGGGATTCGCGCACGGCGGATTCCTGGCCCAGGCGGTGAACGTATTCGGCCATGACTCTTTTGGATCGAGCGGCGGATAGTTTTCCGGCGGAGCGCAGACCGCCATCGGAGGCGGCCCATTCGCGTCGGCGCGAATGGCGTGCAGGTGCATGTCGATGATGGGATCGGGTACCTTTTGCGCGGTCGTCGAGGCGGCCAATAAGACGAGGACAGGAACGAGCGCGGGGTTCCACTTCATGCTTTCTCCCGATGTTTGAGGCATTCTAGGACGATGCATCGCTCCCTGTCGGAGTTCATCAGTCGCTCGAAACGCCTCGTCGTGCTCACCGGCGCCGGCTGCAGCACGGACTCGGGCATTCCCGATTACCGAAGCCCAGGCGGCGCATGGACGCGCCACAAACCGATCTACTACAGCTCTTTCGTTCGCAGTGCCGAGGTGCGGCGCTTCTACTGGGCGCGAAGTTTTCGTGCGTGGCCGCGTTTCGCAGCAGCGCGGCCCAACCGCGCGCACGTTGCCCTTGCGGAGTTGGAGGCGCGCGGCAAAGTCCATCAGCTCATTACGCAGAACGTCGACGATCTGCATCAGGAGGCGGGCAGTCGTGCTGTCGTGCAACTCCACGGACGCAACCGCGTTGTCGTCTGTCTGACATGCCACGCGGAGTTTCCACGAACGGAGATTCAGAAAAGGCTCGCGCAGAGCAGGATCGAAGCTCCCGACTGCGATGCCTGCGGCGGGATCCTCAAGCCAGCCGTCGTGTTCTTCGGGGAGTCGGTTCCCGCTGCGAAGGTGAGCTACGCGTTGCGCCGCGTCGACGAGGCGGACGCATTGCTCGTCGTCGGTTCATCGCTCGCGGTCTGGTCGGGATTCCGATTTGTGAAGCGCGCCAGCGAGCGCGGCGTGCCGATCGCAATCGTGAACATCGGACCGACGCGCGGCGACGATCTCGCCACGCTGAAGATCGAGGCGAACTGCTGCGAGGCGCTCAGTCATGTCTGAATCGCCGCTAGCAGCTCCCTCTCCCGGCGGGAGAGGGTGGCGCGAAGCGCCGGGTGAGGGGCGCCCCTCATCCGCCGCTGCGCGGCACCTTCTCCCGGCGGGAGAAGGAACTGATGTCGATGAAGCGTGCAGCTCGATCAACGTGATCTCGCCGGTCATGCCGAGGCGGAAGGGCACGAGCCAGAATCCGGTGCCGGTGTTGACGTAGAGCTGCGACACGCCCCGTCGATACCAGCCCATGTGATAGGGGAGAAAGACTCCCGCCAGCGACCAGCCGAGAGGGCGGATGCCGAGTTGGCCGCCGTGAGTGTGCGCGACAAGTGTCAGCGGAAGACTTATTCGCCGCGGCTCGTCGAAAGCTTTCGGCTGGTGCGCGATGAGGATCGGAAAGCTCGTCTCTCTTCGCGCCAGCGCCGCCGGCGAGATTCGGTTTCAGACGCGGCGTCTGCGCGGCGTAGTCCGACAATCCGGCGATCCACAGCGCGCCGACGTTTGCGCCTTCGTTCACCAGCAATCGAATTCTGCTTCCTCGCAGTGCGGCGATGGCGCGATCAGGATCGCCGTACATCTCGTGATTGCCGAGGACGGCGAGGAGCGGTGTGTGGGGATCGAGAAAGCGAGTGGAGCTGAGGAGCTTCGGCGTGAAGTATGGATCGTCATCGACGAGATCGCCGGCGAGGATGACGATGTCGGGTCGGAGCGCCTCAGTCGTCTCGAAGAACTGCCGCAACCGCGACGCTCGAGTGAAGATGCCCACGTGTAGATCGGCGAGAAGCGCGATGCGCGTGCCTTCCGCGGCAGACGGAAGAGCATCGAGGTAGATCACGACGCGCTCGACGCGAAGTGGAACGATCGCTTCGTAGAAACCGGCGACCGAGCCGATGATCGTCAGCGCGAGAAAGACGCGCGACGGCCATCGAGCGAAGATCGGGAACGGAATTCGCCGGAACAACATCCAGAGAATCGCGATCGCGGCAACGAATGCCGAGTAGATGATCGCGAAGCACGTCCACGCGAACCATGGAGGCCCAAAGATTGCGCGCGTCACGCGACCTGCTGCTGTCAATGTCGGCAGCAGCGGAAAGCAAAGCCACATGAGATTGCCGATCACCGCCGCCGCAATCACGGCAACTTTTCGGCGCGGATGAACGCGGAGAAGCGCGCGGATGGCGATGAAGTTGAACGGCGCGGCGACGGCCAGAGCGATGAGAAAGAACAGAAGGATGCGCACGGGGTCGAGCACTATACTTCCGCGCGATGGCGCATTTCGACATCCCGCTCGATCTGCCGCACGCCGGCAGGATCGCCGATCGGCTTCTGATCATCGTCCAGCGTCATGCGGAGGAGAAGTCAGTCGATGCGCCGGACGCGATCGATGCCGCCGAGCGACTCTGGAATCTCCTCTTCCGCTACAGCGGCGAAGACGACAATCCGCCGGAAGCGATGCAGGTGCGCGATGAAGCGGCGGCCATCGGGCGCGAGCTCGTCGACGCCGTCGTCGCCGCCCAACTCCAGAGCGACCGCCTCGGCCAACTCGTGCGAAATCTGTTCGAGTGCCTGGAGCTGGGAAAAGAGGGGTCAGAGATCTCGTTGATCGCGGGAGAGAATCCGAATTCGTTGCAGAGACCATATTAGTCGTTGGTCGTTGGTCGTTGGTCGGACAGGAGCGCAAATGAAACGCATCATCATCCTTCTCGCGCTATTCGCGATCACCGCGCATGCCGAGCGTCTCACCTTCTCCGACCGTTTCAAAATCACAACGCCGAGCGATCCGCAGATTTCACCGGACGGGAAGTCGATCGCGTTCGTCGTGACGCGCGCGAATACAAAGGAGAATCGCTTCGACAGCGATCTCGTACTCTTTGATCTCGACGGCGGAACGCAGCGGCCGCTCACGTTCGAGCGCCGCGGCGTCACGCAGCCGCGATGGTCGCCCGATGGAACGCAGATCGCGTTTCTGGCGATGGCCGGCGCGGAGAAAGACGCGAAGCGTCAGATCTGGGTCCTTTCCGTGCGCGGCGGCGATGCGCGTCGCCTCACCGATGCACCGCAAAGCGTGCAGCAATACGCGTGGAGTCCGGACGGCTCGACGTTCGCGTTCGTCACGGCGGATGAACCGGAGAAGAAGACGGACACGGACAAGTTCAACAAATCATTCGAAGTCGGCGACGACGATTTTCTGATCAACGCGCTGCCGATGTCGTCGCATGTGTGGACGATTCCATCGGCCGGCGGCACAGCGAAGCGCATCACGTCAGGTCAATGGAGTCTGCCGATCGCGCATCCGCCCGGTCCCGTTCCGTCGCCGCTATCTTGGTCGCCGGACGGCAAGTCGATCGCCATCGCGCAGCTCGCCGGGCCGCGTTCAGGAATGGGCCAGACCTCGCGAGTGTCCATCGTCGATCTCGCCAGCGGAACAGTCCGACGCGTGACAACGGCAGAAGTGGGAGAGTCGCATCCGGTCTTCTCGCCGGACGGTCGCAGCATCGTCTACATGCATCCGCTGGGCGGCGAGCGAATGAACGAAACGCACATCTGGCTCGCGCCGGTGAGCGGCGGAGCCGGACGCGATGTCACGACGGGGATCGATCACAATCTCGTGCGCGCGATCTGGATGCCCGACGGCAAGTCGTTCCTCGTCGGCGCGCACAACGCGACGACGACGTCCTACTGGATCCAGCCGATCGACGGTTCTCCGCGCAAGCTCGACCTCGGCGGCGTCGAGCCGTGGAACGGCTTCTGGATCGACGCGAACGTCTCGCGCAGCGGCGCGATCGCCTTCACGGGCTCGACGTCCGATCGGCCCCGCGAGCTGTATTCCATGGATTCCCCCGACGCGAAACCGCGCCGCCTGTCGAACTACAACGATCGCTTCCCGTCGCTGCAGCTCGGACGTGTCGAAACGATTACGTGGAAGAACGACGGTTTCGATGAAGACGGTGTGTTGACCACGCCGCCCGATTTCGACGCCTCAAAGAAATATCCGCTCGTCGTCTACATTCACGGTGGACCGCGTTCGGCGACGACGACCGGCTTCGCCTGGCTGCCGCAGCTCTTCGCGGCGCAGGGGTGGGTTGTCTTTCAGCCGAATTACCGCGGCAGCGACAACTACGGCAATGCGTATACGCGCGCGATCGTCGGCGATGCCGGCGCCGGTCCCGGTCGCGATGTGATGGCCGGCATCACCGCTGTGAAGAAGCGCGGCTTCATCGACGAAGACAAGATCGTCGTCGGCGGATGGTCGTACGGCGGCTACATGACGAACTGGATGATCAGTCATTACTCGATCTTCAAGGCGGCGGTCGCCGGCGCCGCCGTCAACAACTGGCTCGACCAATACACCCTGGGCGACTCGAACGTGCAGCGCGCGTATGCGATGGGTGGGTCGCCATACGTCGGCGACAACATGAAGAAGTACATCGATCAGTCACCGATCACCTACGCCTCGAAAATCAGGACGCCGACGCTGATCCTCAGCGACATGGGCGACGTGCGCGTGCCGGTCACGCAGTCGTTTCAGATGTATCACGCGCTCAGGGACAACAATGTTCCGGTGAAGTTCATCGCGTACCCGGTGTCGGGACACAGTCCCGACGATCCGATTCACCAGAGCGACATCGATCATCGCTATGTCGAGTGGTTCTCGCAGTATCTGAAGTGACCGACTATCTGGCGCGGCCGGCCGGTCAGATTCCGCCGAGGTGGGCGGAGGTCCACGACGAGACATCGTTGTGGGCGTCGCGCTTCGGCGCGCTGCTCTTGGACTGTCTCGAACTAAAAGCGATTCGCGATGGCCTCGACGTCGCCTGCGGCACCGGCTTCCCGCTGATCGAATTAGCACAGTGCACGGCGCGTCGTCGCAATGGATCGGCGTAGACATCTGGACCGACGCGCTCGAGCGAGCGCGGCGCAAGATCGAAGCCCTGGGCGTACGCAACGCGACGGTGAAGGAGGCGGACGCCGCGTCAATGCCCTTTGCCGATCGCTCCTTCGACCTCATCACCTCCAACCTCGGCATCAACAACTTCGCCGATCTGCCGGCAGTGATGCGCGAGTGCGCGCGCGTCGCCAGACCTGAAGCGCGCGTCGTTCTCACGACGAACATCACCGGACACATGGCGGAGATGTACGACATCCTGCGCGCGCTCGCTCGCGATCACGTCGCGGCGATCGATCATCAGCAGCGTCATCGCGGCACGCTCGAGTCGATCTCCAAACTTCTGAGCCACTCCGGCTTCAGCGTGGCCCGAACGGTGAGGCGCGACTTCGCGCTGAACTTCGTCGACGGCAGCGCCATGCTTCGCCATTCGTTCATGAGATGGTTCATCGACGACTGGCGCGTGGCGATCGGTCCGAAAGATGAGCGCGAAGTCTTCACAGAAGTCGAGCGTCGCCTGAATGAGAGCGGTCCACTGCAACTGACGATTCCCGCGCTCTACATCGAAGCCGTGAGGCGGTGATGATCGCGTTCGCTTCTTCCCGGCAAGGAGGAGCTCACTTGACGCGATTCCTGATCTCCTGGAAGTGAACCGCTTTGACCGGCACGCCGGCCAGAGCCGAATCGGTATATCCCTGTACGGCGAGACCCAGCGGCGCGAGAGCGGCGTCAAGCGCACTCCGTATTTCTGTGATGTGGACCGCTTTCACGAGAACGCCCGCTGCTGCCGCATCGGTGAATCCGCCGGGACCGAGTCCGGCGAGCTCTCGAGCGAAATTGCACGCGTATCCTCCCGCCCTGAGTCGCGGCGGAAACGAACGTCGAGACGATATGATTCATGGTGCCGGTGGTACGATGTGATCTTCCCAATAATTATGGAGGAGGTCCCGATGATCAGCCGCCTGGCAATCGTTGTTTTCGCCGTTTTGATCGTCGCCGGTTCGGGATACGCGGCAACGCTGCCCGCTCAACAGATCACGCCATCAAACGACGCGAGCAATCAGACCTGGTCCAACCGGACCACCTCCACGAGCGGCGGCAAGATCATTTTTGTCCGCACCACGAATGACACGGTCTACCTCTACGACGGAACGACCGCGCAGAGCGTACAGCCGACCACCGGACAGGCCGTTGAGCCGGCCGTGATGATGCTCGGCTCCGGATCGACGGCAGGAACGGTCGTCGGCGGCTGGAGGAGAGGAGGCGGCAAGGGCTACGTCAGCGTGAATGGAGGCGCGGCGCAACTGGTCGATCTGAACCCGGAGCACGTGTCGATTGTCGATGGGTGCGCCTTCATGGTTCTGCAGACTGCCGCGGACGGTAACCGGGCGTTCAAGATCAACACAGCGGACGGCAGCCTCACGGCACTCAGCAGCGACACCGCGGCTGCAAACAACGGCGCATTCCGCGTCGTCGCCAGCGGATGCACAAAGGCTGTCGTGGGATGGAAAAGCAATGGCACGGCGCCGGTCGAATTGAAATATTGGGACGGAAGCACATCCACGAATGTGGACTCCGGCGTACTCGATCTCACAGTGAATTTCGTCGGCGGCAAGCTTCTTTATACGAAAGAAGTGGGGGGAATCGATCAGGTTTTCCTCATCGACACGAACGTCTCGCTTTCACCGGTCCAGTTGACCGCTGAGACCAACTCGGCCGTCATTCTGCGCAGGCCACAGACCGATGGACGTCATATCGCCTGGTACCGCAGCGATGCGGCGGGAAACCAGATCGTGCTGAACGGCGGCGTGGTCTTTCCAACAGGCCCGGTCGGCCAGATCGATGCCGTCGAATTCCCCTTTCAACTGAATCGCGGACAACTGCTGTGGACGAACGCTAACAGTGCGCCGCAAACGTTTTTCTATGACGACGGAACACAGACGTTCACCATCGACCCTTCACCCGCAACGAACGTCATCCGTCCGTGGCTCACGGACGGATACATCGCCTTCCTCGGTCCGACTCCGACCGGCGGGACCGACAACGACGTGTTCCGCGTGACGGGCACTCCGCCCGCGGACGCGAATCAGCCCGCGCCCCCTCTGATCGTGCTTCCGACAGTGGGCACGACACAGGTTCGGTGGGATTCCGTCCTCGGCGCGACGTCCTACAACGCGTACGTCGCGTACGCGCCGGGAGTCACGAAGGACAACTATGCGTCACTTCTCGGCGGTCGAAAAATTACGGGCGTCACCAGCGGGTTCAACATTCCCGACGTGCCGGTGAACACGACGTACTACGTTGCCATCACCGCGGTGGAAGGAGCGACCGAAGGTCCGAGCTCGCGCGTCGGCAGCACGACGTTCCTCGGAACCATGACCTGGAATTCCGTCGGCGGTCTTGGAAGCACCACCTTCTTTTCAGTCGCAGCAGACCCGGCCAATGCTTCGCTGGTGTACGCCGGCGCGAACGGATCGGTCTACAAGTCGAGTGACGGTGGCATCAACTGGCCACAGGTTCTTTCGAACGCGACGACCGGAAGCACGCGCGTTCGCGCGCTGGTCGTCTCGTCGCCGCGAGTCTTCGCCAACACGAACCTGGGCGATATTTGGCGAAGTCCGGACAACGGGGGAATGTGGGGAAGGATCCTCGACGCGACTGGAAACGGCGCATTCGGATCGCTGGCGATCGATCCGGCGAACCCCAGCATCATCTACGCGGGGAATTTCGACACCGCGAATCTGCTGACCGAATCAACGATCATCAAGTCGATCAACAGCGGCGACACGTGGACGCATACTGCCCAGGGTCCGTCCTCGCCCGACGCGATCGAGGCCAATGCCCTGGCCACCGCCGCGACGACACCGACCACGGTCTACGCGGGAGCCAACGGCACGCCGAACGCTGCGAAGACGGTCGATGGCGGCGCCACCTGGACGAGCGCACAAATCACCGGCGGCGGACAGCTTCAGTCGCTTGCCGTTAATCCCGCGAACACGAGCATGATCTACGCGTCGACGCGGGACAAGGGCGTTTTCAAGACCGTCGACGGTGGCACCAATTGGGCGCCGAAAAACAACGGCCTCGCTGGCGTCTCGACCACTTTCTCCGGCGGCGCCGAATTCAACTCGATTCTTGTCGATCCACAAAATCCGAACCTCCTCCACCTCGGAGCGGGAAACGGATATTGGTTCTCGGTCGACGGTGGCGAGAACTGGACCGCCGCGAACACCGGCTTCGGCGGAGCGCCCGCATACATCTACGCGCTGGCGATGACGCCCGGACGGCGCCTCATCGCCGCAACCAGCACAGGTCTCTACATGCTGAGCTTCGCGCCGGCGCCGGTCGTCTCCAGCGTCTCGCCGAACAGCGGAAACATCGGTGGAAACTCGCCTGTGACGATCACCGGCACCGGCTTCCAGACCGGCGCGACGGTCACGTTCGGCGACACGGCCGCGACGAGCGTGACCGTCGTCAGTGCAACGACGATCACTGCCACCGCACCGGCCCACGCAGCGGGCGCCGTCGACGTGGTGGTGACGAATCCCGATTTCCAGAGCGCTCTTCTCGCCGGCGGTTACACATACACGAACGCGCCGTCCGTTCCGACCGGTTTCGCTGCGACCGCGCAGACAGCCAATTCAATCCTGGTGGAGTGGAACCCCGCGACCGGCGCGACCTCTTACCGCGTCTTCCGGCGCGCTCCCGGCGGGGTGGTCACGCAGGTCGATACGGCAGCAACGTCGTACACGGACACGACGGTCGCGGCTGGCACCTCATATCTATACTGGGTCAGGGGCATGAACGCGTCCGGAAGCTCCGGCGACAGCGCCTTCGACATCGCCACGACGATCATCTTCGCCAACGAGCCGCTCACAGCGGGGATCACCGTGCAGGCGAACCACCTTGCGCAATTGCGCACGGCGGCCAACGCGGTGCGTCAGCTTGCCGGTCTCGTCGCCGCTGGATTCACAGACGCAGCGTCGGCTGGTGTGGTGGTGCGGGCAATTCATGTCACCGAGATGCGCAGCGCGCTCGACCCGGCTCTCACTGCGCTCGGCGTAACCGCGGGTGGTTATACCGACTCGACTCTCGGCGGTGTCGTCGTCAAGGCCACGCACTTCCAGGAGATCAGGAACCGGATCAAGTGAGCTTTCCGAAAGGATAGGAATTTTCATTTTCGGTCGCAACCCCGAGTCGAGACCGTCGAGCTACCTGGCGGGATTCTACGTCCTTCTCGGGGTCGATCAGGTTGCGATTCGGAATCGCGGCGGACGCCTCGTGAACGTCTGCGTTCCATCGTCGTAGAAGAACGTGCGCGGTGAGCCGGAGGCGGCATTAGTCCAAAGCAGTTGTCCTCGGTCGAGCTGGTACGGCCACTCGTTGTCGATCTTTGCGAGGGGACCTATCGGAAACACGATCCCGCCGTTGAGGACGATCTCCGCGCCACCGTTGTTATACCGGTACCATGCGACGTGGCGGCCGTCGGTCTGCGGCCGCGCGAGAATCTTCGTCGCGTCGGTCTCGGCAGACAATTGCACCGGCGACAGCGATACGTTCGTGTCGATCAGAAACACCTGTTCGATCCCGCTGACCTTCTTCGGATAGACGAGCTTCCCACCGGCGAAGCTCGCATTCAGCTCGTTGATGTCAGAGGCGATCAATATTGCCGTCGTTCCATTCCAGTAGTAGAGATCGGTGGGGCTACCGCCGTTCAGCCACGACCAGACGGCCTGATTGCATCCGCTGGCGAAGACTCGGAAAACGCCGTTGTTTGCGGGGGCGTTCACGCTGCTGAGCTGGATGAACGAACCATCGCTCGGGTTGACTTTGAACGCATGGTTGCCCGTCGCCCCCGTCTGCAGCACCATGAACACACAGCCGTCCCGGATGGAGAAGTGCTCCGGGTTCTTGTCGACCAGTTGCGGGGCGCCGCCGTTGACGCTCACCCACGCTTCGCCGTCGCCCCGTCTCCAGGCGCCGACCACCGTGCCCGCACTCGATCCCGGACCGAGCATCATGGCGCTGGTTCGAACTGCCTTTCCTGTGGATGGATGCCAGCTCTGCTCGGTCGTTCCGTCGTAGAGGTAGACGGTGTCGTTATTTGTGCGAACGAAGAGGATTTTCCCGCCGCTTGTCGACGACATACGGTCGGCCAGGTCCTGATTGAGTCCGTCATTCGACGGCGTGATCTGCTGAGCCGTCAGAGTCACCGCCTCGGTACGAACGGTCACGAGTAGGGCGAGGGTAATCGCAGCAGAGATGCGGTTCGGCATCCGAAGGCTCCATGATTGGGGAATGCGGCATGATACACCCGAAGCTCAAGTGACGAGCTGGCCGAGATGGTGCTTCAAATGCCCGACGTAGTCGTTCATCCACCATCCGAGCGATTGCGCTTCATCCGAGTCGAAGAGCTGGATGCGATGTCGCTCGGCGACATCATCCGGCGTCGGCTCGATGACGCGCGCGAGATGGAGGTTGAATTCTCGCCAGAGCGTGACAAGCGACGACCATTCTGCGTCGCGATAGCGCTGCAGCGAGACCCACTCATCCTGCGTGTATCGCGCGGAGTGGTAATGCTTGGAGAGTTGTCCGCGGACGAAGCGCTGATGATTGTTCGACGCCGAGTCGATCAGATGGCCGATGATCTCCTTGCGCGACCACTTTCCCGGCGCGGTTGCGTGGGCGCTCTCTTCTTCCGAGATCGTGTTCAGCCAGAGCGTAGCTTCGTTGACCGCGTCGCGCAGATTGCGGGCAATCGGTTTCGTCGTCATCACACGGCCGCCAAGGTCGGGAGCCTTAGATCCAGCCTCTCACCAGTCTGCGATAGTTGTCGTAGGTATCGCCGAACTTCGCCGCCAGGTAGCGCTCTTCAGGTTTTACGACACCGAAATGGAGCATGAGGAATAGCGCAACGGATGATAACAACAGCCACGCGCTGTTTGCGCCACGATTGGCCTTAGATGCTGGCCAATTCATTCATGCACGGCGAAAACACCGTGGATCTCTGGGATGTCTTCGCCGTGTTCGAGCCGATCGGCGAGCACTCGGAATGCCAAGGCCTTGGCCCTCGCGACAGCTTCGTCGCGAGTAGCGCCGTACACGAGTACACCGGGCAAATCGGTCACTTCGCTGATCCAGCGACCGTCGTCTTCGCGCTCGATCTCAACCGTGAAGTCGCTCATTACGTAAATCGTACAACGTGATTCAGGCGACGAGAAATTCGTCTGCCCAAAATGAAAAACGCTCGCGCACCTTTGCACTCGTGCAAATGCAATCGAGACTGAAAGTTCGTCGGTCAATCCTCCGCTTGGCGCCGCGTCGTTACCTTGCACCAGTGGTGCGATATGTCGAGTTACACCGCCGCCTTCTGCGCCCGTTTCGCCGCCGCTTCGCGCTGCGAGTGATCCAGGATGCGCTTGCGGATGCGGATCGACTCCGGCGTCACTTCCACCAGCTCGTCGTCGTTGATCCACTCCAGGCACTGCTCGAGCGTCATCGTTCGCGCCGGCGCGAGCTGTACGGCGATGTCGGACGTCGACGCGCGCATGTTCGTCAGATGCTTCCTGCGA
>DASYUK010000168.1:0-12775 GCA_036001325.1 Thermoanaerobaculia bacterium
GCTACACGCTCGTGGTTTGTGATGGAACAACGATTCCCTCGCGGATCGCTGTGGTGAGCAGTTGGAGCCGCGTGGAAACGCCAAACCGCTTGTACAGCCGGTTGAAGCGCGCCTTGATCGTCGCCTCGGCCAGACCGAGGCGTTGGCCGATTTCTTTGTTGGAGAGGCCTTCGTTGAGGAGGAGGAGTAATCGCCGCTCGTCTCCATCGACGCTCATCGCGGAATACTCGCCTTCCTCGTCTTTACTCTCCAGGATCCGGTCTGCCATTCGGGCTACTGCTTCACGCGGGCCCCAGAATTTTCCTGTGCTGACGATGCCGATGGCCTTGGGAAGCAGTCCGGGCGGATGGGAGAGAACGAAGTAGCCTCGCGCGCCGGCAGCGAAGACCTGTGCGGTCACTTCCAGGCTCTCGACATCGCCGTACACGAGGACCGAGCAAGGATCGAAAAGATCGCGCAGAACCGCGATGATCGCGACGCCGTACTCCATGACGAGGCGATGGGCGAGAGCCACAACGTCTGGTTTGAGATCGTCGGGCGCCCTGGTCAGCGAGAGGATCTTGCCGTAATCCGTCTCGCCGATGACTTCGATCATGCCCGAATCAGTCATGACGCAGGCGACGCCGCGATGGCGCCACAAATCGGGGTCCAGCAACAGAACGCGAATCACGTCTCTCTCTCTCGCGCTGATTCTATTCAAGCACGTATTGCGCCGAACTCATCGACCTGTGGCCAGGCTGCGCGATACCTCTTTCTCCGCTCCGCGATACTTCTTTCCACGATTGAAACTCCACATTGATGCTCAAATATAGCTGCTCAGGGCGACCTGCGAAGTCCCAACCTCGTCCTGAGACCGCATCCTCGCTTCGAGTTTGCTCGCCGGACCCAAGCCGTCGAGACTGCGCAGCTTGTCAGGCGCGGTCTCGACATCCTCTCTCTGCAGGGCAGACTCGGCGGAAAGGTGGCGCCGGCGGTGCGTGGCGCAGGACGCACCGCCGTGAGTTTGCGCAGCGTATCCTTTGCCCCATGTCACGCTCATTCTTCGCGATCGTGATCGCGTTGCTCTCGATCCATGTCGAAGCGGCAGAGTTCGACGCTCGCGCCGCCGAGCGCTTCGCCAATCTCGCTTTGGCGTGCGTGCACAAGGAGTATCCGAACAAGATCTCGCACAACCTGAGCTCCGACGCCGATGTTGCACCGCCGCGGAGACTGACGCCGGCGTTCTATGGTTGCTACGACTGGCACTCGTCGGTGCACGGTCACTGGTTGCTCGCGCGATTGGCGCGCACATTTCCAGACGCGTTGTTCACAGCGAAAGCGCGCGAGGCGCTGCAGCAGAGCATCACGCCGGAGAACATCGCACAGGAGGTGACGTATCTGCGCGGAGAGGGTCGGGCGAGCTTCGAGCGTCCATACGGACTGGCCTGGTTACTTCAGCTCGGCGCGGAGCTGCGAGAGTGGAATCCTTCACTCGCGAACACGTTGCAACCGCTCGAAGCCGCGGTGGCGGATCGATTGAAAACATGGCTGCCGAAGCTGTCCCATCCGATTCGAATCGGCGAGCACAACCAGTCCGCGTTCGCGTTCGGACTCATTCTGGATTCGACAAACGACGTGCAACTGGCGCAACTGGTACGCGAGCGGAGCCGTGCGTTTTTTCTTCATGATCGCAACTGCCCGCTCAACTACGAACCGTCCGGCGAGGACTTTCTCTCGCCGTGCATCGCGGAAGCAGACCTCATGCGCCGCGTGCTTCCGAAATCGGATTACGCGGCGTGGCTGAGGAAGTTCCTCCCGCGCATCAGTCTCGAACCCGCGGTGGTCACGGACCCGAGCGACCCGAAGCTCGCGCATCTCGACGGCTTGAATCTCAGCCGCGCCTGGATGCTCGAAGGGATCATCTCAGGTCTTCCGATGGACGATCCGCGAGTGAAGACGCTACGCGCGATCGCAGAGAAGCACCGCGAAGCCGGGCTCGCGTCCGTCACCGGCGAGCACTATGAGGGCGGACACTGGCTGGGCAGCTTCGCTGTCTATCTCACGACCGGGCGCTACTTGAAGACGAGGTGAGCGACATCCGATTCGAGATTCCAGTAGATGATCGCGAGCGCGGTCAGATCGAACGCAGCGTGCGCACACATCAGCATCCAGATCCGGCCCGTGACCGCGAAGATCGTTCCGAACACGAGTCCGACGATTGTGGCCTGTTCGACGCCGGCGATCCCCTGGACAGGGTAGTGGACCAGTCCAAAAAACGCGGCGGTGAGCAGCACGATTGATGTCCTGGCCCACACGCCCGATCCGAAAAGTTTTCCGAGGCGCTCGAACATGTACCCTCGGAATACGGTTTCTTCTCCGAAGCCTGCGCCGACAATCACGGCGTACAGCATGCCCGGAAGTGCGGCGCGGTTGCCTGCCAGGTAGTGGTACGCGTGATTGATCGCATCAGCGCCGAGAAGCGGCATAACGATCGTCTTCATCAGAAATTTGAGCGCGATGCCGAACGCGATGCCGACGGCCACACGGCCGGTCCAGCTCTCGGGTCGCACGTAGCCGATCTCGCGCCACGGCGTACGCGAACGATAAGCCCACGCCAGCACCAGAAGAGCGCTGAGAGGGATAACGACCAGATTGCCCGCGAAGATGACGAGAATCGCGAAGAGTCCGAGCGGTCCGAATCCGCGCAGGCGGGCCGCGACGCGATCATCAGCCGGTTGTACGGCTCGCGATTCGAGTGTCGATGCGTCGCTCGTCATGTTCATCAAATACGGCACGACGGAGACGCGGTTTCCTCTGGTCGCGAGAGTCAGTACACGACGCGGCCGGACCGAGTCCGGCCGCGCTGTGCGGGTCCTGCCTCGGTCACTGACAAACGCCGAGAGCCGGCCAGCCGGCCCCGTTGCTGAAATCACGCAGCACGGCGGGCTGGTGTGGTGACGCGCTGAGCCAGAAGTTGCGATACGTCGTCACCGCGTGGGGCATGAAGCGGCCATCGCAAAGTACAAAGTACTGCAGGAGTCCATGGCGCTGCTTCAATTGATCGTACGTGATCCACCCGATGCCGAAGTTCGAGGTGTCGGCATCTTGCGCCACGTGACACGTGCGACAACTATGTCTGATGAGATCGCGATACAGATTCTGCTGCGGCGCACCCACCCACCCCGGCGGTGTGTAGCTGTTGTCCTGATCGTCGGTGCCACCGGCATACCATCCCGTGATGAGGTCCTTGATCGGCTGAATCGCGATGGTGTCGCCGGCGTTGAGGCCTTTCACGATCGTGTTCTGCTGATGGAATGCCGCCTTTTCCGTCGCGTTCGGCGCGAGTCGGAACCCCGGGAACTTATAGGTTGCGGTGTCGAGCTCGCGGAAGCTCGCGCCCATATTGGTCTCGGCGAACGTCGGCGCGGCTGGATTCGCCGGATTGTAATTGCCACCGTGGCAATTGAGACAGAGGTTCGGCACGAACTTGACGCCGAATCCATCGAGATCCGCTCCCGTCTGGCGCGTCGCATTCGCTCCCCCGCCGTTGCCCGCGAACACGAAGAACTTCACGATGCGCGTCGCCCCCTGGCCGAACACAGGGCCGTATTCCATGCAGACCGTCGCTCCCGGCGTGTTGCGGCTTTCCGCGAGGTCGGCGTTTCCGGCGTCCTGATTGAACAGACCGTAGTTGGTCACATACGCCGCGGCCGTGCCGTCCGGATTCTGCCGAAAATACATGTCCCGCCCCGAACCAAGATCGTTGAAGTTCAGGTAAGACGTGCGGACGGCGTTGGTCGGGATTCCGTTGGAATCGAAGACGAAACCATTCTTGGCCCACCAGTCGCCGAGGGTTGTGCGCTCGCCCTTCCCGTCGCTGTTTTCGTCTGGATCGACGACGTTGTAATACGCCTGCGCCTGTGCGTCCGTTCCTAACCCCTTGAACGCGAGAAACGCATTGGCCGTCGGCTCGGCCGCTTCGCGCAGGATGACCAGCTTGCATGTTTCGTAGGGCTCCGGCGGCCAGAGCGTCGAGCCGGGAGGAATCGGAGGGCCGGTGTTCACGATGTTTGCCGCGAGAGGCACACCAGGCTGCTCCTCGAGTAAGACCGGATCGGCGTACGCGGTGCCGTCGGCGTTGAAGAGCTCCAGACGCACGTCGGTATTCGCCGGCAGACGGTAGACCGCATTGATACCGGCATCCAACACGAATTCGAACGCTTGCGAAAAGACCGCCCCGGTGGGATCGGTCACCCTCAACTTCACTCCCGTCGGAATCGGGGGATAGATCAGCACCTTCAGGCAGGCGGCGTTGTTCTTCTCCAGATCGGTGTTGATCGTCGAGAAGTGTCTCACCTGACCGGCGAAGCTTCCGTTGACCGCCGAGAATGTGGAGTTACCGGACTGCTTCCAGTACCCGTCCGTTTCATCGTAGGACCAGAGCTTCAGGTTTGGCGGCGCACCGGCGAGCATCTTCGGCGGGGCGAAGACCTCCACGTCAGCCAGTTTGCCGGGAGCGAGGTTGTACACCGCTCCCCCGGCATCGCGGAACTCGACGAACGCTGCACCGTAGGAGAGCAGGTTGGTTTCATTCCCCGCCAGCAAAGCGCCCCAGTCGCCCGGGGCCTCGGCATCCGAGGTATCCAGCGTCGCCACGTACGCGGTGAGCATGCCGGTCGGCGCCATGCCCGTCGGTCCGACGAGCGAGTTCGCCGGCACGTTGATGCGTACGCCCTTCAATTTTTTCCGCTCGAGCTCGGGACGACGGTCCACAATGGTGATCGGCATCGTGGGATCGACCGTTTGCGATTGCGCCTTCACTAACCTCCACGTTTGCCCCGTCGCATCCGAGTCCACCACGCGGGAAAAGAGCGCGTAGCCCTGCGGCGCGATGTTCATGACGTAACGATCCTTGAGCGGTGTTTGCACGCGGAAGAAACCGTTTCCATCGGTCGTCGTCGACTTGCCGTTGACCACGACAGTCGCTCCTGCGATGGAAGCACCTGTGCCCTTGTCCACCGCGCGACCCGAGAACGTCGCATCGGTTCTGTTCGTGACGAAATCGATGCGCTGCCTGGCATAACCGCCTTTCCCATCCTTGACCTGGAGATACGCGGAGTGCCGTCCGGGCAGACTCGGAAGTTTCCAGTTGGCCGATGCGCCGGCCGGCGTCAGCGAACCGTTGCCCGGCGTGACCATCCATTGATAAGTCAACGGATCTGCGTTCACGTCCCGAGTCACTGTCATCAGCGAGATGGTGTCGCCCGGCGCGGCGGTCTTCACCAGGACGCCGCCGACCTGAGGAAAGATGGAGACGATCTCCGGTCGCGCGTTGGCCAACTGCACGTCTGTTCGACTCACGGAGTTGCCGAACGAAATGCTCGACGCGGGGACTGCTCGCGTCACAGTCGAGGCTTCGCTCTGCGCCCGAATGCTGACGGGAGATCCACGTGGAAGGCCCGCTACCGCATAGAGGCCCTCGACATTCGTATGGACGGGTCCGGCGAGCGTCGCGGTACGCGCTGCGTTCAGGATTGTCACCGTCGCGGTGTGGTTGATGGCGAACAGCTCGTCGTAAGACCACGGTGACCCGCCGTCAGCCAGTGTCACTCGTCCGAAGACAACGCCACTGTCCGCGCGGATGGTTGCCGAAACGGGAAACTTTGGTCCGCTGGTGACGACGATCGGGTCGGGATGACTGCCCGCCGGCCAGCCGCGCTGCGCCTTCCACCGCAACTCGTAGGTGCCCGGCGACTGATGCGGAAAAAAATAACGGCCGTATCGATCGGTCGTCACGGTTGCGCTGTCGACGCCGGTGGATGCGTTGTGAAGGTATACGTCGATATCGGGAAGGAAGATGAACAGCGTCTTCTTGATGACGTCGTCGCTCGTGAGCGGCGCGACGTAATAGAGGCTGCCATTCACGACGCCGCCGGTGGGACGGGGCCGCCCACCCTCCGGAAAGCTCGGCTTGGGACGACACCCCTGCACTGCCGCCACAGCGATCAGTCCGGACAAAAGAACGGTGGAAATCAGAAGCCGTGTCAGATGCCAACGGGTCATCGCGTCCTCCTGTTGTGAAAACACAAAAGCCTCGACCAAGGCCCTCCCAGACTGGGACTCGATTCCTGACTTAAACCTGAACGTTTTTCTTTAAGGGGGGAGTGACGGCCACCCGCAGAGCTCTACCGCCAACTATGGAAATTGAGTTTCGAGTCGTCGGCTCACGATGACGCCGGTTTCTTGTGCAGCGCCGCCAGATTCAATCGAGTTCCGCGACCGGGATCACCTCGATGTTTCCGAAGCGCTGCTTCGGCTGCTACGCGGCAATTAGCCAGTGTTTGTCACGCGTTTGGCGAGAAAAATGTCGGGCTTCCCAACTCCGTTCGCGTCGGGCATGAGGCCGACAATTTTGAAACCGACTCGGATATAGAACTCGTACGGGTGTCCCTTGAAGTTCCGAACGTTTCGAATGGCGCTCGGGAGGTCAGCGTAAAGGTCAACGGCGCTTAAGCTGGTCTCGTTGTTCTCGTCGTCACTCCCCGCCCACAGTGTAAGCGCGCCCTTCCGGCGCACGATATTTTCGAGGTCCCGAATCAGTGCCCGGCCGACACCTTGGCGCCGATGCTGTGCCGCGACAACCAGCGGGTGTATTTCCCAGACATGGCCGGAATACATCGGAATACCGCCAATCCATCCGACCACGGAGGTCGATTCGTCAACAGCCACGCGGCTGATCCTGCCCTCGTTCAATGATTCAAGGACCTCTTGCCGAGCCCAGTCGAGATCCTGCCAGTCGTGGGTCCGGTTGCGGAAACCGTCCCGAAGCAAGGCGGCCGTCCCATTCAGCAAGTCCGACCGCTCGGAGGGTGAGGTCAACGATACGGAAATGCATTTCTCGTCTGGCTAACGTAGCACGCGCTCAGATGCGCGCTGCCCGTGGAGTTAGTTAGGCAGCCGGCCCTTCGATGAGAAATGTCGAAAGGTCGGTGCCTGGCGAAACCGCGCCGAGTTGACGAAGAAGGGTGACAACCTGGCCACGGTGGTACGTTGAGTGATTCACCACGTGGTGCATCATTTCGCTGAGCGAAAGCTCCCATCGCTTACCTTGGAAGTTTTCGAAACTGCGACGCGCGTTCACACGCTCATCAGTGAGTTTTTCGATGAAAGAGATCTGATCATCTTCAAGCGACGCGTGAGCCGCTTCGAGACTGGCAATATCAGAAAACTTCTCTGGGTCCCACAGCGCATCGCACCGTGCCACGATCTGCTTGGATGGCTCGCCCGACCAGAGCCGCAACCAGACCCAGTGACCGCCAATGATGTGAACAAATGTCCCTCTGACCGACGAATGACTGGACTGAAGATCGCGTATGAAGTCTTCAGGCGAAAGATGCCGCGCTGCCGAAAGAAGGCGTCGGTTCGCCCAGTGGTTGTACGCGAAGAGGCTCCGGATCTCCGCAACGTTCACGGGCGTCTCCTCAGTCTGCCTAATACGGCAATGTATCACGCTGCGTAAAACGGTATTCGGCGCCAAGAGGCGTTGCGCAACCTACGATGACACCGGTTTCTTGCGCAGCGCCGCCAGATTCAGATCGAGCTCTGCGACCGGGATCACCTCGACGTTTCCGAAGCGCTGCTTCAGCGCGTCGAGAAACTTCTTCGCGTCGCCGACGATTACCACGCTCGCAGCCGCGGCGCCGAGGTTTGCGCCGGCGAACTCGCGGACCTGTTGCGGAGTGATCGCCTGCACGCCGCTGATATAGCGATTGATCTCGTCGAGCGAGAGGCCGTGCAGCGCAAGAAACGAGATGCGATCGACCAGTCCGGCGCTCGTCTCGAGCGACCGGCCGAAGTTGCCGATGAGCACCGCTCTCCGCGGCGTCAGCTCCGTCTCGGGCAGATCGCCTGTCGAGAGCCGATTCATCTGATCGACGATGATGCCGGCCACTTCGGCCGCTGATTCATTCTTCGTCTGCGTCGTGGCCATGAATGGACCGACGTCGCGTCGCAGCTCGAACTGGCTGCTCGCACCATAGCTCAGGCCGCGCTTCACCCGGATCTCTTCATTCAACCGCGCCGAATAGCCTCCGCCGAGGACGGAGTTGGCGACGATGGCCTGGAAATAGAGAGGATCGTTGCGGCGGATGCCTTTGCGCGTCACCACCACCGCAGCCTGGCCGGCATCGGGCATATCGATGACGAGGACGCGATTCTGTGGAGCGCCGGCGCCCGCGCCGGCGGGCGACGCCGCCGAGGGCGGCGGCGCTCCACTCTTCCACGTGCCGAACAGCTTCTCTGCGAATGCGAACACGTCGTCGGCTCTTACATCGCCGGCGACTACGAGAACAGAATTTTCCGGGCGGTAGTACTGATTGTGGAAGTTGACGATCGCGTCGCGCTGAATTTTTCCGAGCGACTCGACCGTACCGCCGACGTTATGGCCGTACGGCGATTCGACATACACGACGCGCGCCGCGACGAATCGCGCCAGCGACAGCGGCTGTTGCATCGACACGCGCAGCGCATCGATGGCCTGCTGGCGCAACCGCTCGATCTCATCGGCCTTGAACGAAGGGTTCCGCGTGACGTCGCTGACGTAGTCCAACGCCTTTCCGAGATTCGGCGACATCACACTGACGTTGACCCACGACTCGTCGAATGCCGCATCGCTCTCGATCGTGGCGCCAAGGGCTTCGACGCCGCGCGCGATCTCCTCAGCCGATCGGGTTTTCGTGCCTTTCGTCAACAGCGAAGCGGTGAATTGCGCAACGCCCGCGAGCTGCGACGGATCGCGCTCGGCTCCCGTCTTGACCATCAACCGGGCCGAAACGAGCGGCACATCGTGTTTGCCGACGACGATCACGCGCAGTCCATTCGCCAGCGTTTTCTCGACAGGCTGCGGGATGTGCGGCTGCCGCGGCGGGGCCGGAGCTGGCGGCGTGACCTGTTGCGCGCTGGCGATGACAGCGACGAATAGCAGCGTAATGAGTGAGCGCTTCACTTCGCACCACCTTCGTATGCGATCACGACCGACTTTGCATCCTGCACGTACTTGCGCATGACGCGCTGGACGTCCGCCGCGGTGACGGCCTGCAACTTCTCGAGCCCGCGATTCACCTCCTCGGCGTTGCGCGTAAGCACGATGGCCTGGCCGATCGCAAATGCTTTCCCGTTGTTCGTCTCCCGCTCTTTGAGCGCATCGGTCAGCAGAAGATTCTTCGCTTTCGTCAGCTCCGACGCCTTGACCCGCTTCTCCGCGAGCGACTTGAGTTGTGCGCGAAGCTCCTGCTCGCCCTCCTTCGCATCATGTCCCGTGGCCATGATCGCCAGGACGCCGAAGAGGCCGACGTCCTCTTTCAGGTCAGCGTCGGCTTCGATCTCCTGCGCGACCTGCTTCTTGTAGACGAGCGACTGATACAGACGCGACGACTCCCCTTTTCCCAGGATCGCGGCGGCGACATTCAGCGCTGCGGCATCGGAGCTCGACGCCGGTGGCGTAAGCCACGTGATCGCGACCGCAGGTAACGGCACATTCGGTCCATGCTCGACGACGCGTTTCGTGGCGGGACGCGACGGTTCCTTCGTCTCGACGCGCGGAATCGATCTCGACGGTTTCGCGATCGGACCGAAATACTGATCGACCCACGCATCGAGCTGCGCCGGATCGAAGTCACCGACGACGATCAGATCGGCGTTGTCGGGACGGTAATACGTATCGTGAAATCGTCGAACGTCTTCCAGCGTCGACGCGTCGAGGTCCTCGATCGATCCGATGCCCGGCCGCTTGTACGGATGCTTCGCGAATGAGTGCTTCGTGATCGCGTAGTAGAAGCGGCCGTACGGCGGAGCGAGGATGCGATAGCGATACTCCTCCTTCACCACATCGCGCTCCGACTTGAAATTCGCCTCGTCGACGTTGAGCGATCCCATGCGATCCGCCTCCGCCCACAGCAGCGTCTCGAGGTAATTCGACGGAACCACTTCGTAATACGGCGTCGCGTCGTCGAAGGTCGTTGCGTTGTTGAATCCCCCGACATCTTCGGTGAGGCGGTCCATCATCTCCGCCTTCATGTGCGCGGTGCTCTTGAACATCATGTGCTCGAAGAGATGTGCGAAGCCGCTGCGATGCTGCGGATCGTCTTTCGATCCGACCCGATACCACACCTGGATCGACACCGTCGGCGTTGCATGATCCTCGGCGCTGTACACGTCGAGTCCGTTCGACAACGTGCGATGCCGGTAGTGAATGGGAGGAATCGTGAGACTGGCGGCGAATGCGCTCGCCGCAAGAAGCAGACCGCCAACTGCAAACCGCAAACTCTTCATTCGTACCTCAGCACGATGCCGATGATAATTCCGGAGATTCCGGCGATGAGACTGATCGCAAACGATTCGATGACAAACTGCGAACGGATGTCGGTACGGCGCGCTCCGATCGCCCGCCGCACGCCGATCTCACGCGTGCTCCAGAACGGAGGCCAGCATGATGTTCAAGATACCGATGCCGGATCGTTCGCGAGGATGCCGATCACCTCGAGCCAAACGTCATTGATCTTGAGCTGCTTGCAGAGGGACGGTCCCGTAGAGTACATCGAGTCTGTCAATTCGCTGCGCGTCTCGGGCGACATCATTACCATTCCCAGTATTGCCACGAACGAAAAGAAGGAGATTGTTCAATGAAACGAATCGGCCTGCTCGTCGCTTCTCTTTTGCTGATACTCGCCGCGATTCCGGTGGCAGCTCAGTTCACCACCACAGGTGAAATCGTCGGCAAGGTCACGGATGATCATGGCGCTCCGCTGCCGGGAGCGACGATCACGCTGAAGCCGGTCGACCGCGTCACCGCCGCGACGGCCACCACGGACCGAGACGGCCGGTATCGTATCGCGAACATGACTCCAGGCACGTACCAGCTCACCGTCCAGCACACTGGATCGGCAACGATCGGCCCCGTGGCGATCATTGTGAACGCCGGATCCGCGTTGAAGCTCGATTACCAGATGCCGGTCGTCTCCGCGGTGTCAGTGGAGATCGAAGTGAAGGCGCCGGCACCCCAAATCGAAACGGTGAAGTCGCAGGTAGACAAATACATCACGGAGAAAGCGATTCAGCAGCTTCCTCTGCAGAACCGCACGTTCCTCGACGTGCTCACGATCGTGCCGGGTGTCGATCGCGGCGTTCCGGCAGGAACGCTCGCCTCGCGCGGACCGCGGAACAGCTTCAATATCCACGGCGGCCGTTCAAACGAGAACAACTTTCTGATCGACGGCGCTCCGAATAACGACAAGAGCGATCTCAATTACGAAGACATCGCATCCGTACAGATTCTCGGCGGCCCGACAACCTCGGCGGGAGCCGGTCCAGCCGGCGCGACGTTCCAGGTCGGCACCGCTTTGCAGACGTTCAACATCGACGCGATCCAGGAGGTTCAGATCAGCACCTCGATGTTCACGGCCGAATACGGCAGCGGATCTGGCGGCGTGATCAATGTCATCACCCGGAGCGGCGGCGATAGCTTTCAGGGGAGCGGCACCTATCAGCATCAGAGCGACAACTACGTGAAGAATCCGCCGCAGAAATTCAAACGTGATCAGGGATCGCTGGCGCTGGGAGGCCCAGTCGTTCGAGGCCGCATGCATTTCTTCGCCAGTTTCGAGCGCGACGACAACAAGCTCGGATACGACTTCAACCAGAGCCGTTTTGTCGTGGGCCGCTTCCTTCAGGGACTCGACCTCACCGCGAACAACACCAAAGTCAATCGCGGGACGGCGAAGGTCTCCACCGATTTCACCGCGGCGAACAACTTCAGCGTCACCGCGAACTATGTGTCCGAGACCGCCGATGTGATGAACTCGATCTTCCGCGCGTCGGTCAATAACATCGTTCCCGAGTTCCACGCCAACAGGAGCCTTGGATTCATCGCTCGCGACGTGCAGAACTTCGGCGGTGGAATGCTGCTGGAGTCGCTGGCGAATTTCACGAACGTCCATCGCTCGTTCAACTCCGGGAACGACCATCCTCGCGAGCTGCGGCTGCGGAACGATCCGGTCATCGGACTCATCTTCGATGCCACCGGAACGAACTCCCCCGACTCGACCAACAAGATCACCGACTTCGCGTGGAGCGAGAAGTTGAACTGGTTCACGGGAAAGCGGAGCTGGAAGGTCGGAGCCGGCCTGGATCGCTTCAAACAGGACACGCGTCAGGTGGAATACCTCGCGCTCTCTTATGGCTTCGGAACCGTCCCGACGAGCGGTCTGTTCATCCCGGCCGCGCACCTCTCGCCGTCGGTGACGGACACGTACGCATTCGCGCAGCAGGACTGGTTCTTCAGCGATCGTCTCACGTACAACCTCGGACTTCGGCTCGGCCATGACAACCTCGTCGGTGACACTACGCTCGAGCCGCGCTTCGGCGTTGCATATGACGTGAGCGGTCATGGCCGGTCCGTTCTACGCGCCGGCTTCGGCATCTATCACGATCGTTCGAACCTGATCGGCGCCACCGGTGCGGATCGGCCGCCGGTCATCATCGGCAGCGTCGATCCCGTGACGCTCGCCGTCCTTCCCGGGACTCCGCCATCGGACGTGCAGCTCGATCCAGACCTGAAGCTCCCCACGATCTATAAATGGGTTCTCGGATACGAGCAGCAACTGCCATGGCAGCTGGTCGCCGGCGCGCATCTGTACGGATCGAACAGCCGCGACCTTTTCTACACGGATCAGCTCAACCGGCCGTTGAACAACGCCGCTGGGACTCGGCCCGATCCGACCAAAGGCTCGATCGAGTTCTA
>DASYUK010000169.1:0-4581 GCA_036001325.1 Thermoanaerobaculia bacterium
ACGAAGAGGATCGTGACGAAGATCAGGAGCCGTCGCGTCACACCGCCCTCCCGAGGATGCGCTGAGCGGCGAGGCGCGCGAGAGCTTCCGATTCGCGCGCGATCTTCTCGCGCGCCACCTTCACGTCGGCGCTCAACTTCGTCTCTGCTTCTCCGGCGATCTTCTTCGCCTCGCCCTGCGTTTGCTCGAGAACCTTCGAGCGGTGCGCTCCCGCCTCTGCGCGGTAACGATCGCGCACGTGCGCGGCCTCGCGCTTTGCGATGTGAAGCTGCGATTCCATCCGCGCCGTCTCTTCGTTGAAGCGCGCCAGCGCCTCTTCGTGGATCTTCTCCGCCGTCTTCCGCTCCGTCTCGCGCTGCTCGATCACCTCGGTGATCGGTCGCAGAAAGAACCTCTTCACGACCAGATAGTTGATGACGAAGATCACCATGATCGCGAGCAGAGATCGATCCGGCGCTATGTTGATCTGCATACGTTGTCGTTCGTGAAAGCGATCCGGGGAACCGCCGCAGCGAGGCGTCGTTATTTACCATAGGGAAGAGAGGTTGTCACGTTGCCGGTTGTCGTTTCCCGGTGGACGAAACCTACAAGCGAGTCCTCGCACACGCCGATGAGTTCTTCGCCTCGGTAACTGCCGCGTAGTTGTTCCGCGACTTCATGCCTTCGCGGCGATGTTGGTGACGTTCCCCTTGCGTTCGCGGTCGCGATCACCCATCAGGCAATTGCCCTGGAAGATCGCGCCCTCCTCGATCACGAGGGCCGGCGTCTCGATGTCGCTGTACACCTTGCCGTTGCGATGAATTTCCACGCGTTGATCGGCGACGATCTTTCCGATGACCGTGCCGCTGATGGCGATGCGACCGACATGGAGATCGCCTTCGATGTGTGCGCTCTCGCCGACGATCAGCTCATTCTTCGACATGATCTTGCCGTTGAACTTGCCGTCGATCCGCATCGTGTCCTCGAACTCCATCTCGCCCTTGAATGAGGCGCCGCGGTCGAGGAATCCGTTCAGATCACCGCTACCCTTTTTCATCGTCGTCTCCCGGTCAGCTCATCATAAATGCGAATGAGGTCATCTTCACCAGCGAAGCTGATGTGGATGACACCGCCCCGCCGTTTACGGTCGATCTCTACTTTAGTTCGCAAAGTTCTTGTCAGTCTTTCTTCCGCGTCGCGCGTGAAGACATCCTTCTCCTTCTCTTTCCGCGCCCGCTTCGGTGTGCCTGCGGAGGCGATGACCTCCGTCTGGCGCACGTTCAGATTGTTCTTCACAACGCGTTCCGCAAGCTTTTGCTGCTGCTTCGCGGAGTCGAGAGCGAGAAGAGCGCGAGCGTGCCCCATCGAAAGCTGGCCGGAGGCGAGGAGCTTTTTCACCGGTTCGGGGAGCTTGAGCAGGCGCAGGAAGTTGGCGATCGTCGAGCGTTCTTTTCCGACGCGGCGCGAGATCTCCTCCTGCGTCAATCCGAAGTCCTGGTGAAGCTGTTGATACGCGCTGGCCTCTTCAATCGGGTTGAGATCTTCGCGCTGAATGTTCTCGATGAGCGCGATCTCCAGCGCTTCACCACTCTGTGCGAGCTCCTTCACGATGACGGGGACGGTTTCGAGACCCGCTCTTTGCGCCGCGCGATAACGGCGCTCGCCGGCGACGAGGTTGTAATGATCTCCCGCGCGCGAAACGAGGAGCGGCTGCACGATCCCATGCTCGCGAACGCTGCGCGCGAGCTCTTCGATCGAAGCCTCGTTGAACATTCGCCGCGGCTGATAAGGATTCGGAGCGATCTGGTCGAGCGTCAACTGCATCAAGCCGCCGGCCGCATCGATCTGCCGCGCCGGGATCAGCGCGCCGAGGCCGCGGCCGAGAACTTTTTTCTGCGTCGTCATGAGGGCACGTGCTCCGCTCGTCCGATGAACTCTTTCGCCAGATTGATGTAGGCCTCGCTTCCGCGGGAGCGGATGTCATAGAGAATAATCGGTTTCCCGAACGACGGCGCTTCGCCGAGACGCACGTTTCGCGGAATGACCGTCCGATACACCTTCTCTCCAAAATGATTGCGCACCTCCTCGGCGACCTGTCGGGCGAGGTTGATGCGGTCGTCATACATCGTCAAGGCGATACCCTCGATTCTCAGCGTTGGATTGAGGAAGTCGCGGACCCTTTCGATCGTATGCAGGAGTTGCGCAATTCCTTCAATCGCGAAGTATTCACATTGCATCGGGACGAGGACGGAGCTCGCCGCAGTCAACCCGTTTATGGTGAGCAGACCGAGCGAGGGCGGCGAGTCGATCAGGATGTAGTCGTAGTCGTTCGCGATCGGCTGCAGCGCCCGGCGAAGATGTAGCTCGCGTCCGATCGCGTCACTCAACTCGACCTCTGCCCCTACGAGATCAACCGAGGACGGCGCAATGTGAAAGTCGGGAAGCTCCGTCTCGCGGATGATGTGACGGATGTTCATGCCGTCGACCATGACCGGATACATCGAATTTGCCTCGTTCTTGGAAACGCCGACACCGGACGTCGCATTGGCTTGCGGGTCGAGATCAACGAGGAGCACTTTTCGCTCGCACGCCGCCAGAGATGCTGCTAAGTTAATGGCAGTAGTGGTTTTACCCACACCGCCCTTTTGATTCGCGAGCGAGACGACCCGGCTCAGTCGTGTTCCACGTGGAACGTCAGGCGGACTAGCCAGTTTTCCGTCCCTCGAGGAAGCGGATCGGCCACCCCGGCCGTGAAGCCGGGAACGGCAGGCGGTTGCGGAACCGATTGGAAAAGCGCGACTTGAGCGCCATCAGTGAGATGCTCTCGGAGCGACGGAACCCACTCTTCCGCCTTTCCCACAGCGCGTGAAACGACCAGAGAAAATCGGAGATCAGTTGGAAACCGTTCGAGAGCCCGCGTCAATCTATCACCGTAAACAACTGCATTCAACGAACATTCGCGCACGACGTGTTTCAAGAACGCCCACTTCTTCTGATCTGCCTCAACGAGGTGAAAACGCGCTTCTGGCCAGGCGATGGCCATGGGGATCGCCGGAAGTCCGCCACCCGAGCCGAAGTCGAGCACCTCGCCCGAGGGTTTGAGCAGCTCGGCCGCGGCGAGCGCCTCCTCGATATGAGCATCGAGGTTCTCGCGCACCTCCGGTCCGATCAGATTGATCTTCTCGTTCCAAGTGAGAAGAAGAGCCTTATATCGCTGGAGCCGCGGATCGCGCCTCATGGCTCTTGTGTCGCAAGTGCATGCGAAGTATCGAGATCGCCGCAGGTGTGACACCCGGGATGCGGCTCGCCTGCCCTAACGAGCGGGGCCGAAGGCGCGTGAGTTTCTCGACGACTTCGCGCGAGAGCCCAGGCAGCGAGTACGTCATTGCGTTCGGGAGCGACACCTCTTCGTCCTGCGTCGCCTTCTCTGCTTCTCGCTGCTGCCGCGCGATGTATCCCTCATAGCGCATCGCGCTGACGACGTCTTCGCGCTCCTCTTCCGTGAGCTCATCAAATGCTGCCGATACATGCGGAAGAGAAGCTCGCGCTGCGCCGATGAACTCGACGAAGTCGAAATCGGCGCGCTGCATCAGTCGCGCGATCGACATCTGCGACGTGATCTTGCACCACTCCTGTGTCGCCCGATCGGGATTGAGCACAGTCGCCCCTGCGAGCTGCGACGCTCGATGCATGCGGCTGACCCGAGTCTCGACTCGGCGCTGCCGCTCGTCATCCAGAATGCGCAGCCGTGTCGCGAGCGGCGTCAGTCTCTCGTAGACGGAATCGCACCCCAGAAGAAGGCGATGCTCCGCGCGCGAGGTGAACATGCGGTAGGGCTCTTCGGTACCCAGCGTGACCAGATCGTCGATCATGACGCCGGCGTAGGCCTGATCGCGGCGCAGAACGAGCGGCTCCTCGCCGCGGACAAACTGCAGCGCGTTGATGCCCGCCACGAGTCCTTGCGCGCCCGCTTCTTCGTAGCCCGACGTTCCGTTGATCTGTCCCGCGAGAAAGAGCCCTTCGACATCGCGAGCCTGCAGCGTCGGCGCGAGCTGCTCTGGATTCACGAAGTCGTACTCGACCGCGTAGCCGTACCGCGCGATCACGGCGTTTTCGAAACCGGCTAGCGCGTGAACCACCCCGTCCTGCACATCCGGCGGAAGGGATGTTGAGATCCCGTTCATGTAGAGCCAGGCATGATGCAAACCCTCCGGCTCCACGAAGACCTGATGGCGCTGCTTGTCGGCGAAGCGGACGACCTTGTCCTCGATCGACGGGCAATAGCGTGGCCCGGTGGCCTTGATCTGACCCGAGTACATTGGCGCGCGATGCAGATTCGCGCGAATCAGCTCGTGCGCGAACGCGCTCGTGTACGTGAGATGACAGAGGACCTGCGGCAGCGCGAGCCGATCAGTGAGAATCGAGAACGGACGCGGTTTCAGATCGCCTGGCGCTTCCTCGAGTCTCGAGAAATCGACCGAATCTTTTGCGACGCGTGGCGGCGTTCCGGTTTTGAGCCGACCGAGCCGGAGACCGAACCCGCGAAGCGAATCGGATAGCGACTCGGCAGACGGCTCGCCAAAGCGGCCGCCGACGGTCTTC
>DASYUK010000170.1:0-1879 GCA_036001325.1 Thermoanaerobaculia bacterium
GTCGGGCGCATTCCTCGCGCGCATTCACGAGCTGCTGATCGGCGAAGACAACTTCTACGACGACATCTATCGCGATCTGCGCATCCCGTACGAGCCGGTGCGCTGGTCGCGCGATCGCAATCGCATCCTCGGCGCGACACAGGCGGATACCGTGGCGCGCGAAGCGGCTGTGCTGCAGATGATCAATGCGTATCGCGTGCGCGGCCATCTGCTCGCCGACCTCGATCCGCTCGAGTACAAAGTCGGCCACCACGCCGAGCTCAATCCGCAGTACTACGGCCTCACGGTCTGGGATCTCGATCGCGAGTTCGTGTGCGGCGGACTATGCGGCAAGCAGACGGCGAAGCTGCGCGACATCCTCGACACGCTGCGCGAGACCTACTGCGGAAAGATCGGTCCCGAGTACATGCACATGAAGGAGACCGATCAGAAGAAGTGGCTGCAGGACCGGATGGAGCCGTCGCGCAACAAGCAGCCGCTCGATCTGGAGACGAAGCGCCGCATTCTGCTCAAGCTCAACGACGCGGAAGCGTTCGAGCGCTTTCTGCACACGAAGTACGTCGGCCACAAGCGTTTCTCGCTCGAGGGGGCGGAGACGCTCATCCCGATGCTCGATCAACTCTTCAACGAAGCAGCGGCCGACGGTGTGGTGGAGTCCGTCATCGGCATGGCCCATCGCGGACGACTCAACGTGCTCGCCAACATCCTCGGCAAATCGTATGAGCAGATCTTCCGCGAATTCGAAGGCGACATCGATCCGTCGACGCGCGAGGGATCGGGTGACGTGAAGTATCACCTCGGCGCGGAAGGGTCGCACACTTCGCCGGCCGGCACGACGCTCAAGCTGACGCTGGCGTCGAATCCGAGTCATCTCGAAGCGGTGGATCCGATCGTCGAAGGAATGGTCCGCGCGAAGCAGAAACTCGTCAACGATCGCAGGCGCTCGTTCGTGCTGCCGGTGCTGCTGCACGGTGACGCCGCGTTCGCCGGACAGGGCGTCGTCGCCGAGACGTTGAATCTGTCGCAGCTCAGGGGCTATCGCACCGGTGGAACGATTCATGTCGTCATCAACAATCAGATCGGCTTCACCACCGGACCGGAAGCGGCGCGCTCATCGACCTACGCGACCGATGTGGCCAAAGCGGTCATGGCGCCGATCTTCCACGTCAACGGCGATGACCCGGAGGCGTGCGTGCGCGCCATGAAGATGGCGTATGCGTTCCGCCAGCAGTTCCAGAAGGACGTCGTCATCGACATGATCTGCTACCGGCGCTGGGGTCACAACGAAGGCGACGAGCCGTCCCTCACGCAGCCGAAGATGTACAAGTTCATCAAAGAGCATCGGTCGGTGCGGAAGATCTACACCGAGACACTGCTGCGCAAAGGCGATATCGATCCGCAAGAGGCCGAGCAGTGGCTCGATGCGTTCCAGAAGCAACTGCAGGAAGCGTTCGATCGCACGAAGGAAGAGCAAGCACCGCCGTCGACGAAGGAACCGCTCTACACCGACGAAGAGATCACCGGCTATCAGAAGGAACCTTCGCCCGACACATCGATCACCCGCGAGCAGGTCGACCAGATCGCGGCCGCGATGGCGAAGACACCTGACAATTTCACTCCGCATCCAAAGCTCAAGTCGGTGCTGGCGAAACGCGGCGCGATGCTCGCCGGCAAAGAGCCGCTCGATTGGGCGACGGCGGAGCTGACGGCGGTCGGCGCGCTGCTGCTCGACGGCTTCCGCGCGCGTCTCTCTGGTCAGGACAGCGGGCGCGGCACGTTCTCGCAGCGCCACGCGATTCTCTTCGATTACGTCACCGGCGATCAATACGTGCCGCTCAACGCACTTGCGCATGATTCGTCGGCCAAAGTCGCTGACCCC
>DASYUK010000171.1:0-3140 GCA_036001325.1 Thermoanaerobaculia bacterium
CAGCTCGTCGTCGTATTCGACCTCGTCGATCCGCGAGAGCTCGAACGACGCCTGCATATCGGTGTTCTCGTAATAGAGATTGTCGTTCGACAGGCAGAGAGCCACAGGTTGATCGTTCATTCCTTCGACGTACTCCGCTCGGGAGACGAGGCGACACGAGGCGCGCCGCTTTTCCATCATTTCGGCGATGAGGTCTTGAGAGCGCGCTCGGAGGAACAGCCAGATCAGGATGGCGAGAACGACGATGCCAACGACAGTGACGATTCCGAGCATTACCGCCTCCCTCGATTCGTGTGCCGCGATTACGGAAGAAATGTACGACTTTTCACGAAAAATCACTAGCGCTTCTAGAATGAACGCGGATGCCCGAACCCAGAAAAAAAACGCGCAATGAACACTCCTCCGGTGGCGCGGTCGTCACCACCCGAAACGGTGCAGCATATGTGGCTCTGATCGCCACGCGCGGCAGAACGCGCTGGGGGTTGCCAAAGGGGGCGGTTGGACAAGGCGAAACGTCCGAGCAGGCGGCGTTGCGCGAGGTCCTGGAGGAGACCGGACTTCAGGCTGAGATCGTCAAGCTGCTCGACACGATCGAATATTTTTTCCGCGCTGGCGATACGCTCATCCACAAGCGTGTCGACTTCTATTTGATGCGTTATCTCGCCGGCGATCTCAAGCCGCAGCTCAGCGAGGTCGACGACGTGGAGTGGGTCGAGCTTTCGGAGGCGATTGAGCGCGCGAGCTTCGAGTCCGAGCGGAAGCTGCTCGCGGCCGCGCTGCAGGACGTTTCTTCGTAGCGGTAATTTTCTGTGGAGCGCCGCCGCCCTCGGCGGCGAGTCTCGACGCCAGCGTTGGCACTCGCTTCCCCGACAGCGCCGCCGGCCGATTACTCTGCCACGTCTTACTCGCGTCGACATCTTCGATCGTGCGATTCGAGACGACCGAAGCCGGCGCGACTTCCGTGACATCGACTTTGTCGCTCGAGTAGTTGTCGCGGTGCTTGACGAGCAGCCACTCATTCCCTTTCGGCGAGCGTCCCTTGATTCGAAACAACGCCCACTCGCCGAACATCTTTTTGCCGTTCATGCGGAATTTGAGATCGCCCTCTTTGAGAGCTTTCACAGGATCATCGCCGGGGCCGATGAACTCCCACGTGCCGGTGTCCCAGATGATCACGTTCCCAGCGCCGTAATTGCCTTCCGGGATCACTCCTTCGAATGACGCGTAGTCGTAGGGATGATCTTCGGTCATCATCGCCAGCCGCTTCACCGTCGGATCGTAGGAAGGTCCTTTCGGCACCGCCCACGACTTCAGCACCCCTTCCATCTCCAGACGGAAGTCGTAGTGCAGACGGGTGGCCGCGTGTTTCTGTATGACGAAGATCGGTTTTTTGCTGCGCTTCGGTTTTCCGCCCGATGGCTCCGGCGTATCGCCGAAATCGCGCATCGTGCGGTATTTCTTCAGAAGGTCAGGCATGCGCTACGAGGCTTTCCGCTTCTTCGATGCGCTCGCTCGGGCGCGAGCTCGCGTCGCGGGCCGTTTCGCAGCCGGGGCGCGTTTCGCGGGAGCGCGTCCGCCTTCCAGGCTTCGGCGCAGCGCTTCCATGATGTCGATGACCTCGCCGCCCTTCTCCTCCTCTTCCTTCTCTTCGCTGACGATCGGTTTGCCTTTCGACTTGTCGCGAATTCGATCCATTAAGCGTTCGCGATATTCATCCTTGTACTGAAGAGGATTGAATTTCTTCTCGGTCAGCTCATCGATGAGCATCTCCGCCAGCTTGATCTCCTTCTCCTTCACCGGCGCATCTTCTTTCTCCACTGCGGCGAAATCGCGCACTTCGTCCGCGTAGTACATCGTGTGAAGGATGAGACCGTCCTCGAAAGGGCGAATGATGATGAGATGCTCCCGATTCGCCGATACCCAGCGAGCGAGGGCTACCTTGTTCTGCTTCTTCATCGCCTGCGCGAGCAGCTTGTACGTCTTCCCGCCACCCGGAGCCGGTCCGAGGAAGTAGGCCTTCTCGAAGAAGAGAGGATCGATCTGCTGTAGGTCGAGGAACTCGGTGATGTCGAGCGCGCGGTTGTCATCGGTCTCGAGCGCTTCGATCTCCTCGTCGGTGAATGTGACGTACTTGTTCTTGCTGATCGCGTAGCCGCGGATCAACTCACTGGAGTCGACGATCGTCTCGTGATAAGGGCACCACCACTTCCGGTTGACCCGTGTGCCGCAGCTTTCATGCAGAAGATTGAAGTGAACGTCTTCGGATTTCGTCGCCGTATAGAAGCGGATAGGGATGTTCACCAACCCGAATGAGATCGTTGCGTTCCGAAGAGGCCTGAGTGCCATAAACCCTCCGTCTTGAAGCGTGTTGCATTGAGCGTTCCATGAGCAAGGGGCGGGAAGTTCCGTATTTTCTGTGAGTTATACGCCAAGCGGCCTCGATTTTGCAATGGTGGGCGGCGGCTCGAGGTATGTCCAACTCCATCCGCAGAATGCTGTGGGCCGCATTTGCGGCGCTCGCGCTTTTCGTCGCTGCCGGTGTCGGACTGACGACAGCGGTCCTGCAGCTCGAGAAGCAGCAGGAGTATGCCGTAATCCAGGAATCACGCCCGCTTCTCGATGCGGTCCACATCATGGACGAGAGCATCACACAGATGATCTCTTCGGCGCGCGCGTATCTGCTGACGCACCAGACTCAGTTCACGGATCAGTACGAGACGGCGGCGCGCAACTTCGACACGGCGGCATCGCTGGCTGCTCAGGCCGCAACCGACGCGCGGGATCAGAACCTCATAGCGGCGATGCGACGTTACTTTGGTGAGATCAAGCGTCTCACCGATCGCCAGATCATGCTGGCGAAAGAGGGGAAGCAGGACAACGCGCTCGAGTTCATGTTGGAGACGGCGCAAGTGCGCCGCGCCACACCCGATTATGCCGGCATGATCGCGGCCGAGCATCGACACGCGGAGGTGCAAAACATCCGCGACATCGACAGCTTCCGACAGTGGGCCATCATCTCGATCATTCTGTTGTCGATCGCGCTCGTTGCCGGAGCGGCGGTCGTCGGCTGGCGCATCGAGCAATCCCTCGGCGGTTCCATCGCCCGGCAAATCCGGCGCACCGAGGCGATCATCGCCGGA
>DASYUK010000172.1:0-11830 GCA_036001325.1 Thermoanaerobaculia bacterium
CCGTCTGTGGCAGGAAGCGTCGCTTCAGCCGGAGGCGGCGCGCACCGGAAGGATGATCGTCATGAGAGTGCCGGCCAGACTGCTCCCGCCGGGCGACTACATCGTTCTCCTCCACGGAATCCGAAAAGGAACCGCTCAGGAGATCAGCAACTACACGTTCACCGTCGTGGCGCGCGCCGCGCGGCGATCGCAGTAACTGACGGCGGCGCGTCCGGTAAAATGGAACCGCGATGGCCAGGAAGATCAAAGACATCGCATCCGAAGCGCTCGAGCTTCCGATCACCGCTCGCGCGGAGCTCGCGAAGCAGCTTCTCGATAGCCTCGACAACGTCTCGGAAGAGGAAAACGAGAAGCTGTGGGCTCAGGAAGCGGAACGAAGGTACAGCGAGTACAAGGCGGGTAACATCAAAGCTGTTCCGGCAGAGGAAGTCTTCGCGCGCCTTCGGTCTCGCAAGAAGTGAAGAATGTTCGGTTCCTCGAACCCGCCGCGATAGAAGCCTGCGAACATTCCCGTAGAACATCATCTACGCCGCCGACGCTCAAGAAATTGTGATCATCGCTGCTTGCGCCACACAGTCATCGTCCAAACTATTGGCGTGCTCGCGGCTTGCGCGAAGCCGCTAGTTGTTGCGCCTTACCGTTTCATCATCTCGCCTCGTTAGAAACGGTGCCCTTCATCCGCTGCTCTGAATGAGCTGGGTCAGCGCTGGGGTCAGGCCGAGGAGACGGGCGTAGAGCGCGAGCTGGCCGCGGTGGTATTCCTCCTGCGCGATTCCATGATGGAACCACTGCAGACGTGTGCCTTTGTTACCGTCGAAGCGAACGATCTGCTGCAGCATGTGAATGTCGCCGGCGCGGCGGAATTCTTTGACACCATCGCGGAGGGTCGACCGAAGCGCCGAGAGCAGTCGTCGCTTGCCGGAGATGTCGTCGATCGGCTTCGAGTAGTGCGCGAGGAGGCGTGGCCACGGATAGCGACGGAGGTTCGTGTCCTCGCGCGTGAGCTCACCAACCATCATCAATGAGACTTCCATGATGTGGATCACGAGCTCGCTGATGTCACGCACGCCCGGCGCCGGCCGAAAGTCGAACCGATGCGCCGGGAGATTCTCGACCTCCGCGATGACGCCTTTGCGGGCGTCCTGCCAGGAATCGATCGCTTCTTCGAGCAGCGTTTTCATGTTTGCTGTTAGCTTATGTCAATGCGCGAAGATCAGATCGTTCTGCTCGTCGTCGCGATCGCATTCCTTGTCGTAGTCGTCGTGCTGGTCGCCGTCAGCCGGCGCACCGGCGCGATCGGTCAGATGTTGCGCGACCTGGCCACATCGGCCGGCTGGAGCAATCTCCAGAAACTCTTCATGTCCTCGGCCGGCGTCAAAGGGACGTGGCGATCCTTTCCTGTCGAGCTCTCTTACCACTTGCGGCAGAAAGGAGTGCCTCAGCGTCTGATCCTGAAGGTGCGCGCGCGAAACGACTCGCGACTGATCGTGAAGCGGCGATTCACCGGCTTCTTCTCGAACCGGCCACTCACCTGGTTCGGCCCTCCGTTGATCGAAGTGCGCCAACCGTCCGCAGCGGAGTTTTGGGTTCGCGGCGACGAGCCGGCGCTCGCGGAGCGTCTCTTCGGCGATGCCGCTCTCGCGTCGGAGATCTACACGAATCTCGTCGCGCGCTTCGACGAGGTTCGTCTCGACCGGCGAGGTTTGCGCATCACGCGTGCTCTCGATGATCATCTCGTGACCGCGAAGTACGCGATGCCGAAGTTCGAGATGCGCTTCGATATCAGGAAATTCGAGCCGATCGCGCGCGAAGAGTTGACGCTGGCCGAGACGCTCGTGAGCAAGCTGTCGATGCTCTCCTAATCGTCGACGAGTTTCTCTTCGACGCGGATCTCGTTCGTCAGCGTCTTGTTCACCGGACAGCGACGCGCCGCGGACAACAGGCGTTCGCGTTGCTCGGGCGTGAGATTGCCGTGCAACACGATCTGCACGTCGAAGCGATGAATGTAGCCGCTCTTGCTCGAGCAATCGGCGCAGTCCTTGGCGTACATGCGGTCGTTTGTCACGCGGATCTCCACGTCTTCGAGCGGAATGTTGTCGCGCTTCGCAAGAAAATGGAGCGTCATCGACGTGCATGCGCCGAGCGCGGCCGAAAGGAAATCGTAGGGTGTCGGCCCGAGGTCGGTTCCACCGGCGCTCACCGGCTCGTCGGCGACGAGCTTGTGCGTGCCCGTGTCGATGTCGGCACGGAACGATCTTCTGGAACGGACAATGACGGGACCCATTACGCACCTCGTGTGTAGCGGCGCACTTCAGTGCGCCGTCGGCGGGCTGAAGCCCGCCGCTACACCAATCGTAATTGCGGATTCAGTTTCGCTTCGAAAAACGCGCGAATATCGCTCGCCGGCTTGCGTGAAACCAATTCCCGCGGCGACTCTTCATACCAATCCGCGGGGAAGTATCGCGTGTACATCTCCTGCGTGAAGCGGCGGCAGAAGAGCGCGATGACGCCGATGTCGGTCTCGCTGCGGATCACGCGCCCCGCCGACTGCACGACGCGCGTCATTCCCGGAATCAGGTACGCGAACTCGAATCCTGCGCCGTATTGCTCGTCGTAGTACTGCTTGAGCAGCTCCTGCTCGAAGCTGACCGTCGGCAGGGCCGGTCCGACCACCATCACACCCGACAGCATGTCGCCTTGATAGTCGATCCCTTCCGCATACATCCCACCCGACACGGCGAGGATCAAATTTCCGCGACGCGGCTTGTCCCGGAGGATGTCGAGGACAGCCTTGCGCTCGTAATCGGTCATATCCGAGCGCTGGATCATCACGTTCTTCCGCGTCGGCGGCATGCGCTCGGCCACTTCGCGCAGGAAGACGTAGCTCGGAAAGAGCGCGAGATAGTTGCCTTCCGTGGCGTCGGCGATGTCGGCGACCATCGCTCCGATCCTCTCGTAATGATTTGCTCGTTTCCTAAACGTCGTATCGACCTCGGGGACGACGACGATCTTGCGATTGCTCCGCGGAAACGGCGAGGGCAGCGAGATCTCCGTGGTCCGATCGGCCGGGAATCCGAGCGTCTTGCGGTAGAAGTCAAATGGCTCGAGTGTCGCCGAGAGCGCGATCGTGGCATGCGCGGAGTCAAAGATCTTTCCGAGGAATCGCGACGGGTCCTTGCAGAAGATCTTCAGCTTCAGACCCTCCGGCGTGCTCTCGATGAGATGCGCGAATTCTTCCCCCTCTTCGGCGAGAAGATTCGTGAACTTCACCAGCTTGAAGTAGAAATCGATGAGCGGATCGTCTTCTTCGGCGATGCCGTTCTCGATCTTCCAGCCGATGTAAGTCATGAGCAGCCGCTCCCATTCGACGCGCTGTTCGAGGAAGAGCTCGCGGTTCGGCTCGCAGAGAGCCGGGCTGTCGGTTGTCGGTTGCCTGTCGTCGGTTGACGCGAGCTCGTGCAGATGCGCGCGGAGTTTCTCGAGCAACTCTTCCCATCCGTCCAGATAGCAACCGCGCGCGGCGAGGTGACTGGCGATGTCATCGAAGCTGCGCTCATGGAGCTCCGGTGAGAAATAGCCGCGGCCTCGATCGACGAGGTTGTGCGCTTCGTCGACGATGAGTATGCAATCGCCGTAGTCGTTGTCCTGCTGATAGGCCTTGAGGCCGACGTACGGATCGAAGATGTAGTTGTAATCGCAGACCACCACGTCGGCCTGCTCGATCAGCTCGAGCGACACCTCGAAGGGGCAGACCTCCGTCGATTTGGCCAGCTCGAATGTAATGTCGGGATCGAAGTAGCTCATCGCGGTCGTGATGCGCGAGAGCAGCCCGCTCTTCTCCATCTTTTCCGAGTAGCGCGCCGCGAACGGACAGAAATCTTCGTGACAGATCATCTGCGTATGCGCGCACATCTTCTGTTTCGCGCGCACGCGCAGGACGCGGAACGAGCCGTCATTCAGCATCGACAGCGCCTGCACGGCCGCATCCTGTTGCAGAGTTTTCGAGGTGAGGAAGAACAGTTTCTTGCCCGCTTTGAGCGACTCGGCAACAGCGGGATAGAGCGCGGCAATCGTCTTGCCGACGCCGGTCGGTGCAGAGACGAGGAGAGCCTCGCGCTGGCGCACCGCGCGCGTGACCGAATCGATCATCTCCTTCTGGAACGGTCGCATGCGCTCGTACGGGAACTGAAGGTTCTCGGCGAACGCTCTCTTCGCGATGCGCAGCGCCTGCGCCGTCTCGACCTCGTCCACGAGTGACTCGAGGCTCGCGTTCAGCGTCGCCGTCACACTTTCGCGATCGAATTCCGCGTCGATCAGCTTCGCTTCGCCGGAAATCAGGTCGACGAGCACGAGCTGCGGATGGAAGTCAAATTTGCGGAGCTCCTCGTTGCCGGCGAGGAACAGAGCGTACAGCAGCAGTTGATAGAGGTGACGCTGCAATTTCTCCGACCTGTAGAGTGCTTCGAGCTCCAGATCGAAGTGCAGAGACTTTACTTCTTCGATGGTGACGACGCCTCTTTCGCGATCGATCGAGAGGCCGTCGATGCGGCCGGTGATCGTGATGCTCCAGTTGCGCAGCGTTGTCCGATGCGACACGCCAACTTCCGGCTTGTAGTGAGGATCTTCCCCTGAGCGCTCGTCTGCGCGGCGACTGTGGATGTCCTGGCCGATCCACATGCGGCGGAAGCCGTCGCCGCGTTCGACACCGATGCGCCGATAGGTCGACTCATAGACGAGGTCGCCGACGGAGCAGAGGATCGTGCGGGCATCGAAGTCGATGCGCATCGCTAATGATGGTAAAGGATGAAGGATGAAGGATGAAGGATGAAGGATGAAGGATGAAGGATGAAGGATGAAGAAGAGCGACGACCTACTGATTCATCCTTCATCCTTCATCCTTCATCCTTTTCAAAGTTTCTCCACTACTTCTCCAATCACGTACGCCTCGTACTGATGATCCTGGCGGTAGTCGGCGAGGTGAAACGTGGGCGAGAAGTTGTCGTCGGCGAGGCGATCGTAGAGATCGCGCACAGTCATGCGATCGAGCTTCATCATGCCGGTGTCGAGATCGCCCTTCAGCGCGAAGAGCTTCTGGAAGTCGCCGCGCGGAAGTCGCAGCGGCCGGCTGACGTCGTCGGAGCGCGGATCCCACTCTCCGATCACCACGTCATCGGCGCGCCCTTCCGGCGGCACGCAGATGACCAGCTCGGTGGCGATGAGTCTCTCCGTCGTCGTATCGACGCGATCCGTGTCGTCGATCGCGGCAGGAAACGATCCTTCCATCCGCTCCTGATGAAAGTCGAGCCGGAGCAGCGTGACGAGCGGTTCGGTCAATTCGATCGGCGTCGCTTCCGCTTCGCCCTGCGCGAACGGGACGATCTCGCCGACATCGATGTTCTCGAGCCCTTTAAGCTGCACCATACCGAGCAGCCGGATGCCGACGAACTCGAAGCCTGGAAGCGCGGGCGCGAAACCGATATAGCTTCCCCACGGCGTCTTCAGTTTCTGAAGCTGCTGCCCTTCGGTCTGCAGCTCGGTCGAAAGCTCCTGAAGAAGAGGGAGTGACGCCACGATGCCCTCGTTCATGAGGTGACCGTTGGCGTTCACATACGCGTAATACTCGCGCGCATGCTGCGTGTGATCGATGACATCGACGCCTTTCGCCAACGGCGCGAAGAAAAGCTGCACCTTCCCCTGATCGTATCCATGCGAGACGAGAAATTGCGCGATCTCTTCGATCTCCTTGTCGGCCTTTCCGGTGGTGAGGCGCGAAAGCTCGACGATGCCGGGACCGTAGAACTCGGTGATGCGCTCGGCTTCGTCGGTCGAGGCCTTCATCGGGAGGAGCCGGTAGTAACCGTAATTCAGCGCGATGCGCAGTCCTCTGTTGAATGCGAATCCCTTGCGCTTCATCTCGGAATACACGCGCTGGATCTCGACCGCGGCACGGATCAGCCGCAGCGCGCGACGCGTCGTGTAAAACGCGCCGTCGCCGAGGAACTTTTCGAACTGGAGGAGATGTCGTTCGGCGACGCCTTCGAGCTTGCGCTGGAAGAGCAGCATCTGCCGATACGACTTCACCTCTTCCTTTCCTCCTCCTCGGCGGATGTTGCCTAACGTTTCCGAGAATTTGGAGATGTCGTAGATGAGACCGAAGCGATGAATGATCGGGTCGACGACGCCAGGTTTGCCAAAGTCGAGCGCACGCGTCGTTCGTGAGTACGTGACGTCGGTGCGCCGGTCCGCAGACACGATCCGTCCGTCGGATCCTGTCGTCATCCAGACGATCCCGCGGCGAAGCTGATTGAGCACTGCGAACTCGCGCACGCGACGTCCGATGAGCTGGATCTGCTCGCGATCTTCGCGCGTGAGGACGTTCTGCACGCTGGGATGGTCGAAGAGGAAGTTCTGGAACCTCGCGTCGAGCAACAAGGCCAGCGTGACACCCTGATCGGGGTTTGCACCGAAGAGTGGCAACGTCGAGCGCATGACGCGGTCTTTCTGAAGAAGATCGGTCGTGGTGGTCCGCAGGCGCTCGAAAGCATCGCGGAAAGCCTGGAAGTCGCGGCGCAGATATCCGGTCACGAACGAGCGCAGCTCGCGCAGATCGGGTCCGACGAATTCCTCCGTGAGAATCAGGACGTCATCCTGCAGGAGCCGGAAGAACTGCAGCGCGCTCTGCTCGTCACCCTCGAGAATCGACGAGGCCTTCGCGGCGGCCGGCGACATCTCGTCGCGCGTATCGGTGCACCACTTGGAGAAGATCCGATATTTGAACGCGTCACCCTGCGTGCGTCCGGCCTGCACATCCACGACGCTGACCCGCCGCGGAATCGACGAGAACTGCTTGGCCAGATCGAGCGAATGAGCGAGCCAGAAGATCGCGTGATGATCGCTCAGCAGGCTCGATGTCATCGCGTTCTCGGCGACGCGCATGAGCTGCGCGAGATACGCGCTCCAGGCGAGGTGGGCCTTGTCTTTCGCCGCCGGGATGCGCGTGACCTGCCACGGCACTTCTTCGCCGAGCCACTTGTCGAGCTTGGCATCGAGCTCCTTGAGCACGTTCGTCTCGGCGAGCGGAAATCCGAGGATGGCCGGTTGCGTCTCGTCGGCCGGATAGATCTTGATGGGCTGCGGCAGCAGCGGCTCGGAGCGCCCGAAGAGCTCCTCGATCGTCCTGCCGAGGTCGGCAGGGAGAAGGAACGCGTCGCTGCGCTGCGTCAGATACGTGACCAACGATTTGGGCATTGGGGAAGAGATAAATTATAACCGCAACAACGAATGCAGAAATTCAGAATTCAGAATTCAGAATGAAGAAAGCGTAAACGTATTCTCAATTTTTCATTCTGCATACTGAATTCGGGTTTCTCGCCCGGTGCTACACTCGCTCGCGATGTCGGTGCACGCCCCCGAGCCGAAAACCTGTCCCCGCTGCAACGGCTCCGGCTGGATTCCGCTCGCCGGTGATTCCCTGCGGGTCGAGCCGTGCGGATGCCAGAGTGATTTGCGGCGGCGGCAGCGGATGGCCAGCGCCAATATCCCGAAGCGATATGCGCACTGCACGCTCGATACGTTCATCGAGCGATCGACCGATCTGAAGAACGCGAAGACGCGCGTGCAGGAATTCGCCGATCTCTGGCCGGCCAGCGACGAAGGGCGGGGTCTTCTGCTCATCGGTCCATGCGGCGTGGGGAAGACACATCTTGCGGTGGCCGCGCTCATCGAGATCATTCGGACTGGTAAGAGTGGCCGGCTGCTCTTCCGTAATTTTCAGGATCTCATCCAGGAGATCCAGGCGTCGTTCGACTCCGATGAGGTGCCGAGCAAGTCGGAGCTGCTGCGACCGCTGCTCGAGACGGACCTGCTCGTGCTCGACGAGCTCGGCTCGCAGAAGCCGACGACGTTCGTTCAGGACATCCTCTATTACGTGATCAACACGCGTTACAACGAAGAGCGCACGACGATCTTCACCACGAACTATCCCGAGAGCGCGGAAGGGAAAGAGGAGACGCTCACCGACCGCATCGGGGCGCGCCTGCGCAGCCGCCTCTATGAGATGGCCACGCGCGTACCGATGAGCGGCACGGATTACCGTCGCAACAAACTTTGAGGCGGACCGCAACCGAGATCCTCCGCCGCGGATTCGAGAGCATGCTGGCCAACTGGCCGCTGCTGGCCATCCGCATCGCCGAGACCGTGCTGCTGGCGATGATGGCCATCGTCGCCGCCGTCGCGCTCGTCGTGCCGATCCTGATGTCGATCGGCTTCGATCAGTCGTCGTTCGAGAACGCGAGAGATGCGATGGAAACGATCCTGAACATCGTCACGAACCACTTGCCGATCATCATCTACGTGCTGGTCATGATCTCCGTCGTGCTGCTCGTATTCGTTGCCGTGCATTCCTTTGTCGTCGCCGGTTGTGTGCGCGTCTATGTCGATGCGGAGCGGAAGAACGCTCAGGTCTCGGTGCCGGTGCGCCGCGATCTCCGTGCGTTCACCGGCGAACGATGGCTCGACGGTGGCGCGAAGAAATGGTGGACCGTGTTCTGGATCTACAACATCGCGTGGGGCGTGGGTGGGCTGCTGATGCTCCTGCCGGTGATGATCCTGTCGGCAGTCGTCCTCTTTCTTCGCGAAAACGCGGCCGCCGCCGCGATCGTCGGCTGTGTCGGTCTCGTCTTCTCGGTCTTGTTCATGTTTCTCGTGGCCATCGCGACGAATGTCTGGGCGCAGAAAGCGATTGTCGACTGCGTGGCGCGCGGCGCCGGCGCCAGTGCGTCGCTGCGCGCCGCCTGGGACGAGATCCTCACCGACGCCGGGCGCCACCTCGCCGTCGCCGTCGTGATGATCGCGGTGACAATCGGAGGATCGATGCTGTTCAGCACGTTCTCGGCGATGGGCTCGTTCCGTCATCCCGCCGGCGTGAGCATCATGCTCATGCCGCTGCAATTCTCTGCCTCGATCGCCAACGGGATCTTCTCCGCTGCCGTCGGTGCGTGGTTCCTCGCCTCATTCGCAGCGCTCGCGGTCGAGTCGCGTTCGTGACCTTCGACGATTTCTTTTCCGCCGACGCGGCGAATTTCCGGCCATCGGCGATCCGTGCGTTTGCAAAGCTCATCAACGATCCGAACGTCATCTCCTTCGCCGGTGGCTCGCCGAATCCCGACACGTTTCCGGCCGAGCGCATCGGCGAGATCGCGGCGCTCGTCGTCCGCAATCGCCGGTCCGTGGCGCTGCAGTACGGTCCGACGCGAGGCCTGCCGCGCCTGTGCGAGTTCATCGCCGGCGTCTGTCGCCAGCGCCGCATCAACGCCACCGCGGACGATGTCATCGTCACCACGGGATCGCAGCAGGCGCTCGATCTGATTGCGCACACGCTGCTCGATCCCGGCGACGTCGTTCTCGTCGAACTGCCCTCGTACATCGGCGGAACGTCGTCGTTCTACGCGCGCAGCGCGAACGTCGTTGGCGTCGCGCAGGACGACGACGGCATCGTTCCCTCTTCGCTGGAGGAAGCCGCACGGCGAACGAAGCCGAAGCTGCTGTACACGATTCCGAATTTTCAGAATCCGTCGGGAAGGCTGATGACGCAGCAGCGTCGTGCTGAAGTCCGCAAGCTTGCGGCGAAGCACGATTTCCTGATCATCGAAGACGATCCGTACGGCGAGCTGGTCTACGTCGATGCCGACACCACTCCCATCAAAACCTCTGACCCCGAAAACCGCGTCATCTACCTCGGATCATTCTCGAAGGTCCTCGCTCCGGGATTGCGGTGTGGGTGGATCGTCGCCGCGCCGGAGCTCATCGAAAAGCTCGAGATCGCGAAGCAGGCTGCCGATCTCTGCTCCGGAATGCTCGATCAGTCGATCGTCGATGAGTTCTGCGCGCGCGGCGAGCTCCCCGCGCAGATCGCAAAGGTCCGGGCGTTCTATCGCGGGAAACGTCGCGTGATGCTCGACGCGCTGCAAAGGCACTTCGCGAAACGCGCGACCTGGACGTCCGCGGATGGTGGCCTGTTCACGTTCATGACGATGAATGACGACGTTGATACCGCCGCTCGGGTCCCCGACGCCGTCGCGCGCGGTGTCGCATACGTACCGGGCAGCCCGTTCTTTGTCGATGGCTCCGGGCGGAACACCATGAGGCTCACCTTTGCGAAGGAATCCGATGAGCGGATTCTCGAAGGTGTGGTGCGCTTGGCAGATCTCTTCGGGGCGTAGGTCGTGGGTCGTAGGTGCCGTGGGCCTTTTCGCCTGAATGCCCCCGCTACCTACGACCCACGACCTAAAAGGCTTGTCCGCTCGAAAACGACACGAGAAGTCCGCGTTTGCCGCGAGCGTCGCGATTGAGCGCGTACGCGAGATCGAGGCGGAAGAGATTCTTCGGTGTGCGCGGCAGTCCGATCCTGATGCCGACGCCGACATCGGCCTTCAACTTCATCAGATCGGTGAAGCTGCCGTTCGTCGCATTGCCGGCGTCGGCAAACGCGACCAGCCCCGGCGAATAGAGTTGCAGCAGCTCGCGTCCGAGGTAGAAGCGCTGCTCGGCGTTGATGACGAGCGAGCGGGAGCCGGCGAAGCTGTGTGCGCGATATCCGCGCAGCCCATTGAGTCCGTCGGCAAAAAACTGGTCCTCACGATCCTGACGCCAGGCGTTGTTGACGACGATCCGCCCGACGAATGTCGAAGGATGTTCATCGCCTGCTCGCTTCACGGCATACAGGCCGCCACTGACGATCGCGTTCTGCACGCCGCCATCGAACCGGCTCTCGATCGACGCGGAATGAAGCATGAACGCCGTCGGGCCGGCGGCAACGCCATCCGCGAACGAGAGACATGCAGATGCGCTGTTGACCGGCGCACCGGCGATTCGCGGTGATACCGCCGCTTCGACCGAATATTGCTGACCGAGGTTGAAGTCCTCGAAGCGGATGTCTTTGTTGACGAAGTTCACTTTCACGAAATTGTTCTCCGCGTGCTCGAAGCGCGCGAAGACATAGCGATAGTCGCGATCGCGCGGCAGAGTGAACGTCGTGAATGCCTGATGAGTTGCGAAACGATCGCGCGTGAAGCGGAGGCCGGTCATGATCCGGTTCGCCGTTGCGTCCGATGGATCCATCGCCCATCCCCAGCTGGCGACCGCGCGGCGCATCTCGTGGCTGAACCGCGCGGCAGTGAGTCCTTGGTCGTATAAACGGTCGTCGCGTTTGAATCCGATGAAGCTGAGCTCCGTCGACCACGGCGTGGAAAACGAATAGAACGGGCGGCGCAGCGTGATGCGCTGGTCGTTGCCGTCGGATGTGCGGCCGTAAGCGAGAAACGCGTTCCAGTAGCCGTTGAACACCATCGGATCCTGATATTTCAGTCCGACGCGCGTGCGGTCGATGTCTTTGGTCCAGCTCACTTCCGCTTCCTTACCGTAGCCGAAGAGGTTCGACTCGCTGATGCTCGCGCCGTAGTTGCTCGCCCCCCCTTTGTTGCCGGCCTGCGTCTCCGGCGCGATCGACCAGGCGTCCTGCGTCGAGGCGATCACATCGACCACGCCATCGTGTGGCGGCAGCGCGGTGACGGTGGCTGATTTGAGATAGTGCTGCGCTCGGAGATTGCGCTCCGTCTCCTGCAGGCGCTCGGGGCGATAGACATCCCCTTCCTGAAAGAGAAGAAACTTGCGAACGACCGTCGATCGCGTCTCCATGTGCAGCCGATCGGCCGCGCGATAAAAAAACCCGTGCCGCGCCTCCGAATTCGAATAGACGTCGACCGTCTCGATGATGATTTTGCCGATGCGGAGCGCGGGCGGAGGGACGGGTTGCGCGGAGATCGCGGATACC
>DASYUK010000173.1:0-2636 GCA_036001325.1 Thermoanaerobaculia bacterium
GAGCGACACGAGGCGCGGTCGAGCGCGCGCGCCACGGCGAAGGCGTGACACTGCTCGAAGTGAAGACGTTCCGTTTGAAAGGTCACGCCGAGCACGACAATCAGGCATACGTCCCGCCAGCGACGATCGAAGAGTGGACGGCGAAAGATCCGATTCCGCGTTTCGAGCACGTGCTGCTCGAGATGGGTCTTGCGAAGCGCGAGGATTTCGACGCCATTCAGCAACGCGCGAAGCAGGAAGTCGACGCCGCGACCGACGAAGCGGAACGCTCACCGATGCCGAAGCCAGAAGATGCGGCGCGTGGGCTTTATGCGGGCGACGGATTCTGGGATGCCTGAGACCACGTACCTCGACGCGATTCGCACGGCCATGTTCGAAGAGATGGAGCGCGACGAGCGCGTCTTCCTCATCGGCGAAGATGTGGGCGTCTACGGCGGCGCATTCAAGACGAGCACGGGGTTGATCGAGCGCTTCGGCGCCGAGCGCGTCATCGATACTCCGATCTCCGAGATCGCGATCGTCGGGGCCGCGTCAGGCGCTGCGCTGATGGGCATGCGTCCGATCGCGGAGATGCAGTTCATCGACTTCATCACCTGCGCGTACGACATGCTCGTCAACTTCACGGCGACGTCGCGGTATCGCGTCGGCAGCTCGTGCCCGATCGTCGTGCGCGGCCCGGCGGGCGCGGGCGGGCACGGTGGTCCGTTCCATTCGCTGAGTCCCGAGGCGATATTCATGAATCGGCCGGGGATCAAGATCGTGTCGCCGGGGACGGCCTACGATGCGAAGGGATTGCTCAAGTCCGCGATTCGTGACGACGATCCGGTCCTGTACATCGAGCACAAGTTTCTCTATCGGCGCATCAAGGAAGATCTGCCGGCCGAAGACTTCACCGTGCCGATCGGTAAAGCGAATGTACGCCGTCGCGGCAACGATCTGACGATCGTGACCTGGGGCGCGATGATCTACATCGCGGAAGAAGCTGCCGGCGAGCTGGCGAGGGACGGCGTATCGGTCGAGATCGTCGATCTGCGATCGATCATCCCCTTCGATGAAGAAGCGATCCTCGAGTCGGTCGCGAAAACGAATCGCGTGATCATCCTTCATGAAGCGCCGCTCACCGGCGGCGCCGGTGCCGAGTTCGCCGCACGCATCGCGGAGAAGGCATTCGACTATCTCGATGCCCCGATCAAGCGCGTGGCGTCGCTCGATGTGCCAACACCCTACTCACCGCCACTCGAAGCGTTTTACCTGCCAAACAAGGACAAAGTCATCGCCGCCGCGCGCGAGTTGTTGTCGTATTGATCGGAGGTGCTTCATGAGCCGCTTGCTGAAGAGCGTCCTGCTCGTTCTGTGTGCCGGAAACGTTTGTCTCGCAGCGCAAGGCCCGAAGACGGCTCTCCGGCCCAAACTCACTCCGGCACAGAGGCTGGAACGGCTGACGACCACCGGTCGCCACGACAACCCTGTCCTGACCGCGATGATCGATGCCTTCGAGCGTTCCCTGCAAGGCATGCCCGAGTCTGCAGCGACCGACCGCGTCGTCCGGCGCGCGTTGCAACGGCATCCGAAACTCGACAAGCAGATGCTGCAAACCGCCGTCGAGAACTGGAAGAGCATTCCGATCGAGACAAGGCAGAGGCTCGCGACTCCGCGAGGCATGGTGGCGCGATCGACATTGCCTCACATCACAGCGGTCTACGGTGTCTCCCCCGCCAAATCCGATCCTGCTGAACCTGTCCGGATCATTCCCGGAAAAGGAATGATGATCGATAGCAGAAATGTCCCGGCCGATCCGGCGAAGGTGAAAGTTCTTTTTCTCGAAGTGGAGCAGGAAAAGACTCAGATTGTCGCCACTGCGATTCCATCGAAAGCCGTGTTGAGCGCGACTGGAGTGACCACGCTGCTCGTCACGGTCCCCGCAAACCTCACCTACGGCGATTACCTCGTCCAGCTCGAGGTCACCAGCATCGGCAAGAGCAACGAGATGTGGGTCTCGTATCCGCGACCGGAGCTCAAATTCACTCCGAAAATTACGAGCGTCAATCCGACGTCACGCTATCCATTTACAAAGGCCGCATTCCAGAATTCCGCGGCCTGGCCAACGATCACCGGAACATTGTTCACGAAGGCCATGAAAGCGGTGATTTTTGAGCCCGTCGCAGCGGAAGATCTCGGCTCGTATCGTCAATATGGCGCCGTGGATTTCATCAGCATGACCCAATTGAAGTTCGAGGTGCCGCCGACAATTCTGCCCGGCAAATATCGGATCGCTCTCGCGTCACAGAACAAGCCAATCAGCAACTGGGTGAACTTCACGGTGCGCGCTCCTCTTTATCGCGTGAAATTCACGATGATCACTTGCGCAGATGAATCCGATCCCGAAACCGGCAGCGACAGCATCAGGACCATCTGGGCAATCGGCGCCGATCCCGGTGCCCTCTGGGTCAAGATGGCGGCCGGCTATAACGACTTTGGCGATCATGTGTCGAAGTACTACAAACCCGAGCACCAGTGGGTTTATCAGCCGGACGGACAGAAGCGCGAAGTCCGACGGTACCTCTATGTTGTAACGAGCCTCTGGGAATGGGACTCCGGCGAGGATTGGGACGAAAGAATCAACGCCACACTGGGCG
>DASYUK010000174.1:0-17263 GCA_036001325.1 Thermoanaerobaculia bacterium
TCCATAACAACGTGTGGTGGTTCCCTGCGCGTCTGGACACCGTACTCGGATGGATCTTCCGTCCGATCGCGTGGGCGATGGGTGTGACGTGGAAGGACAGCTTCACAGTCGGCAATCTTCTCGGCACGCGCATGGTGCTCAATGAATTCGTTGCGTTCGCGAAACTCGGCGAGCCGGGAGTGGGATCGAGTCTCGACCCGCGCAGCTTCGTCATCGTCACGTACGCGCTATGCGGATTCGCGAACTTCTCGTCGATCGCGATTCAGATCGGCGGCATCGGCTCGCTCGCGCCATCACGCCGCAGCGACCTCGCGCGCCTCGGATTACGCGCGATGATCGCGGGGACCCTGGCAAATTTTCTGACGGCGACGATTGCGGGAGTGCTGCTCTAGGGTTGCGGCGGGGTTGCGGGGTTGCGTGGTTGCGCGGTGTCCGAGGTACACTGTGCTTCCCCACACGGCCCAAGTTCTTCGCACTCCTTCCGCACACAGGTGTATGGCGAAAACTCTTCATGACCTTGTTGCGTATACGCGTGCTCTTGATCTAATCGTCGACGTCTACGCAGTTACTGCGTCGTTTCCGAAGGATGAACGCTTCGGCCTCGTCGCGCAGTTGCGTCGTTCGGCCGTCGGCATCGCTGCACAGATTGCGGAAGGAGAAGGTCGCCTAACGAATGGCGAGCGGCGTCAGTTTCTCAGCCAGGCCAGAGGGTCACTATTCGAAGTCGAAGCTGAAGCGGAGGTCGCGTCGCGTCTAGGCTTTCTCTCCGCCGCTGACGCGCAGCGAATTTCGAGCGGAATCAAGAAGACCGGAAAGGCTCTCATCGGCTTCATTCATTGGGTTCAAAAGCAAGAGCGAAAAACTAAGAGTCAGCGCAACCCCGCAACCGCGCAACCCCGCAACTCCGAAACCCCGCCGCAACCCCGCCGCAACCAAGTCACCGAAGCGCCTCAATAACATGGCGCATGTCGTCCGCCAACGCCGCCTCAAACACGCGCCCGTCGATCGTAATCCGCCACGCGTGCAACGCCTGTCGCTTCATCGATGACAGGACTTTCTGCAGCCGCTTATCGGGAATGCCGCGCCACTGCGGGCCGGAGTAGACCGGATCGCCGACGATCGGGTGTCCGATGTGCTTCATGTGCACGCGGATCTGGTGTGTGCGACCTGTGCGCAGAACGCAGCGGACGAGCGAGACGTAGCGGAGTTGCTCGACGATCTCGTATTCAGTGATCGCCGCACGTCCGCCTTTGACCACGGCCATGCGCTTGCGGTTCCGCGGATCGCGTCCGATCCGCGCATCGATCGTGCCGCGCGGCGCTTTCGGCGTTCCGTAGACGAGAGCGAGGTACTCCTTTCGCACGCGATCGGTTCCCCACGCCGCGGCCAGGGCGCGATGTGCCTGATCATTCTTCGCGATCACCATCACGCCGCTCGTATCCTTGTCGAGTCGATGCACGATGCCGGGACGCAGCTCGCCGCCGACTCCGCTGAGGTTCTTCACGTGAAACAGCAGAGCGTTGACGAGCGTCTGATCGGCGTGACCCGCGGCGGGATGGACGACCACGCCGGCAGGTTTGTCGATCACGACCATGTCGGCATCGTCGTAGAGGATCGAGAGAGGCAGATCCTGCGACTCGACAGTCGTCGGCGCGGGCGGAGGAAAATCGACTGTAATCGACTGGCCTGCGCTGACGCGCAGTGACGTTTTCGTGGCCTGCTTCGTATCAATCGATACATGCCCTTGCTCGACCAATCGCGCGAGATAGGTGCGACTCTGTTCCGGGAAGAGATCGCTGAGCGCACGGTCGAGCCGAGCGCCGTCAGAGCTGTCCGGAACGACCACGACGCGCGAGTTCACGAAGAATTTTTTCTCTCAGGACGTCACGACGTTCGATTAAAATGCGTCAACGTTTAGCCCAGTCAGGCAGTCTGTTCTTCAACTAATTCGGTGTAAAGGGGAGCCTATGTTCAAAATGAAGCATCTCGGCATGGCCGCGGTTCTGGTTCTGATTGCCGCCGGCGCAATGGCGAGCAACTTCCGCGCGGCCGACCAGGTGTATCTCACGGCGGCAGGCAAGGTGGCCACGTTCGCCTCCGACGTCTGGATCACGAACGTCAGCACGGCTGATTCGGTCTCGGTCTCGGTCATCTATACGCCCACCGGTCAGGGATCGCAGCCGCAGTACTTCGACAATGTCATCACGCTTCATCCGATGGAGCGGAAAGAGATCATCGATTTCTTCCCGACCACGCTGGGACTGAGCAGCGGTTTTGGCTCGCTGATCTTCAATGCGTGCAAGCAGGCCGCGGATTGCATCAACACACAGGACGCGAACGGCAACAGCCCCAGCTTCCGCGACATCATCGTCTTCAGCCGCATCTACTCGACGCAGGTCGGCCCCCCGCTCTCGACGGCTGGCCAGGCGTTCCCGGGTATTCCCTGGTACAACTTCGTCAGCTCGCGGCAGTCCGCGAATGGTCTCGGCCGCGTCGTCATTCAAGGGATCCGCAACACCGGCACCAGCGCTCCGACCCGTCAGCCCGGAACCTACCGCAGCAACATCGGGCTGATGAACGCGTCACAGTATTCGACGACGACGCTGCGCGTGAAGCTGTTTAACGGCACAACGAACGCGCAGATCGGAAGCGACTTCACGATCACCCTCGGGCCGCTGAACATGATTCAGAACAACGTCTCGGGAATGTTCCCTGCTTTTGGTACGGGCCCGACATCGACGAACGCGTATGTCACTGTCGAGCAGGAAGCCAACACTCCAACCAATGACGCTCCGACGACATGCCTGCCGGACGGATGTCCGGGATTTCTCGCCTACGGGTCCTCGCTCGACAACCAGTTCGATGACCCGACGACGCTCGAGTCCGTTTACGAGAAGTCGCTGGCTTCTATAACGGGTGCCCTCGACACGATCTACGGGTCATCCGCCACCCAGGGGAAGACGAATCTCCGCCGCTCGGTAAAGCTCAACCACTGAGCGATATTCTTTGCAGTCAGTAGAGGCCGCGCCGAAAGCGCGGCCTTTCTCTTTTTGTATCATTGAGATGGCTATGCAATGGTCCCGCAATCGACGGGTGCAGCGGATCCATCTCGCCAATCCTCTGATGGCGCGACTCGGGGTCACTCCGGTCGTCCTCGTCGACATCAGCACGCTCGGCGCGCGCGTCGAGCACCATGTGCCATTGCCGCCCGGTGAGCGCGGAAGGTTGACCTTCTCGTGGGAAGACGAAGAGATCTCGACCGACTGTCGCATCGTGCGTTCGAAACTCGAGCGCTTTTCCGTCGGCACCGATGGTCTGACCGTCTATCACTCCGGTCTCGAGTTCGATCGCATCACGCCGGAGATCAAGGCACAGCTCAAGAGATTGATCGGTATATTCATCAGCCGCGCGCTCGAGGAGCAGAAGCTCAACGCTCGCGGCGAGATCCCGCAGCACGACGTCGACCACATGCCGATCTTCCGGCATGGCGGCCTGCTCACCGCGAACATGAAGGATGTCGACGCCGGCGCCACGCCGCTTCCTACTTCGCGCATCGCCAAAGAGAGCGGCTACATCTGCTATCACCTCGAGAACAACCGGTGGCGAAAGAAGCGGACGCAGGATCCCGGACAACCGCCCGAAGGATTCACGATTTCGGCAACGGAGGACCGCGCGCAGGCGGATCTTTTGTGCGAGGCTTACCAGAAATCGGACCAGGAAGGCCGCAAGATGATCCAGCTCTTCGCCCAGCTCTCCATCATGGAGGGAGAGGGAATCGCGCCGGGCCGCTTCGAGCCGTAATGCGACTTTCGGTCGTAGGTCGTAGGTATCGGGGGCCTCAGTGCTTGCGCTGCAGCGCCCGGTACCCACGACCTACGACCCACGACCCAGGATCCTGATCCCGCGAAGCTCAAACCGCGGTTGATTCTGAGCGTACCGACGCGATACAAACGTCTGGAATGACGGCAGGGTGGGGAAACGTTGTACCTGCTCGGTTGTAGGTGTATTATTTCGACAGCTTTCGAGCAGTTGATTTTCGAAAGCGGCCGATTCGGCCGCTTTTTTTGTTCTATGAGCAACTTGCCTGATCGAGTGGAAAAAGAGATCGAGAAAATCGTGTCATCGGAGGGGCTGGAGCTCGTGCACGTTGAGTACAAAAGACAGGGTCGCGGATACCTGTTGCGAGTCGACATCGACAAAGAGGGTGGAGTCACACTCGAGGATTGTCAGCTCGTCTCGCAGCAGATCTCCACGTATCTCGATGTCGATGATGTCGTGCCCACCGAGTACGAGTTGCAGGTGTCGTCTCCGGGGCTCGATCGCAAGTTTTACAGAGAATCGGACTACGAGAAATTCATCGGACGGCTCGTGCGCGTGAAAACGGCGAAAGCGATTCGCGGCCTGCATGTGATCGTCGGGAAGCTCAAGCAGTTCGATGGACAGAAGATCGTGGTCACCGATCCGGTGATGAAGAAGGATCCTGACTACGAGATTCCGATGAGTGACATCAAGGAAACACGCCTGGAAGTGGAGATCTGATGTTCGACGAGAACCTTTCAAAAAATGTGAAATCGCTCGCGTACGAGAAGTCGATCGACGTGGAGCGCGTGTTCAAGGCGCTGGAGGATGCGCTCTCCACCGCGGCGCGCAAGTACTACAAGACTCGCGAACCGCTGGAGACGATCCTCGACCGCAACAGCGGCGGTGTGAAGATCCAGGTGATCAAGGAGATCGTCGAGGACGAGAACCAGATCGAGGATCCGCAGGCGCAGTGGACGCTCGAGCAAGCCAGGAAGGTCGATCCGACAGCGGAGATCGGCGGCACGATCAAGCTCGACTACATCACCAAGGAAGTCGTTGACGTAGTCAAGGATCCGCACACGCAGATCCGCACGTGGGAAGCGCAGAAGATCGATCCGGAAGTCGAGCAGGGCGATGAGGTCAAGATCCCGCTCACCAAACCGCCCGACGAGCTCGGACGCATCGCCGCGCAGTCGGCCAAGCAGGTCCTCTATCAGAAGGTCCGCGAGGCCGAGCGGGAGAAGGTCTACAACGAATTCAAGGACAAGCTCGGCGAGCTCGAGAACGGCTACGTCAAGCGTTTCGAGCGCGGCGACATGATCGTCGACCTCAACGGCAAGACCGAGGGGATCATCCCGCGATCGCAGCAGTCGAGGGCGGAGCGCTATTCGCAGGGCGATCGCATCAAAGCAGTCATCATCGATGTTCACACGCAGCCGAAGGGACCGCAGGTGGTCCTCTCGCGCACCGATCCGCGACTGCTGATGAAGCTCTTCGAGATGGAAGTGCCGGAGATCTACGACGGCACTGTCGTGATCAAAGGTGCTGTCCGCGAGCCGGGTGAGCGCGCCAAGATTGCGGTGTCCTCGCGCGAGCGCGACGTCGATCCGGTCGGCGCGTGCGTGGGCATGAAGGGATCGCGCGTGCAGTCGATCATCCGCGAGCTTCGCGGCGAGAAGATCGACATCATTCCCTGGAACGACGACATCGTCGTCTTTGCCCAGAATGCTCTGGCTCCGGCGAAGATCACGAGGGTCAGCGTCACGAGCGACGAGATGGCCCACCGGCCGCACCTCGACGTCATCGTCGACAACGACCAGCTCTCGCTGGCCATCGGCAAGCGTGGACTGAACGTGCGTCTCGCGGCGGAGTTGATCGGCGCGAAGATCGACATCAAGTCGGAAGAGGAAGTGAAGGGCGAAGTCGCCGATGCGCTTTCGGCGATGCTGCAGGAAGCGATGGCCGAGTCGCGATCGCAGACGGCCGTTCACGATATCGATGACATCCCGCAGGAGTGGGCGGACAAGCTCGAGGCTGCCGGCTACGACGATCTCGACTCGGTCGTGAACGCGTCGGTCGAGGATCTCATCGCGATTGAAGGCATCGACGAAGAAATGGCCGGGCAGATCATCGAGATCGCCAAGCGGCACGAAGAGGTTCAGGCCTCTGCAGCGCCGGAAGAAGAAGAGACATATCAGGAAGAAGAAGCCGAGGAACAGCAGGCTCCTTCTGAAGAGGCGAAAGTGGAGTAAGAACGAGGTTGCGGGGTCGCGAGGTTGCGGAGTTGCGGAGCACGTCGAAACCTCGAAACCGCGCAACCACGAAACCCAGGAGACTCAATGGCGGCAGCAAAGATCAGAGTGAGCGATATCGCGAAGCGGATGGGAAAGTCCGAGAAGGACGTCATCTTCCAGCTCCAGTCGCTCGGCGCCGAGGTGACGGATCCGAGTCAGGTTCTCGAACCTGAGGTGATCCAGGCGCTCATCACCGGCAAGAAGCTGGTCACGCGCACACGTAGCGTCATCATGCGCGAGGACAAGCCGCAGCCGGAGAAGAAGAAGGAAGCTGTCCGTCCGCCGCGGCCGATCGTCAAGCCCGCGCCTCGCGTCAAGAAGGAGGCCGAACCGAAGGAGGAGCCGACTGCTGCTCCAGCGCCGCCTCCTGTGATCATTCCGGAATTCATCCAGGCTGCCGAAGCCGAAGAGCGTGCGGCCAAGGAAGCGCCCGAAGAAAAGCCGAAGGTTGCGGCGAAGGCGCCCAGTGTGGCGCCGCCGATCGCGGCGGCGCCCGGCGGGATCGCCGGCGCCACATCGAGACCCGCGGCGCGTACCGGTCCAACCGGACCGCGTGCGCGCACGGCTCCGTCGCCGTCGCGTCCGAACTACGCCGGGCAGCAGCCCGCACCGAACTTCCGTCCGGTCGCGCCGCGTCCAGCGGGACTCGCCGCGCGTCCTGCTGGCGCCGCCACCCGTCCCACAACGACTCGTCCCGCAAGTGCAGGCGCTGGCATGCGCGCAGCCGGTCCTGGACTTCGTCCCGCCGGCGGTCGTCCGATGGCTCCGCCGCCCCCGCCCCCTCCCACCGGAGGACTCGGTGCGCGGCGCAAGAAGACCACCGATCTGGCCGAGGAAGGTCGCGAGAAGAAGAAACCGGCAGGCAAGGGAGTAAAGAAGGATCGCATGGTCGAAGTCGACGACGCGCTCTTCACGAAAGGTCCGTTCTCGGGAACACAGATCATCGCCGACGATCTCGGTCCCGACATCGTCATGCCGGAGCCGATCGAGGAAGAAGAGAAGAAGCATGCGCCGTCGGCACGACGCGACACGCGCAAGCAGGCCGCGCCGGTCTCCGCGAAAGTGCTCGAGTTCAAGAAGCCGACCGGTAAGGTCGCGCTCTCCGAAGGCGTCACGGTCAAGGAGCTCGCCGACAAGCTCGGCGTCAAAGCGAACGATCTGATGAAGCACCTTCTCATGAAGAAGGGCCTCATGGTCTCCATCAACCAACCCCTCGGCGCCGATCTGACGCTCGAGATCGCGAAGGATCTCGACATCGAGGCGGAGATCGTCTCGTTCGAAGAAGCGGTCGAGCTGCAGGCAATGGAGAAGTCGACGACGACCGGAACCACCCCGCGTGGTCCGGTGATTACCGTGATGGGTCACGTCGATCACGGCAAGACATCGCTGCTGGATGCGATCCGCGAGACGAACGTGGCCGCGGGTGAGGCGGGCGGGATCACGCAGCACATCGGCGCGTATCAGGTCGAGAAGAAGGGCCGCAAGATCGCATTCCTCGACACGCCGGGTCACGAAGCGTTCACGATGATGCGCGCGCGGGGCGCGAAGGTGACCGACATCGTCATCCTCGTCGTCGCCGCCGACGACGGCGTCATGCCGCAGACGAAGGAAGCGATCGATCACGCGCGCGCCGCGAAGGTGCCGATGATCGTCGCGATCAACAAGATCGACAAACCGAATGCCAACGTCGACAAAGTGCGTCGCGAGCTCGCCGACGCCGGCGTTCTCGTCGAGCAGTGGGGCGGCGACATCGTCTCGGTCGAAGTTTCCGCGACGAAGAAGCAGGGGATCGACGATCTGCTCGACATGATTCTGCTCACGGCCGACATCCTCGACCTGAAGGCGAATCCGGAGCAGTCGGCGAAGGGAGTCGTGCTCGAGGCGCAGAAGGAAGTGGGCCGCGGGATCGTGGCCACGGTTCTGGTGCAGGACGGCACTCTCAAGATCGGCGATGCGTTCTTCTCCGGTCAGACGTGGGGTCGCGTGCGCGCGATGACCGATCAGCGCGGCGAGCGCGTCAAGGAAGCGGGACCGGCGACTCCGGTTCAGGTCACCGGCTTCGACGATGTGCCGAACGCCGGCGATACGCTGCAGGTGCTCGACGACGAGACGCAGACTCGGATGATCGGGCAGATGCGCCAGGAGAAGGCGCGCGAGGCCGCGCAGTCGAAGGGCGGGCGCATGTCGCTCGATCAGCTCTTCCAGCGCATGCAGACCGGCACGGCGAAGGATCTCAACGTCATCATCAAGGCAGACGTGCAGGGCTCGGTCGAAGTGCTGGGCGATACGCTGCGCAAGCTCTCCACCGAACAGGTGAAGGTCAACGTCATTCACGCGTCCGTCGGCGCGATCTCGACCAACGACGTTCTGCTGGCGACAGCTTCCGATGGGATCATCGTCGGCTTCAACGTCCGCCCCGAGCGCAATGCTGCGGAGCTGGCGGAGAAGGAAGGCGTCGACATCCGCATGTACACGGTCATCTACAACCTCGTCGATGAGATGAAGGCGGCGATGACCGGGCTGCTCGAGCCGAAGTTCCACGAAGTCTTCCAGGGGCGCGCCGAAGTGCGCGAGACGTTCAAGGTGCCGAAAGCGGGTGTCATCGCCGGCTGCATGGTCGTCGACGGCGTCATTCCGCGTACCGCGAGCGTGCGTCTGCTGCGCGACAACCGCGTGATCTACGAAGGCCGGATCGGCTCACTGCGTCACTTCAAGAACGACGTTTCGGAAGTGCGGCAGGGTTTCGAGTGCGGCATCGGCATCGAGAAGTTCCAGGACATCAAGATCGGCGACGTCATCGAGGCGTTCAAGGTCGAGAAGCTGGAGCCGGCGCTGGCGTAACGTGCTCGTCGCGGTCGCCATTTACGAAATCCACATCCCGCATGCGCAGTCATTGAAGGACAAACGTCAGGTCGTGAAGAGTCTTCGCGACCGTCTGCGCAGCCGCTTCGAGATCTCCGCAAATGAAGTCGGACTGCAGGACGTGCATCAGCGTGCGCGGCTCGCGATCTGCTTCATCGCTCACGATCACGCCAATGCCGACGCGAACCTCGATAGAATCCTTTCTTTCGTCGAGTCGAATAGCAACGGCACGTTGGCTGGTTACACGAGCGAGAAGCTCGAATTCGATGAAACGATCCCATTGACATGAGAAAGACCCGACGCACATCGAAGGTCGGCGAAGTGATCCGCGACGCGCTCGTGGATGTGTTTCGCTACGACCTGAAGCACATCTCGCTCGGCCTGGCTTCGATCACCGGCGTGGACGTGAGTCCCGATCTGCATTTCGCCCGCGTTTTCATCAGCGGATTCAAAGAAGACGAGACCAAAGCGAAAGTCAAAGAGCTGCAAAGCGCTCGCGGCCGGATTCGCGGGTTTCTGGGAAAGCGCATTCACCTCCGCTATACGCCCGAGCTCGATTTCAAATACGACGAGACGACGATGCGCGCCAGCAGGATCGAAGAGTTGCTGACGCAAGTGAAACATGACAACGAGGACGACGAGTGATCTCTCTAGCTATGACGACTCAGAATCCTGAAGTTGCGGCGCGCGAGGTCGCGGAGCGCATCCGCGCCGGCCGCAACTTTCTCATCACCTCGCATCGCAATCCCGACGGCGACGCTCTCGGAAGCGGCATTGCCCTGCAGCGCCTCATCCGGAAACTCGGCAAGCAGTCGAAGATGATCGTGCGCGACGGCTTCGCCAAACCACTCCACAACATCCCCGGCGCGGACGAAGTGGGCATCTCGGATACGCTCCCTGCCGACTATCCGAACGCGTACGACGCGCTTTTCACGATGGAGTGCCCCGAGGTGCAGCGAACGGGATATGCAGTGTTGCCGGGCCCGGTCGTCAACATCGACCATCACCTCGGCAACGAGATGTACGGTGAGATCAACTACCTCGACATCGAGGCGCCGTCGGTGGGGGAGATGATCCTGCAGCTCAATCGCCATCATCTCCGGCTGCCGCTCGATCGCGACACGGCGACGGCGATGTACGTTTCTCTCGCCACCGACACCGGTTTTTTTCGCTATCACAACACGACGCTGCGAACGTTCGAAGCGGCGGAGGAGCTCGTGCGCGCCGGCGTGGTTCCGGGCGATGTCTCGCTCTGGATCAACGAGACGCAATCGCGCGGCGCGATCAAGCTCCTCGGCCTCTGCCTGACGACACTGGAGCTGCATGGGAACGGTCGCATCGCCACGACCGAGCTTCCGAATCGTTTCTTCGTTGAAGCGGGCGCATCGCCGGAAGACACCGAGGGGATCGTCAACTATGGTCGCAACATCGACGGCGTGCTGGTCTCGGCGCTCCTGAAGGAAGCCGAGGGGAACACGACGCGCGTTTCGCTGCGAGCGAAGCCGGGCGTCGACGTGCAGCAGGTCGCGGCGATGTTCGGTGGCGGTGGCCACATGGCCGCCTCCGGCTGCACAATCCCTCTGCCTCTGGTCGAGGCGAAGGCGAAGCTGGTCGCCATCCTGACGGCTCTGGTCTGAACACGTTCAAAAACACCTTGACAGCGCTGCCGCGCGGCCTTACATTTGAACATGTTCAAAATAGCCATCCCCGGCGGCAGCGGTCATCTCGGCACCGTGCTGGCCCGGCACTTCGTCGCCGGCGGACACAAAGTCGTGGTCATCAGCCGTCACGCTACGAAGACGATGCCCTGGCGGCGGGTGGGGTGGGAGGAGGCGTCCAAGGAGATCGACGGCTCAGACGTCGTGATCAATCTGGCCGGGCGAAATGTCAATTGCCGTTACACTCGCGACAATCGGCGAGAGATCATGATGTCGCGCGTCGACTCGACGCGAGCGGTCGGCGAGGCCATCGCGAATGCGGCGAATCCTCCGCACGTCTGGCTGCAGGCGAGCACGGCGACTATTTACGCGCATACATTCGACGGCGCAAATGACGAGCACACCGGCCGGATCGGCGGGAACGAGCCCGACGCGCCGCGCTCATGGGACTTCAGCATCGAAGTCGCGCGCGCCTGGGAGAACGCGGTCGATGAGGCGAAGACGCCGCGCACGCGAAAGGTGAAGCTGCGCACGGCGATCGTCATGGCGCCCGATCACGGCGGCCCTTTCGACATGTTGCTCCGCCTCGCGCGCTACGGTCTGGGCGGACGACAGGGTGATGGCCGGCAATATGTCTCCTGGATTCACGTTCGCGATTTCGTGCGCGCGATCGAATGGCTCATCGAGCATCGCTACACTGATGGTGTCGTGAATGTCGCCGCGCCGAATCCGCTGCCAAACGAAGAGTTCATGCGCGATCTTCGCGAGGCTTGCCGTGCGCGCATCGGTCTTCCCGCCAGCGAATGGATGCTCACGGTTGGCGCGCTCATCCTTCGCACTGAAACGGAGCTGCTGCTCAAGAGTCGTCGCGTCGTGCCGGCGCGTCTGCTCGAGTCGGGCTTTCGGTTCGATTTCCCGCAATGGCGCGACGCCGCGCGCGATTTGTGCGAGCAAAGACAACGATGAGAAAGGACTATCTGGCTTCACTTCTCCTCGGCGCGATTGCCGGCGCGGGCCTGGCCGCCCTCGGAATCTACAAGGTTCACATCTACGGCTGGGCGCTATTCTTCGCCGCTCCAGTGGCCATCGGCTTCGTCGCCTCCGCCGTCCTGCGTCTCGGTGGACGGCGACCCGTCGGCGAATCGATTCTCTGCACATTTGGCGCGGCGATCCTCGCCTCGTTCGGTTTGCTCGTCCTCGGCAAAGAGGGTCTCATCTGTATTCTTCTGGCCATTCCCCTCGCCAGTCCGTTTCTTCTGATCGGCGCGCTCGCCGGATATCTTCTGTTTCATCGATATCAGGCTCCGGCGATTCCGTCGACCACAGCGATGATCGGAGTCGTGATCGTCCTGATGCTGGCCGAATTGCACGGCCCCGCGCCGCTCAGAGTTGTCGAAGATTCCGTGCTCGTCCACGCTTCGTCGAGCGATGTGTGGAACGCTGTGATCCACCTCGACGCCGTGCCGGCGCCGAAGAGTTGGATGTACCGTCTCGGCCTGGCGTGTCCGCTGCGAACACGGATCGAGTCTCCGCGTGCCGGCGGCTATCGCGTATGCACGCTATCGACGGGACAGCTCGTCGAGCAGATCGAGATCTGGCGCCCGCAGCAGACGCTGCGCTGGCACACGCGATCGTCTCCTCCGCCGATGCATGAGATCAATCCGTTTTATGACCATGTCGACGCGCCGCATCTTCATGGCTACTACTACACTCCTCGCGGCGAGTTTGCGCTCGAGCGAGTCGGACCGAATTTCATGCGGTTGACTCGCCGGACGTGGTATTCGCAGCGGCTTTACCCGAACGCGTACTGGGGCTTCTTCTGTGAGATGGCCATCTCGCAGATTCACCGTACCGTGCTCGAACATGTGCGTGACATGGCCGAGTCCGGAGGCACGCCGATTTGAAGAAGAGAGCCGCCACGGTCAAAGCGGAAGAAACGCGCGAGCGGATTCTCGATTCGGCGCTGGAGCTCTTTCGCAAAAAGGGCTTCGACGAGACCACCATGCGCGACATCGCGGCCGAGGCGGGGGTAGCCACCGGGGCGGCGTACTACTACTTCCGGTCGAAGGAAGAGCTGGTGATGGCGTTCTATGTCCGCACCGCCGAGGAGGCGCGCCAACTCTGGCCGGAGATCATCGGCCGCGGCGGCGATCTGCGAAAGAGGCTGCGCGCGATCATCGACTTCAAATTCGAGCAGTTCGCGAAACATCGCCGGTTGCTCGTCGCCCTCGTGCGCATCGGCATCGATCCGACGCATCCGCTTTCGCCGTTCGGAAAAGAGACCGAGCCGATGCGTGAAGAAAGCATCGACGCTTTTCGGATGGCGATCGAAGGGTCGAGCACACGCATTCCGAAGGACCTTCACGACGACTTGCCGCGACTCCTCTGGCTCTATCAGATGGGTCTGATCCTCTTCTGGATGTTCGATGAGTCGCCGCGCCAGGCACGCACGCGCAAGCTGATCGATGGCACGCTCGATCTGCTCGTGCGGCTGATTCAGATCTCGTCGCTTCCGCTGATGGGACCGTTACGCAAACAGATGCTCGACGTGTTGCGTGCCGTCGAATAAGCTGACGCAGCTCTTAGCTGTTAGCTCTTAGCTCTTAGGAGGCCGCCGCCCGGCCACGAGCTTCTTCGTTCTCCTAAGAGCTAAGAGCTAAGAGCTTCGATCCATGCAACGAAGACCCGAACCAAAGATCGACGGCGTTCTCCTCGTCGACAAGAAGCCCGGCATCACCAGTCACGACGTCGTCGAGAAGTTCCGTCGCCGAGCGAATGTGAAGAAAGCGGGGCATACCGGCACGCTCGATCCTCTCGCCACGGGGCTGCTCGTCCTCTGCATCGGCAAAGCGACGCGTTTGCAGGCATATCTGATGGGGATGGAAAAGACTTACGAGGGGACGATCCAGTTCGGTTGGGCGACCGATTCGTACGACGCCACGGGCACGCCCGTTGGTGAGGCGCGCGAAGTGAGCGTTGAGCAGATCGACTTCGCGCCGCTGGTGGCGCGGTTCACAGGCGAGATCGAACAGATGCCGCCCGCGTTCTCCGCGAAAAAGATACTGGGAGTGCGCGCGTACGAGATGGCTCGGAAGGGCGAGCCCGTCGAGCTGAAGCCGAAGCGCGTCACGATCCATGAATTCACGATTCTCTCGGTCGTTGGATCGACGGCACAGTTCCGAGTGCGATCTTCTGCCGGAACCTACGTCCGTTCGCTGGCGCATGATCTCGGTGCCGCGGCCGGCGTTCCGGCGCATCTGAAAGAGCTCCGGCGCACGGTCATCGGCAATTTCAAGGTCGAAAACTCGATCGCGTTCGATCGCCTCGAGCAAGCTCCCGTCGACGAGATCCTCGCCGCTCCGCATTTTCAGTCGCTCTCCGATATCGACCTGCCGCTGGAGAAACTGCGCATCGATTGGAGCCAGCAGGGGAAGATGATGAACGGCCAGGGCGTGATCATGACGCCCGCCGTGCGCGTACAGAAAGGCGATCTTCTCGCGCTCGGCAATCCTCACGATCAACTGGTGGCGATTGGCGAAGTCGTCAACGTGCTGCGCGACGGCGGACCGGTCGAAGTGAAACCCAAAGTAGTCCTCGCCGGATGAGGCGCATCCTCGGCATCCTCCTTCTCAGCGGCTGCGCATCGCTTCAGTCTCCGCGTCCGTCCTATCGAACGATCGACCTGATGCCGCTCTTCTGGTCGTTCTGGGCCGAGGCACATGAGCGTCCGTTCGACAGCCAGATCGCTCTGTTTGAATCGAGAGTCGTGCCTCGGCATCCCGAGATCTACAACGCAGCAGTTCTCGGCTTCGATCGCTCGAAGCCGTTTCACGAGGAGCTGGCGAAGCGTTATCCGCGCTACATGGCTTTTGTATCGGCGGACTTCCCCACGATGCGACGCCTTTCCAACGAGATCACGCATCAGCTCGGATCGATCGAAGCGCGTTTTCTTCGCGAGTTCCCCGATTTTGACTATCACGGCGACATCTACTTCATGAATTCGCTCGCGGCGTTCGATGGCGCCGTGCGCGAGGTCAATGGGAAGCGTGCGTTATTGTTCGGCCTCGACGTGATCGCGGCGATCCACGGACAGAGCGCGGCGATCGAGCCTCTGTTCGATCACGAGCTGTTTCATCTCTATCATCATCAGTCTTTCCCGCGGCGCGAGGCGCTGTGGGCCGCGCTCTGGACTGAAGGTCTGGCGACGTACGTCAGTCGGAGAATGAATCCCGCGGCGACCGATCGGCAGATTTTTGGACTCCCCGAGAACACACCAACGCGCACGCGCGAGATGCTGCCGCGCATCGCGCACGAATTGGTGCAGCATCTCGACTCCCCTTCGCGCGATGACTATCGGAAGTTTTTCCTCGGCAGCGAGCCGAATGCTGATCCGCCGCAGCGCAGCGGCTACTACGTCGGCTACCTGATCGCGGAGCGCATCGGTAGAGACCGCCGGCTGCGCGATCTGGCGAAGATGCCGCCGGATGAGGTACGGCGCACCGCAGAGGAGGTCCTCCGCTCCTGGGATTGATTTTGCCCTCTGCCGCTGTTATGGTGTCGCGCTTACCACTACCTAACTGTGGACAACGTAGGTTAACCATCAAGGAGACAAGGTTTTGCCGACCACCAAGCAGCAAAAAACGGATCTGATTTCCCAGTATCGGACCCATGAAGGTGACACCGGCTCGCCGGAGGTGCAGATCGCTCTTCTGTCGAATCGCATCACTTATCTGACCGAGCATTTCAAGTCGCACGCGAAGGACCATCACAGCCGTCGCGGGCTCCTCAAGCTCGTCGGCCGCCGCCGCCGGCTTCTCGACTATCTGAAGAAGACCGACCTCGAGCGTTACCGCACGATCATCGACAAGCTCGGTATCCGCAAGTAGTGAAGATGTGGAGGACAGGCGCCCCGCCTGTCCTTCGTTGTTTATGGGCGACAGGCGAGGGCGCCTGTCCTCCACCCTCCGGCCGGATCCCATCGTTCGGCCCCGTAAAAATCAAACGCACGAGGTGATGAGTGGCCTCGGCACCGAAGGAAATCATGGCGTACAAAAGAGAGATGCAAATCGGCGGGAAGATCCTGTCGCTCGAGACAGGTGCTCTTGCCCGCCAGGCGCATGGCGCATGCGTGATTCGCTACGGCGACACCGTCGTCATCGCCACCGCTACCTATAAGGAAGGCGCCGTCGTCGGCGACTTCCTGCCGCTCACTGTCGATTACAAGGAGTACACCTACGCGGGCGGCAGGATCCCGGGCGGCTTCTTCAAACGCGAAGGGCGTCCGACCGAAAAAGAAATCCTGACATCGCGACTGATCGATCGCCCGTTGCGGCCGTCGTTTGCCGAGGGATATCGCAACGAGACGCAGATCATCGCGCTTGTCCTTTCCGCTGATGGCGAGAACGATCCCGACATTCTCGCGATTAACGCCGCTTCGGCGGCGCTGGTCATCTCGGAGATTCCGTTCATCAACCCGATTGGCGCCGTGCGCATCGGATACGTGAACGGCGAGATCGTCATCAATCCGACGAACGCACAACGCGACCTCTCCGATCTCGATCTCGTCGTCGCCGGCACCGATTCGGCGATCGTGATGGTCGAGGCCGGTGCGCGCGAAGTCGCCGAGAACGTGATCCTCGATGCGCTGGAAACGGCGCACAACGAGATCAGGCGCATCTGCGATCTGCAAACGGCGCTGCGCGGCGACGCCGGAAAAGAGAAGGTCAGCGTCGAGTACACCCCGAAGTTCGCGAAAGAGCTCTTCGACGAGATCGTGGCGAAGTACCGTGCGCCACTGCGCGAAGCGCTTCTCACAACGGGGAAGAAGGCGCGCAGCAGCGCGGTCAAAGAATTCGCGGCCAGCGTCATCGCCGCGATCCCGGTGGAAGAAGTCGAACGCATTGAAGCGACGCAGGCCGCTCTCGAAGAGTTGCAGATGCGCGTCTTTCGCGAGGTCGTCGTTCAAGAGCATAAGCGACTCGACGGCCGCTCCTTCACGGAGATCCGTCCGATCAACATCGACCTCGGCGTGTTGCCGCGGACGCATGGATCGGCGGTGTTCACGCGCGGCGAGACGCAGGCGCTCGTCACCATCACCCTCGGCACTCCGCAGGAAGCGCAGAAGATCGAGGATTTCGAAGGAGAGACGTTTCAGCGCTTCATGCTTCATTACAACTTTCCGCCGTTCTCGGTCGGTGAAGTGAAGTTTCTGCGCGGTCCCGCGCGACGCGAGATCGGTCACGGCAATCTCGCGCGTCGGGCGCTGCAGCCGATGCTGCCGGGAGAGAACGATTTCGCTTACACGATCCGTTGCGTGTCGGATATCCTCGAGTCGAACGGCTCGTCGTCAATGGCCTCGGTCTGCGGCGGTTCGCTCGCTCTCATGGATGCCGGCGTTCCGATGCGCTCCGCCGTCGCCGGCGTAGCGATGGGTCTCGTGAAGGAAGAGGATCGAACCGCGATTCTCACCGACATCGCGGGGCTCGAGGATCACGAAGGCGACATGGACTTCAAGGTCGCCGGCACGCGCAAAGGAATCACGGCGCTGCAGATGGACATCAAGGTGACCGGCATCTCGCGCGAGGTCATGGCCCAGGCGCTCGAGCAGGCGAGGGAAGGACGCCTCTTCATCCTCGACAAGATGGACGC
>DASYUK010000175.1:0-3185 GCA_036001325.1 Thermoanaerobaculia bacterium
TGACACCTCAGTGCGCCGCCGCCTGCTGCTCCTTCGCCTTCTTCGACTCGGCGATGATCTTCTCCTGCAGGTTGCGCGGCACCTCCTCGTAGTGCGACATCTCCATGTGGAACGAGCCGCGGCCCTGCGTGATCGAGCGCAGCGTCGATCCGTACGTCAGCATCTCCGCGAGCGGCACGCGCGCCTTCACGGTTTGCGAATCGCCTTCGGCGTCGACGCCTTCGACGCGTCCGCGTCGCGAGTTCAGGTCGCCCATGAGATCGCCGACGTATTCGTTCGGTGCGGTGATGTCGACGTGCATGATCGGTTCGAGCAGCGTCGGTCTGGCCTGCTCCATTCCCTGCTGAAACGCCAGCGAGCCGGCGATCTTGAACGCCATTTCCGACGAGTCCACGTCGTGATACTGGCCGTCTTTCAAACGCACGCGGAAGTCGACGACCGGGTAACCGGCGAGATAACCGCGCATGCGCGCTTCCTGAATCCCTTTCTCGACCGCGGGGATGTATTGCCGCGGGATCGAGCCGCCGAAGATCTCATTGACGAACTCGAAGTCGCTGCCGCGCTGCAGCGGCTCCATCGTGATCTTGCAGTCGGCGAACTGACCATGACCGCCCGACTGCTTCTTGTGCCGGCCGTGCGCATCGGCGGGCCTGGTGATCGTCTCACGATAGGGAACTTTCGGCGGATGGAGGATCACGTCGACGCCGTACTTCTTCTTCAGCTTCCCGACGATGATCTCGACGTGCAGTTGTCCCTGACCGCTGATGAGGAACTCCTTCGTCTGCTCGTCGCGCTGGAACTTGATCGCCGGATCTTCTTCGATGATTCGTGCGATCGCGCTCGACAGCTTGTCGTCATCGCCGCGCGTCTTCGGCTCGACCGCGAAGGCGATCGCCGCTTCCGGATAGTCGACGTGCTGCAGCACGATCGGATGATCTTTCGACGCGATCGTGTCACCGGTGCGCACATCTTTGAGCTTCGCCACGGCGCCGATGTCGCCGGCGCGAAGCTCAGGTACAACGACCTGTTGCTTCCCTTGCAGGAGCTGCAGTTTTCCGACGCGCTCCTCGTGATCGCGTGTGGTATTCCAGTAGGTCGTGTCGGATTTCAGTGTTCCGGAGAAAACGCGAAACAGAGACACGCGGCCTGAAAACGGATCCGAGAATGTCTTGAAGACGAGTGCCGCGGGGAACCCCTCGGCGCGCCGCTCGAATGTGATCGGCTGGCCCTTGTCGTCCTTCCCTTCGATCGACTTCGTTTCGTCGGCCGGTGGAAGCAGCGACACGAATGAATCGAGAAGCGCATGGCCGCCGATGTTGTGCGACGCCGATACAAGCAGCACGGGGAAAATCTGATGGTGGCTGATTTCTCGTTTCAGTCCGTCGATGAGATCTTCCTGCGACAATCCGCCCTGTTCAAAGAACCGTTCCATGAGGGTGTCATCACCTTCGGCCACCTTCTCGATCAGCTTTTCGCGCCACTCGTCGGCCGTCGCTTTGTGCTCGGCCGGGATGTCGATGGTCTCGAATTTTCCTGACGCGTCGTTCGCATATTTGTAGGCCTTCATCGCCACGAGATCGATGACGCCGCTGAACTCCTTCTCTTCTCCGATCGGGAGCTGGATCGGGACGACGTTCTTTCCAAACTTCTTCTGCAGAGCCTCGAGCGTGCGGCCGAATGACGCGCGCTCGCGGTCCATCTTGTTCACGATCACGAGCCGCGGCAGATTGAATTCTTCGGCGAACTTCCAGACCTTCTCGGTCGTCACCTCGACGCCCGTGACGCCGCTGACGACGATCGCCGCGGAATCGGCGACGCGCACGGCGGCCTTCGCCTCCATCGCGAAAATGCCGAAACCGGGCGTATCCAGGAGGTTGATCTTCGCGTTCTTCCACTCCACGAACGCTACGGCCGCGGAAATGGAGTGCTTGCGCTCGATTTCATCAGGGTCGAAGTCCGTCGTGGTCGTCCCGTCCTCGATGCGGCCGAGGCGGGTGACGGCGGCGGTGTTGAAGAGAAGCTGGGAGACGAGAGTCGTCTTCCCGGTGTCGTTATGGCCAACTAACGCGACGTTGCGAATCTCCGAGCCGGAGTAGACCTTCATGGGCATGACCTCTTCAAGTGGGAAGTTTCACAGCAAGCGGTAGATCATAATTTAAAATCAGCAGATTGGGTTTGGGCGCGAAGGTCAGTTGCAGGAGTTATCATTGTCGATTCATGGCACTCCCCTCGATGCCGGGGCGGAGCCGCGCAGTCCCGCCGGAGAACGGTCCCATTTGAAGCTCGGCCGATATGAAGTGGTTCGGGAGCTTGGCAAAGGGGCGATGGGCATCGTCTATCTCGCCAAGGATCCGCTGATCGGCCGGCTCGTCGCGCTGAAGACGATCCGTCCGGCCGCGCACGCCGATGACGATGACACCAAAGAGTTTCAGCAGCGCTTCGTCCGCGAAGCGCAGGCGGCGGGCATCCTCAATCATCCTGCGATCGTAACCGTCCACGACATCGGTCAGGACGAGTCGACCGGCGTTTCGTTCATCGCTATGGAGTACGTCGAAGGACAGAACCTGAAGGAGGTCCTGGCGCAGGGGAAGACGCTGTCATTCGATCAGATCGGCGACATCATCGCGCAGATCGCCGATGCGCTCGACTTCGCGCACTCCAAAGGAATCATTCATCGCGATGTCAAGCCCGCGAACATCATTCTCCTCGAGGGCAACCGCGCGAAGATCATGGACTTCGGCATCGCCAAGATCGCCTCCAGCGTCGCCAATCTCACCTCCACCGGTCAGTTTCTCGGCACGCCGAACTACATGGCTCCCGAACAGATCAAGGGAACGCCTGTCGATGGACGGACCGACATCTTCTCGCTCGGCATCTGCTTCTACGAGTGTCTGACGCGGCGCAAACCGTTCGGCGGCGATTCGCTCACGTCGATCTCGTACAAGATCGTTCACGAGCCGTTTCCTCCGCTGCGCGAGATCAACCCGCAGATTCCCGAGGGCTATGAGGAAGTGGTCGCCAAATGTCTGGCGAAAGATCCCGGAAAGCGATATCAGAGGGGGCGCGATCTCGAGAATGCTCTGCGCGCGGTGCTTCGCGGCGAGAAGCCAACGGCTCCCGAGCCGATGATGGCCGATGAGACGATCGTCACACGGGAGTTCGTCCCTCCGGCGCCTCCCGATTCC
>DASYUK010000176.1:0-2058 GCA_036001325.1 Thermoanaerobaculia bacterium
ATCGTCGAGCGTCTCGTATCCGCCGGCCGCTTCCGCATCGCGGATGATGCGCATCGTGTGGCGATAAATATCGCGAACGATCCGTGCCGCACGAGCGTCTTTGCCCGCCGTCCACATTCCCACTCCCGGGACGAGGATGACGCGCGGATTCGGATCGAGCATCTCGAACTCCGACGGATGCGTGCGATACCAGGCGGCGTATCTCTCGACGTAACGCGGCAACGCATCGTCGCTGTCGAGAAGAAGCGGAAATCGCTTCGTGTAGAGAAGATGATCGGGCGTCGCCGCGCCGATCTGCGTGACGCGCGCGAGGTCGTTTCGCGAAAGAAACGCGAGTGTCTCGTCGCTGTCGTCGAATTCGAGGATGACGGAGCGTTGTTTGCTCAGCGCGCCGCGAATCTGTGGAGCGGCGGGCTTCAGCCCGCCGGAACGCGCCGGCGCGCTGAAGCGCGCCGCTACACCGAGGAACTTCTCCGCCTTCGTCACCAGCGCGATGTGCCGCTCATACGCTTCCTGAACCGAATTGCCCCACGTGATCAACCCGTGATTCATCAGAATCAAGCCGTCGGCATCGCGATACGCGTCCGCCACTTCGCGGCTCAATCGAAATCCCGGTCTTCGATACGGAATGGTGATCATGTTGTCGCCAAGAGCGGCACGCACCGTCTTCTCCCGTCCGTGCGTGTTGGTGATGGCGAGGATCGCATCGGCATGCGTGTGCAGCACGGCCTTCGCCGGGATGAACGCGTGCAGCAGCGTCTCGATCGACGGTCTTGCGCTCGCGGGATCAATCAAGCAGCGGGCGAGATAATCGACCATCTCCTGATCGGTCATGTCCTCGGTGCGCCGGCGAAGTGGCGCGATGTAATCGAGGCGCACCGCCGGAAACTGCTTCGGCACGATCGACTTCATATCGCTGCCGCTGCTCTTGATGTACATCACATCGAGCTTGGCGCCGAGGAGGTCGGTGGTGTGTGACTTGAGGCTGTTGTTGCCGCCGCCCCAGAGGACGAGACCCTCCTCAATCCCCACCAGGTGCGACTGATAGACGAGTTGCTCGATCTCGCCCTGCGGCGTCTTTTCCCAGCGATTGAGCAATTACTTGAAGCCCTCCGGCGGCACGCGGCGCTTCGTCGCCTGTTCGAATGCGTACGCGAGCTTCAGCAGCGCCGGCTCGCTGCAGGCCATTCCGGTGAAGCTCACTCCTAGCGGCGCCGGCTTCGCTTTGAATGTTTCCGGGAACGCCGGCGTCGGCGCGTTCGGAACCATGCCGAATGGAACGATGACGGTCGGATAACCGGGGCGCGCCGCGACGTTCGCGCCGACTCCGCCGGGGAACAGGAGTGCATCGAGGTTGTTCGCCTTCATCACTTCATCGATGCCATGCGTCGCGGTGAGTGCGATGTCCTTCGCGCGATCGGCTTCGTATCGCGCGCGAAACGTCTCGAGATCCATGGCGTCGGAGACGTCGAGCAACGACTGCCCATACTTGATCGCCCCCGCTTTTGTGTGCGCGGTGTTCCACTGACGCAACTCGGTCAGCGTCTTCACCGGCGCCGCGGTTCCGAGTGACTCGAGCCATTTGTTGAAGTCGCGCTCCATCCCGTAGGCGAGATCGATCGAGCATTTCTTCGCTTTGACTTCGTCCATGTCCGTGCAGATGGTGAACAGAAGAAGATTGTTGTTCGCATCTTTGTCGACGACGCTCGGGATGTCCGCCGGGTCGACGATGATCGCGCCCTCCTTTTTCAGGACGTCGATCGCCTCATTCATCACTTTCTTCTGATCGTCATTCAGACCGCCGCGAGGCTTATCGGCGCCGGGCGGCTTGACCTTGTCGTAGTAGTTTGCGCGCGGAATGCCGATGCGCGCGCCTTTGAGCCCATCGCGACTGAGGAACTTCGTGTAGTCGCGATTGGGCGGCGGACTGCAACGCGATGTCGCCGGATCCTTCGGATCGGGGGCTGCACCTTCGAGGACGCCGAAGACGATGGCCGCGTCGGTGACTGTGCGCGCCATCGGTCCGGGAGTGTCCTGATCGGCGGTGATGGGGATGAC
>DASYUK010000177.1:0-4870 GCA_036001325.1 Thermoanaerobaculia bacterium
CGATGGCACTGCGATGCATGCCCATCTCGATCTCAACGGCACGGCCGGCGAGTCGCTGCGCGTTCCGCTCACACGCGGCGCCACGTCGCTCAACGCGCTGCTTCCCAACGGCGGATTCAACGCCAGCGCCGCCGCATCGCCGGTCACGGTTGCACCGCTGCAGACGGTCGCATCGCGACAGGATCTCTATCTCGATCCCGAAGGTCACAAGGTGTCGGTCCTCTTCAACCGCCCGGTCGCGCTGCAGAACGGCAGCGATTGGCGCACGAAATTCACGGCGACGATCGCCTTCAATCGCGACGGCATCGTCTCCAACGGAAATCGTCCGATCTTCGCTGCCGCGTTGCAGGAAGACGAACGGATCGTCAATCTCTCCTTCGATAACGTCCTCACGACGAACGCCGGCTATTCGATCGCGCTCGGTCCGCTCGTCGATCCGCTGACGCAACGCGAGGTGTCGTTCCAGACGCTGCAGCCGAAGATCGACAACACCAGACCGGCCGGAATCCTCTACGGCAAGTTCCTCAAGGGCGACAACACGCCGATCGGCGCGGCGGAAGTGCGGCTCTACACGGGACATTTCCGCGGATGCAAGGTCGGTCTGATGGACGACGAACCGCCGATCGACTGCAACCCGTACCTCGAGGCGCCGCAATATGCCAGGAGCGAAGCGGACGGCAGCTTCCTGTTCGAGTACGTGCCGCGCGATCTCGTCAGCGATCCCGGACTGACCGGCGGCTACCGCCTCATCGGTGTCTCATCGGGCGGCAAGTTCACACTGCTCGACGGCGCGGTCCGCCTCCCGGGCCGCGTGCACTTCGTCAATCTCCAACTTCTCGGACGCGGCGCCGCGGAAGGTGTCGCGAAGTACGACAACGGCGACAAGGTTGTCGGCGGCGAGATCTACGTCGGCAGCACGATGTTCAATGTCGGCCGCTCGACGACAACCGACAACAATGGCTTCTTTCACGTCGACGATCTGCCGGTCGGTCCGATCACGTTCAGCGTAAAGGATGCCGCCGGCAATATCGCATTCGCATCCGGCGAAATCGCGACGCCCGGCCAGCTCGTCACGAAAGAGCTCACGATCTATCGCAAACCGTTCCCCGGCACGGGAACGGTCTTCGGCGTCGTACGCCGATCCGACACGAACGCTCCCGTCGTCGCCGCACGCGTCGGCGTCTCCTCGCAAGGCTTCGGACTTTCGGAAACGCTCACCGACAGCGATGGCCGCTTCGAGTTTCGCAGAGTGCCGGCGGGATTCGTCACCGTCCTCGCGGCCGAGTGGTCGGTGTCGCGTCAGAGCACGGCGGTCGATTTCGATTTGCGCACCGACGAAACACGCGAGGTGAATCTCGTCCTCGGCGTTGCGGCAACGAACGACGCCACAGCGAACCTGAGCGGCGACGTGATCCGCGAGAATCCGCTCTTCCCCGGCGATCCATCGAAGTACGAGCGCGTCGCCGGAGCGATCGTGAAGCTCGGCGGACGGCCGGTCACCGCCGACAGCAATGGTCATTTCACGTTCGACTCGCTGCCTCTCGCATTCGGCGGACATCTCGAGATCCACGCGTACGACCCGTCGACGAAGCGCGTCGGCACGGTGCAACTCCCCACACTGACCGAAGCGGGACCGAACAACATCACGATTTTCATCGCGGCGAATTCGTTCGGGACCGGCACGATTCGCGTGCGACTGATCAGCGCGACCGGTCAGCCGGTTAGCGGATTCCGCGTCATCGAGCCTGGTTATCCGCCGACGGTGTTCAGCAGCCTCGGTGGTGGCGTGTACGAGTTGTCCGCAGGTGTCGGCGGAAATGTCGAGATCTGGGCGGTCAACGGACCGGGGCAGTACGGCGATCAGTTCGCGCACGACTCGGCGCATCTCGAGTTCCCGGGACAGGTTGCCTCGGTCACGATGCGACTGCCGGGGCAGGGGACGGTTCGAGTCAAACTGCACGGCGATTTCGACATCATCAATGATGTCAATCTCTCCTATCCGGCGTGGGACGAGAACGAGCAGGCGCTGCAGCCGAAGACGTTGACGATGTCGACGAATGTGAATGGGATCGCCGACTTCGCCACGTTCACGAAAGTTCCGGCGCTGCTCGATTACTCCGTCGAGTCGATCCATCCGTCGTACGGTTACTCGGGCGCAGCCGGAAAGCTCGGCTACGACGGCGATCTCGCCACGCACATTCTGCAACTCAAAAAGCTGGCGACGATCCGCGGGACCGTTTACGCGATCGACGGAAGGACGCCGATCGCCGGCGCGGCGATCCGACTCAATGACGGCAGCCGCGACACCGGCATCAGCTACAGCCAGCCCGACGGCACATTCACCTATCGCGATGTTCCGCCGAGCACATTCTTCAGCATCTCGGCAGAGACGACGCAGAGCGGCATCTATCGAACGGGCATCGCGTACGGCACGACTCCATCAGCAGGCGGCCCGATCGACGGCCTTGCCGTGATCATGCGCCGCCGCGGTTCGGTCGAAGGCAAAGTCGTCTATCTCGGCTACAAACGATTCGATCCGAACAATCCCGCGAACAACGTCGTCGATGACACGCCGAACGATCTCTCCGACAACGCTCCTGTTTCGCTCGCGAAATTGTGGCTGCGCGAGCTCGATTTTCCGCGACGCAGCTTCGGCTCCGACGCCGATCCGCTGACCGCCGACGTCGCCGGACGCTTTGCACTCAGCAGCGTCTTTGTCGGCGCGCTGCACGCGAAAGCGTGGGACTCGGGCAATCAGGAGCTGCAGGGCGACTGGACCGGAACGCTCGATGAGGAAGGGCAGCCGCTGACCGCATACATCGGCATCGGCTCCGGCGGAACGGGCAACATCCACGTCACGATCGCCGATCCGAATCAATCGAACGCGCCGGTCGTGAACGCCGAGGTCGGTCTCTATAAAGGTTTCGGACTCTTCGATCTCACGAGCAGCGACAGCAACGGTGTCGCGACGTTCCAGCAGGTGCCGGTCGCCTCGTACTCGATCTCCGCGTATTCGAAGGCTCTCGGAAAATCAGGGACAAGCCCGACATTCAACGTGCAGCGGGACCTCGTCAGCCAGTTGCGCATCCTCCTCGAATTCAGCGGGCGCGTGGACGGCACGTTCACTGATCCTGAGTCAGTTCCGGCGGGTCGCGCGATTCCGGGGGCGACGGTTACGCTGAGCGGATCCAGCTATCAGAGCCGCTCCTCGACGAGCACGATCGGCGCGTTCACCTTCGATGGAGTCCGCGAAGGATTCTTCACGCTCGACGCGAAGGACACCGACAGCAATCGCCGCGCGAAGGCGTCGCACACGTTGAGCGCGGCCGACCCGCATCCCATCGTCAACCTCGAGCTCGAGCGAACCGAAACGCTCAACCTCAGCGTCTATCTGCCCGACGACACTGGCGCGGTCTCCGGCGTGCTCGGCGGCCCTGTATCGATTGATGTGGTCCAGCGCGGAGGTGATTTCGTCCGATCCGCGCAGGGGAATCCGATCGTGATGCCGAAGCTGCTCGCGGCGGAGATGTACGAGATCGCCGTGCAGGAGATCGGCGGTCTGCAGCGTCAACTCTGGTTCTCAGGACGGTTCCCGAAAGGAACGGCGGCTGATCCGGTGAAGCTTGTTTATCCCGCGTACGGCGCTGTGGAAGTGACGGTGACGCAGGGCGGCGCGCCGGCGAGCGGCGCGAAAGTGACAATCTCCGGCGTCGGCACGTCCGCGACACTCTTCACCGACGCTACCGGCAAAGTCGTCGCCGGCGGCATCCGCCTCGGCAACATCTCCGCGCAGGCGGTCTCGTTCGACGGCGGTTTCTCCGGATCGGCATCGGGAACGCTCGACCGGCAATCGGTGACCGCACGTCTGGCGATCGACCTCGGCGCGTACGCGGGCGTGTCGGGCCTCGTCGAGTCGGAAGCCGGCGGACCGTCCGTCGGCACACGCGTACTGGCGACATTCGCGGGACGCGCGCTGGAGATGTCGACCGGATCCGACGGACGCTACACGTTCCAGGGAATCCCGACGACTACGAGTGGTACGGTCGTGTCGCTCACATACATCGGCACCGACGGTGTGACGATTGGAGCGCGCCAATCCATCACGCTCTTCAACGACAGCGCGTCGAGGATCATCGCGCTTCCGACGGTGAAGCTCGATGCGACGCCGCCGCAGATCGTCAGCATCACACCGGCGGACGGCGCACAGAATGTCTCACCCGACAGCACGATCCGGGTCGTCTTCAGCGAGCGCATTCGCGCCGATCAGGTCAGCAACAGCTATCTGCAGCTCATCCCCGCCGACGGAACAGCGCAAGTCGTGGCGACTTTTGATCCACCGGTCACGGCCAGCGACGGAACGTTCATCATCACGATGCGCCCGCCGCCCGCGCCGTCGGGCCAGCGATTCCCGCTGAAGAGCAACACGCTCTATCGCGTGATCGTCTCTGGAGCAATCGAGGATCTCACCGGTCATCGACTGCCGGGACCGCTCGGCATCACCTTCACGACGTCCGACTACACCGAGCCGCACGTCATCAAAGTGGTGCCGTCGCCGTCGACGCCCGTGCAGCAACAAGTTACGTTCCAGTTCACGTTCAACGAGCCGGTCGATCCTGCGCCGTGGCAGCCGGGCAGCGCGTCGTTCCACTTCTACAAGATCTCGGCGGCAGGACCGGCAGGACAGATCGTCGCAGAGAAGGCAGGGCGCGCGTACCTCGACCCAGCGACGAATCTCACATTGAACTTCGCGCCGAACGATCCGATCGAGTCCGAATCGTTCTATCGCATCGTCTTCTCCGGCATTCGCGATCTGCAGGGGAACGCGCTCGCCGAGCAGACGTTCCACTTCTTCTCCTTCGATCAGACCAAG
>DASYUK010000178.1:0-7809 GCA_036001325.1 Thermoanaerobaculia bacterium
ATGCACGCCGTCGTCGCTCACCGCCCACATCGCGACGAAGTACGACCACGGATCGCGGCATGAGCCGCAGATGTTGCCCGACATCGGATGCTCGCCCGCGCACAGATTGCGATCGTCGATCGATCCGACAAACGCCATGTAATAGCGCCCATCGAGTCGAACGACCGAAGGCGAAGAGAAGTGGCCGACAAACGCCTCCGGGTGCTGTGCCAGAAACGTCGGATCCTTCATCCACGACAGATTGCTTCGATCGACGACATTCACTCCCACCGCCCACGTCCCATCCTCGGTCAAGCGATGGAGCTGAATCGAGTCTCCGAAACGCTGCTCCGATTCGATGCCGACCTTGCAGTGGTTCGTGGCCGCATCGCTGACTGTGTACATCTCTACGAGATCCCCGCCATCGTCGATCAGTGGCGACGGGCCGTACGACCAGCCGTAGCAGTTCGACGCTGCGCTCGTCGGATCACGATCGATGATCCGCCGCCCGCCTGATGTGATCGCCAACTCACCGGCAGAGGCGACTGTTGTCACCGCAAAGACCAAAGCGGCGACCGTTTTGAATTTCCCTGTCATAATCAACGTTGACTCCACTGCATGTGCGGCGTCTTCGGCATCCTCAACCATCGCGACGCGGCTAACCTCGTCTACCTCGGCCTGTACGCGCTGCAACATCGCGGACAGGAGAGCGCCGGCATCGCCTCGGTATCGAACGAGTCGACCATCTCCGAGGGCAACATCGGTGAAGCTTGCGGTTCAACCGGAGCCGGCGAGCAGATGATCGCCCCCGGTACTCCGCAGATTCACATCGAGAAGGAGATGGGGCACGTCGCAGATGTCTTCACGCACGAGCGTCTGTCGCGGCTGCCCGGCAATTGCGCAGTCGGTCATGTCCGCTATTCGACGGCCGGCGGCTCGATGCTCTGCAACGCGCAGCCGATCGTCGCGTCGACGAACAAAGGGCCGATCGCGCTCGCTCACAACGGGAACCTGGTCAACGGTGCCGACCTCCGGCGGCAGCTCGAGAATGAAGGTGCCATCTTCAACTCGATGTCTGATACGGAAGTCATCGTCCATCTGATTGCCCGATCGAAGACGCCCGATCTCGAGGCGGCGCTCATCGATGCGCTTTCGCAGTGCAGCGGCGCATATTCGATCGTCTTGCTCGCTCCGGGACGCATCTTCGCCGCGCGCGATCCCTACGGCTGGCGCCCGCTCGTCCTCGGACGCCTCGACGATGCGATCGCCGTCTCGTCGGAGACGTGCGCGTTCGATCTGATCGGCGCGGAGCCGATTCGCGAGGTGCGGGCGGGGGAGGTGGTGGCGATCGAGAGTGGCAATCCTCCGCGCGTGCGCGTCGCGCATCAATTTGCCTCTCAGCGGGAGGCGCGCTGCATCTTCGAGCACGTCTACTTCGCACGTCCCGATTCCATGATCTTCGGCAATAACGTCGCCGACGTGCGCAAGCGCTTCGGGGCGCAGCTCGCGCGCGAGCATCCGATCGCGGCGGATGTCGTCATCCCCGTCCCCGACTCCGGCGTCTTCGCGGCCCTCGGCTACGCGCAGGAATCAGGCATCCCGTTCGAATTCGGTCTCGTGCGCAACCACTATGTCGGCCGCACGTTCATCGAGCCGAAGCAGGCCATTCGCCACTTCGGCGTGAAGGTGAAGCTCAATCCGGTGCGCGAGCTCGTGAACGGCAAGCGCGTCGTGCTGATCGATGACTCGATCGTGCGCGGGACGACGTCGAAGAAAATCGTGAAGATGCTGAAGCAGTACGGCGCGAAGGAAGTGCACATGCGCATCTCTTCACCGCCGACGACCGGCCCCTGCTATTACGGCATCGACACGCCGCAACGCCGCGAGTTGATCGCCAGCTCGAGCTCCATCGAGCAGATCCGGCAGTTCATCGAAGCAGACTCCCTCGGCTATCTCTCCGAGGAAGGGATGCTGCAGACGGTGAAGAACGGCGACGATCCGGCGCGGCTCTACTGCACCGCATGCTTCAGCGGCCGCTATCCGCTGGCGAACGATCCGAAGGCGTGCGAGCCGGCCACTGTGATCAGCGAGTGATCAGGGCCTTCTCCCTACGGGAGAAGGTGGCCGGAGGCCGGATGAGGGGCTGCCCCCTCACCCGGCGCTTCGCGCCACCCTCTCCCGCGGGGAGAGGGAAATGTCTCTGCGATCACTTCAACGCGTGAATCGCACCCAGCGTCTTCTCCACCTCGGCCGCTGTGTTGTGAATCCCAAACGCGACACGTGCGTATGAGACGGCATATGGCGTTGTCGAGGCGACGATCCGATGCTTGTCGAGAAGACGCTTCACGACATCGGTTTGCTTCATCCCTTTGACGTCGAAGCAGACGATTCCGGCAGCGAGATCGTTCGATCGCGGCGTGTAGAGAACTACATGCGGCATCTTCGCCAGACCATCGCGCACTTGCGAATTCAGATCGTGAATGCGCTGTGTGATGCGATCGGAGCCGATGCGTCGATGAAAATCGAATGCCGCCGGCAGCGCCCAGTAATGTTCGAACGCCTGGAACCCGCCGGGCGAGAACCAGGCCGCGCGTGCCGGCGGCGCGGGCTGCTTCTCGGCGCCCCATGCCTCGAACAGATCGAATGAGGTGAAGCTCGGAATCAGCGGCCGCATGGTCGACCACACGTCCGGCTTGGCCCAGACGAAACCGGTGCCGCGCGGTCCGAAGAGCCACTTGTGCGTTCCGACGGAGAATGCATCCATGCCCATGGCCACGATGTCGGGACTCTCGACGCCGATGCCGTGCACGCCGTCGACGACGAGCAGCACGCGGCCGGAGCGTTGCCTGTTGACCTCGGCGATCGCATCGGCGATGCGGCGGATCGGCAGCTTCAGACCGGTCGACGAGTGCACCCATGTCACGCCGACCGCACGCGTGTTCGGGCGAATCGCTTTGCGGATGCGATCGACGACCTCGTCGCCAGAGATGGCGTCGTGCGAATCGAAGAGCGCGATCTTCCGCCACGTTGCGCCGGTGCGCTCGACGGCGAGCCGTATCGCTTCGTGATGCACATAGTGATCGTGCGCGGTGGTGAGGATCTCGTCGCCCGCTTTGAGCGGCAGCCCGTGATAGATGAGCGACAAGCCGGTGGTTGTGTTCTGCGTCAGTGCGATGTCATCAGGCTTCCCGCCGATGTAGGACGCGATCGCGTTGCAGACCTTCGTCGGGATGTGATTCTCCGGCTTCTCGAACATCGATCGGTCGACGGCGAGAAACGGATTCGCGTCGATCTCGCGTCGATAGGCCTCGATGGCCTCGCGCACCGGCCGCGGATGCGACGCGATGAAGAAGAGACCGAGGTGCGTGTACGTGGGATCGAGATCGAACTGCGCGCGCACCGAGTCCCACGAAGAGCGCGAGGGACCTGGGCGGGGATTTGTCTGTTTCGCCGCCAGCGCGACCGCAGCGAGCGACGATGTCACGAGAAACCGGCGTCGACTAATCATGCCCGATGATATTGCGGATCTCGCCGGCGATGACATCCACAAACGCCACCAGTCCGTGATCGCCTTCAGCGATCTCCACGAACTTCGATCCGCGCAGGAGTTTGCCCGAGCGCGTCCACTCCTCCCAGACCCCACGCACCCACTCGAACGGCACGCTCTCATCGCGGCGGCCGATGATGACGGTGACTCGTCTCGCCGGCGCTTCAGATTCGGGATGAATTGTCGTCATCTTCTCGAAGAACGCGCGATGGATCTTCGCCTGCGCGTTGCGAGCGTGATTGAACACCTCGATCGGATCGCCCGCGGGGAGTTTCGATCGCCATCGTTCACCGATGCCGACAGCAGGGGCGATAAGGACGAGAGGCGCGACGACGCCGCGACGCACCAGCTCGAGTGCCACGAGACTTCCGAGTGAGCTGCCGACGATCGCCTGCGGAGGGCGGCGGCGCGCTTCGTCGACGGCGAGCTTCACCATCGCCTCGAAGTCGAGCCGTTCGAAGGACGGCACGTTCATGTCGGGAGCGTTCAATTCGAGGCCGGGTTCGAGAAGTCGTTTCAGCGCCACGAGCTTCTGACTCTGCGGCGACGAAGCAAAGCCGTGGAAGTAGAGGACGGTCATCGGAGTCCTAACGGGGTCATCGGAGCGGATTTTCGTGAAACGCTTGCCAGGCCTTCTCACACCGGTCGCGTAGTTGCGCAGTCTCGCGAGGCAGCGTCCCGCGGATGCGTGCGATGTGGCGCAGAAGACTGCGACACGTCGTCATGCGTCCGGCAGCGATCACCTCGCGCAGATGCTGCTCGTCATCGAACCAGAGCGTCGTCGGCATCGACGCGGCGAGCAGTCCGATGCGCTGCATCTCGTCGGAAGCCTCGCTGTCGCGCATCAGGTCGACGATGAGATTGCCAATGGCGCGGCCGGATGTGGAGGGCGCCTCGAAGACGCGCCGATAGGTGAGCATGCGCACGCGCTTCATAAAGACGCGCGACGTCAACGCGATGAGCGACAACGCGCGCGTCTCCAGCGCTGCGACGAGCTCAGCGAGCGTGAGCCGCAGAATGTGTCGCCACAACAGCGGACGCGGCCGATTCGCGATCGGCGACTGCTTCAAACGAATCGCGGCGTAGATCAGCAGACCGACGAGGACCGCGGTCGTCGCCGAAACGATCATCGGAAGAATCTGCCGTGACATGACGGCCGATGCGATCGCGGCGATCTCGAGCAACCCGGCTGCGAGCGCCATGAACCACACACGAATGCCGCCGAGGGCGGCGGCGCTCCACCGCGGCTCTTCGTACATCGGCGGCGCGCTGACATCGGCGTCGCAGATGATGATCCGGTCGATCTGCTCCTCGCGTCGTGAGCGCACCAGCAGAAGGCTCTCGATCCCCTGATTGTCGTAGATCCCGCCGTCCATCAGCGGAACGTGTCTGTCGAATGGCACACGAAAGTCAGTCGGAAAGATGATCGGCTCGAATGCGCCGGGGAAACACGCTGACGCCGCAACGACGTCGGCGAGCCGGAGTGAGGCCGCAAGCTCATCGTCGAGCGGGACCTCGCGATTGCCGCTGCGCACGTGAGGGTTCGCGGTCTTCACGAACCGGAACGCCAGACCGTTGCGCATGTCGGTGGCATTGAATGAAATCTCTTCGAGGTGATCGCGCGACGTCTGAACCTTTCCGAGCGTGACGGTGAAGAGATCGGCGTAGACGTCGGCGGCCGCGACGATGAGCTTTCCGTGTTCGGGCATGTGCGCCAGGGCCGCGTCGATCACGTCGACGTTTCGCAGGAACGCGAACATGCGCGTATAGAACTCGCTGAAGTCGAGCCCTTCGGCGAGGCATTGCGCGTAGAACGCGCCGACGATCGTCCCGCCCGAAGCTGTCGAGAGCGCCCGCACGTTCGTGATGATGTTCGCTTCATGCAGGAACGACAGGACGCCGAGGTGGAAGGCGGCGGCGCGATATCCACCGCCGGAGAGCGATAGAGCGATGCGTTCGAAACGCGCTCCGGCGGGAACGAGCATGAGATGATGATGTCATGAAGCGTTTGATCGTCGCGCTCGCGATTCTCGCTGTGCTCGCGTGCGGAAGGCGACAGGTCGTCAGCACCGACACCGCGCAGAGCAGCACCGGCGTTCCGAACGCAGCGACGAGCGACACATCGTCGACGATCACGCCGGGAACTTCGAGCGTAACGCCGACAGCGACGGAGACCGTCGCTCCTTCGCCGCCGACAAACGTCTCCACCGCGCCGGGGACACCTTCGGCGACGAAGACGAAACACTGATCGCCCAGACGTCTTGCGCGGCGAATGCATGCTGCAGCGCGAGTGCGCCGTTTTCCGCACGAACATTTGAAATCTCGCCGCTCTCCAGATTGCGAATGGTGTATGCGCCATTCGGCATCACGATGCGAATGTTCGACGTCGTCGCTTCGCCGTGATTGAACGCGACGACGATCATCGCCGCGCCGCTGCGCATCCCGCGGACTTCGACGTTCGCCTCGAACGGTCTCTTCACACCGCCCCAATCGAGGAGCCCTCGGATGAAGGACCCGGTCGCGTCGTCCTTGTCGGTCTCGAACGACGTACCGATGAATGAACCGATCGCCATCATCTTTCCCTTGCCGAACGATGATTCGACGATCGCAGGCGACCCATCGGAGAACGCTCCGAGGACACGACCGGTGGTTGGTGTCAGGACTTCCTCGTAGAGCGCACCGCGGATTTTGCCGAACGAAGTCGTGATCTCGGTCTTGCCGGTCACCGTCTGCTGTACGGACGTTTCGCGACACCCGCAAACATCGTTGAGTCCGAAGCCGGGGATGATCTCCCTGGCGCGTCCCCGCTCGTCGTTCCACGCCGTGCGCGCCTCGGTCACGAGCGCCCCGCCGCTGCGCACGTAATCCACGAGTCCCTTCCCCGCCGCCTCCGAGATCATCAGTGGATACGGCAGGATGATGAGCTTGTACGCGCCGGCTTTCCCGCGCGCGATCTCATCGATGTGCACGAAGTCGACGGGGACGTTTGACGGAAACAGTGCGCGATAGAAACCCTGCATCGACTTCTGCTGGATTCCCCACACTTCTCCCTGCGCGCCCGACGCAGGCTGCGGTTGCCGGCCACCGACAAAGTACGACAGCGGGTTGTAGACGATCGCCACTTCAGCGGCCAGCGGACGCGCATCGAGAAAGAGACTCTGATTGTTGTCGATCGTCTTCGCGACGCGTCCCGCGGCGCGTGCGCGCTCGGTGAGCGTTCCGTCGAGATTGATCAGTCCGTAGCCGCCCGACTCATATCCGGTGCTCATCGGATACCACGCGTACACGCTGAGACCTTTCGCGCCACGCGCGAACGCGCTCCACATCCAGATGCGTTCGTCCGACGGTGTCACCGTTCCGCTCAGTCGCAGCGCGATCGTGCCGAATCCCGCTTGCAGCTCGCCGATGTAGAAGCCGTTGGCTTTCGCGTCGCTCGCTGAGCGCGAGAAGTCGAGAAGAGAGCCGCGAAAAGCCGCATCGCGTCCGACGGGATAAGAATGCTTCGGATAGAACGACGTGCCCCAGTAGTCGACGACATCGGCCATCTTCCAATCGTCGGGAGCACCGGCGCCGGACAGCGGCGATGTGAATAGCGACGGCGCAGCGGCGTGACTCGTGATCACGCGATCGGGCAGGACGCGCTTGACCGCGTCGTACTTCATGCGCAGATCGGCAGCCAGCTTGTCGACGATGAACTGCCGCCAGTCGATGTAATCGGTGTACGAAAGAATCGTCGAGAGGCGGTTTGGTTCGACATCGTCCCACTTTTCGAAACGCCGATACCACGCGCGGTTCAGCGCATCGAGTGATCCATATTTCTGTTGGAGCCACCCACGGAAGCGCGCGACGGTGTACGGACAGAAACAGAATTCCGGCGAGCGAATGTACGGCGCCTCTGCCCAGTTGATCACGGCCGGCTCGCTCCACAGGTCCCAACCGAGAAATGCCGGTTTGGTCTTCATGCGCTCGGCGAGCGTGGTGAAGAGTCCAAGAACCGCTTTGCGAACGCCGGGGTGATCGAAGCAGAAGCCAGGAGCCGCGTTCGATGGCATCACTTCGCCACCGATGGAGACGAAGTGCGAGTCGGGATACTTGCGACCAACCCAATCAGGCGCGGAGTCGACGTACACCTGCAAGAGCACGCGCAGACCTTCTTCGCGCGCGAGATCGGTCAGCACATCGAGCGTCTCGAGGTGATACTCGCCTTCATTCGGTTCGGCGCTCGACCAGTCGACCCAGCAGCGGACCGTGTTGAATCCGATCGTCTTGATCTGACGGAGATC
>DASYUK010000179.1:0-4972 GCA_036001325.1 Thermoanaerobaculia bacterium
ATGTCGGCGACGATCACCTCGCCGCAGTACATCGACGCGGGCTCGAAGACGTGACACAACTTCGGAGCCGCGAACGTGACCGTGACTTCCGCCTGCACGCAAGGCTCGAAGACTTCATTCGATGATGCGTTGAGGCCACTCGGAAGGTCGACAGCGACGACCGGGAGTCGCAGCTCCGCGATGGCGCGGATCGTTTCCGCCTGCACGCCTTCGGGCGCGCGATTCAGTCCGGTGCCGAAGATCGCATCGACGACGATGTCGGCATCGGCGGCGTGCGCGAGCGCATCTTCCACGTGCAGCGGATCGGTGATGTCGTAGATCGGGATCGAAAGGCGTTGACAGGTGAGCAGATTCGTCTGCGCATCCCCGCTGAACTTTGCGCGATCACCGACGATCAGGACCACCGGCACGACACCGCGATTCTCGAGATGGCGCGCGATGGCCAGGCCGTCGCCGCCGTTCTTTCCCGTGCCGCAGAAGACAGCCGCACGATCGATGTTCGGATAGTGAGCATGAATGGCGTCGATCACCGCCAGGGCGGCGTTTTCCATCAGCACGATCGACGGAATGCCGAAGCTCTCCGTCGTGCGGCGATCGATGTTGGCCATTTGCTCGGACGTGAGAATTTTCATGAACCGGTACGCTCGTATCGCGCCAGATCTTCTGCGGTGTCGATGTCCGATCTCATCGGAAGCATGGCCACGGTGTTGCCGAGGTCGCGGATTTTCTGCAGGGTCGCGGCGAGGACCTTCTCCGATCCCCACTCGATGTCCATGAAGACCGACGAGTCGAATGCGCCGGCGCGGCACCCGATGAGGTAATAGCCACCATCGGTGGCCGGACCGAGAACCCACTCGCACGAGTCGAGGAGCGCGAACGCGTGATCGATCGTCTCGCGAGAAAGGCGTGGATCATCGACGCCGATGGCGATGATCTTCTCCGTCGCCTGAAAGAAGAAGCGCTCCGAGAACGCCATGGCCAGCCGATCGCCGAGCGTCGCGCCGGTCTGCATGGCCAGGTTGTGCTCGCCGAACGCGCGGCGCAGCGTCTCTCCGTTCGCTGCCGCGGTCGGCGCCCAGACGATCTCGATCTCGGTTTCCGGTGTCGATGCGCCGATCGAGTGCAGGAGATCGCGCAGCATCGCCTCGTAGACGGCGAGCGCGCGCTCATCGCCGAGCGATGAGGCGAGTCGCGTCTTCACTTTGCCGAGCTCCGGCAGTCGCGCGAAGACGAGCAGCCGCTGTAGAGGCGGTGCGGCCGTGGCGAACATCGGCGGCAGTATAGAGTGCCCTCTCTCACCGGGAGAGGGTGGCCCCTGACCCTGACGCTGACCCCGAGCGAAGCGAAGGGGAAGCGGAAGGGGAAGGGGCCGGGTGAGGGGCGCCCCTCATCCGGCCTTCGGCCACCTTCTCCCGCCGGGAGAAGGCTCTGATGAAACGCATTGCTCTCCTCACCGACTTCGGCACGCGCGATCCGTACGTCGCGGCGATGAAGGGCGTGATCGCGGCGCGAACCGATGCGCCGATCGTCGACCTCACTCACGACATCGCGCCCTACGACGTTTTCGGCGCGGCGTGGTTTCTGCGCGCGATCGTGCGCTACTGGCCGGCGGAGACGATCTTCGTCTGCGTCGTCGATCCGGGTGTCGGGACGGCGCGCAGGATCATCGCCGTCGAACACGAAGGCCAAATATTTCTCGCACCTGATAATGGGTTGTTGTCTTTGATCAGAGCCACGCAGATTGTCAGCGTTGAAAACGCATCGTTCTTTCTTCCTCGCAGCAGCAACACATTTCATGGTCGTGATCGATTCGCGCCTGTTGCCGCCGTGCTCGCGAATGGCATACCGCTCACAGAGCTGGGGCCACAAGCGGAGACGATCGTCCAGTTGCGATATGAGCCGCCGATCTACGGCGCAATCGTCCGCGGCACGATCGTATCGATCGATCGATTCGGAAACCTGATCACCGACATCGATGCCTCGCGGATCCCGTTTGCGCCGTTCGCGCTCGAAGCGCGCGGGATCACGATCGATCGACTGGAGCTGACATACGCCGGCGCCGCGCCGGGCGCCTTTCTGATCGTCGGCTCTTCGGGATGCATCGAGATCTCCGTCGCCAACGACAGCGCGGCAGACCGCTTGCAGATGAGGCGGCTCGAGAGAGTGGAGGTATGCCCGATCGATCGCCGCTGAGGCGCATTTTTGCGCCGCTGTTCGTCGCGCTGATCGTCCTCTTCGTTCTCTTCGCCGCGATCACGTGGATGCCGTTGCGCCGCGCTCGTGCGGAATGGCGCGGCGGACGTGTCGCCGAAGCGATCGCCGAGGCGCAGAGCTGGTCGCGCACGCAGATGTGGCCGAACCAGTACGAGCAGATTCTCGCAATCGCATTTCTCACAGCCGGCCGTTTCGACGCCGCGAAGCCTCATCTCGATGCGCTGCGCGGCCGCGAGCTGCGGCTCTCGCTCGTGCCGAAAAGCGAAGTCGCCAACAGGCTCTTCGCGCGCGGCGAGTACGCTCACTATCTCGACTACGACGAATCGGTGCGCGAGCGCGGTGAGCCGGCGGATGCTGTCTTGTATCGCGCCGCAGCGCTCACGGCGACCGACCGCGTCGGTGAAGCGAGCAGCACGCTGCGCGCGATCAACCGCAGCGCCGTCGATCCGAAGAAGCTCGCCGCGCTCGAGGCGGCGCTCGCGCAGCGGAGCAGCGGCCAGTCGCCGTACATTCTCGATCGCGACGGAAAAACGATCGCCACGTACGGTCTTGCGCCGCCGCACGACATCACGCCCGTCGATCGCGACTACGCCGCCTTCATCGATGGCGACGGCAGACTGACGATCGCCTCGCAGAAGGAGCATTTTGGCGGGAACGAGACGATCGAGACGACGTTCGACTCCGCGGTCGCGCATGCAGCGATGACCGCGCTCGAGCGCTATCGCGGCTCACTCGTCGCGATCGATCCGCGGACGAACGAGATCCTGGCGATCGTCAGCAATGACAGAAAGAATCTCGCGCTCGAGCAGCAATACGAGCCGGGTTCGATCATCAAGGTCCTCACGGCGCTCAACGCGGTGAACAGCGGCATCGATCTGAGCTCCATGTTCCCGTATCACTGCTCGGGCGATCTCATGATCGACGGCCGCCACTTCGGCGATTGGGTACCGCAGGGACACGGCACGCTTCCTGACTTGAACGAGGCGCTCGCCCAATCGTGCAACGTCTTCTTCGCCGACACCGGTCTACGCCTCGGCCTCGATCGTCTGCGCCGCTTTATGACGGCAGCGGGGTTCGATGGGCAGACCGATCTCGGTCTGTTCAAAGTGCCGCTGGGACGAACGACCGGCGAGATCTTCAACAAATTCGAGACGGCGTTTTACGCGATCGGTCTCGAGCACGAGACGATGACGGCGCTTCATATCGCCATGCTGGCGTCGATGATGGCCAATCGCGGCGTGCTCACGACGCCGCGGCTGCTGCGCGGACGGCGTTCGGTTCTCGGAGAGATCGTTGTCGGTCCGACGCCGCAAACGCAAGTGCGCATGGCATCGCGCGATGCGACCGAGCGAGTCGTGCAGGCGATGGTCGCCGTCGTGAAGCGGCCGAAAGGAACGGGACGCCGCGCCGATATGGATGGAATCTCGCTCGCGCTCAAGACCGGCACCGCGGGAAAGCGCGAGAACGGATATAACGCGCAGATCATGGCTTTCGCGCCGGTCGAATCGCCGCGAATCGCCTTCGGTATCATCGCCGAAGATGCGGGACCCGCGGAGTATGCGGGAGCGAAGATTGCCCGCGATTTCCTCGAAGGCATCCGCGACCGGCTGAAGTGAGCAATGGCACACGTATAATCGCTTGAAGTTCAATGAGTGGTCGTGATCGCAGGCGCTCGGAGCGGTATCCCACCGCATCGATTCCGGTGCAGCTTTCTGACGTCAACGGTGAGTTGATCGATCTCAGCCTGAATGGCGCCGCGGTCGTGCATCGGTCGCCGGTGAAGGCCGGCAGCTCGGCGACGCTCATCTTCCCCAGCTACGGCGGCATCTACATCCCCTGTCACGTGCTCCGCTCGATCGTGCAGGTGCGGCGTGGTGACAAAGGTCCGGAGTACGTTTTTCGCTCTGCGATCGAGTTCAGCGAGATCCCGCCCGAGCAGGAGCAATCGCTGCGCGAGTTCCTGCAGATCCAGATCAATCGCCTGCAGGAGAAGCAACGAGAGGTGGCGGCTGCCAACGCGGAAACTCAAGAGTGATTTTGGATTTTGGATTTTCGATTGCGCCGCCAAAATCCAAAATCCAAAATCCTATTTCACCCAGCGCGCCGGCTCGCGGCGCCAGCGCTGCGCGATCGGCATCTGCCGTCCGCTGCCGAATGCCTTCGATGAGACGCGGATCGTCGGCGCGGCCTGCCGGCGCTTGAACTCGTTCGTGTCGACGTACGTCAGGATCTTCTCCACCAGCGGCTTTTCGAATCCGGCGGCGACGATCTCATCGACTTCTTTCCAATCCTCGATATAGAGCTTGAGGATCCCGTCGAGAACTTCGTATGGCGGGAGCGTGTCCTGATCTGTCTGATTCGGTCGCAGCTCTGCTGACGGCACCTTCGTGATCGACGACTCCGGAATCACACGTCGCTCGCGATTCAGCCAGCGCGCGACGCGATACACCATCGTCTTGTACACGTCGCCGAGGAGCGCGAGACCACCCGCCATGTCGCCGTACAGCGTGCAGTAGCCGACCGCCAGCTCCGACTTGTTGCCGGTGGAGACCACCATCGCGCCGGTACGATTCGACCACGCCATCAGGATGTTGCCGCGGATGCGCGCCTGCACATTCTCATTCGTCGTATCGAACTTGTGCTCGCCGAACAACTCATCGATCGCGCTTTCGTACGGCGCGTAGACGTCCGCGATCGGCACGACGTGAAAGTCGATACCGAGGTTGGTGGCGAGGCAGCGTGCGTCATCGAGCGAGCC
>DASYUK010000180.1:0-3023 GCA_036001325.1 Thermoanaerobaculia bacterium
GGCTTCCATGCGCGCTCTCTTCGCGGCGGCTCTCGTTTTTCCGTTCGCTCTTCTCGCTCACGAACACGATCATGGTGCGCCCGATCTCGGCAACATCGGGAAGGCGCACCTGGCCACGTCGTGCAACGACGCGGCTCAGAAGGAGATCGATCGGGGCACGGCTCTGATCCACTCGTTCTGGTATGCCGAAGCCGAGAAGTCGTTCCGACGTGCGGCGGAAGCGGATGCAGAGTGCGGCATGGCCTGGTGGGGTGTGGCGATGTCCAATCTGCATCCGATCTGGGCTCCGCCCACACCGAATGAATTGAAGACGGGCGTCGAGGCAGCGGCTAAAGCAAAGGCGGCCGGCGCAAAGACCGACCGCGAGCGCGCGTACATCGACGCCATCAATACTTACTACGCTGATTCCGGGACACTCGATCACCGCGCGCGCAGGCTCGCGTACGAAAAGTCGATGGACGCGCTATCGACCGCGAATCCGAACGATCGAGAAGCCGCGATCTTTCACGCGCTCGCGCTCCTCGGTATCGCCGATCCGAAAGACAAGACCTACGCGAATCAGAAAAGGGCGGCGCAGATCCTCGATCGCATGTTGTCGTTCGAGCCGAAGCATCCCGGCATCGCGCACTACATCATTCACAGCTTCGACTATCCCGCGCTCGCGAACCTCGCGCTGCCCGCGGCGCGAGCGTACGCGAAGCTCGCGCCGGGCTCGCCTCATGCGCTGCACATGCCGTCGCACATCTTCACCCGCCTCGGACTGTGGGATGAGTCGGTCTCTTCGAATCTCGCTTCGGCGGAGAAGGCACGGAGCTACATCGCACACGTGAACCCGGGCGCAACTTCGTTCGAGGAGCTCCACGCCGTCGATTACCTCGTGTATGCCTATCTGCAGCGCGGCCAGAACGACAAGGCGCGCGCTCTTCGCGACCGTCTCAACGAGATCGCGAAGGTCGATACGCCGACCTTTTCAGCGGGTTTCGCTCTGACGGCAGTGCCGGCCCGATACGCGCTCGAGCGCCGGCAGTGGAAAGAGGCCGCGGCCCTGACAGTGCCGGCCAACATTCCGTGGGAAAAGTATCCGTACGCTGAAGCGAACACTCACTTTGCCGTGGGCCTCGGCGCAGCGCGATCGAATCAACCGGACGTCGCTCAGCACGCGATCGACAGGCTCGCGGCGATCCGGCAGACACTCATCGATCAGAAGGATCGCTACTGGCCCGATCAGGTCGAGGTTCAGCGCCTTGCCGCGTCCGCGTGGCTCGCTCGCGCTCAAAGCAAAGACGATGAGGCGCTGAAGCAGATGCGCGCCGCCGCCGATCTCGAGTCGTCGACGGAGAAACATCCCGTTACCCCTGGCGGAATCGTTCCGGCGAGAGAACTTCTCAGCGAGATGCTTCTGGAGATGGGAAAGCCCGAGGAGAGCCTCGCCGAAGCAGAACACGCATTGCGCGACGCCCCGAATCGATACAACGGACTGTGGCTCGCCGCGCGGGCAGCGGAGCGTTCAGGCAAGACCGAACTGGCGAAGGGCTATCGCGCGAAGATTGCGGCGCTGCGATCGGGAGCGAAAGCGACGATCACAGTCAGTCGTCGAGAGTGATCTCCCGAGTGCCGTCCTCACGCATCACGATCTTGATCTCGATGTGCGAGTCCTCGAACTGATCGAACTCGCGCTTCGGCCACTCGATCAGCTTCAGGCCCGGTCCGGCCAGTAGCTCGGGGATGCCGATCTCCAGCCACTCGCGGCGGCTCTCGGAAAGACGATAGCCGTCGATGTGAATGATCGGCGGTCGTTGCGGCCGCGGATATTCGTGGACGATCGCGAACGACGGCGAGCTCACCTCGAGCGGATCGGCGCCGAGCTCCGAAGCGATCGCGCGCACGAGAAACGTTTTGCCGACGCCGAGGTCGCCGATGAGGTGGGCGATGGATTCGTCGGGAAGCTTGTGTGCGATCTCGCGTCCGGCCGCTTCCGTCTCCGCCTCGGTGCGGCAGATCCACTTCATTCGCCGCGGATCCGTTGGATCGCCATCGGGATCACCTCGGCGAGATCCATCGCGGCGAGCCCGGTGTCGCCGAATTCGTCTTTGAGGATATCGCCGCCCACACCGTGGACATACACCGCCGCGCACGCGGCATCGCTCGGATCGTTTCCACGCGCGAGAAGGGCGGCCACCATGCCGGACAGCACATCGCCCATGCCGCCGCTGGCCATACCGGGATTGCCTGTCGGGTTGACATAGACGTGACCGTCGGGTTGCGCGACGAGCGTCTGATAACCCTTGAGCACGACGACGCAGTTGCACGCGCGCGCGGCGTCGCGCGCGGCGCCGATGCGATCGCCGTTGATCGCTTGCGCCTCCTTCTCGATGAGGCGCGCGAGCTCGCCAGGATGCGGCGTGATCACGCGCGGACGTCCTTCGGGATTGATCTCCGCGGCGCGTCCGGCAAATGCGTTGAGCGCCGAGGCGTCGATGATGAGCGGAAGGTCGATGGAGGCGACGGTCGAGCGCACCCACGTGTACGCACGTTCGCTGTCCGGCAGTCCCGGTCCGATCAACACCGAAGACTTCTTCTGCAGAAACTCGCGAACGTCGCTGCCAGCCCACGTCATCGATTCAGTTGACGCGCTATGCACCAGCTTCGCGGTCTCCGCGTCGGTCATCACGGTCACGAGCCCCGCACCGGTGCGGATTGCACCGCGCGCGCACATGACCGCCGCACCGCTGCGGCCGGGCGAGCCGGCGATGATTGCAACATGACCGTATGTGCCTTTGTGCGTCTGCGCCAAGCGCAGCGAGACGAGTGGCTGGATGTCCTTCGGCGTCAGCAGAGCGAGGTTGACCGCTTCCTCTTCGATCGCGACTTCCGGGATCGAGATGTCGGCGACGATCACCTCGCCGCAGTACATCGACGCGGGCTCGAAGACGTGACACAACTTCGGAGCCGCGAACGTGACCGTGACTTCCGCCTGCACGCAAGGCTCGAAGACTTCATTCGATGATGCGTTGAGGCCACTC
>DASYUK010000181.1:0-2019 GCA_036001325.1 Thermoanaerobaculia bacterium
CCTGCGCCCCTATCGCGCTCTGGTGATCGTGGCGCTCATGATCCTCCTCGGGCTCTCATTCGCCGACGTCGCTCCGCCGGTCATCGCGAAGTTCATCATCGACAACGCGATCGCACCGGCGGTGAGCGGCCAGATCTCCCCGGACGAGGGCTTCTCGCGGCTCGCGCCCTTCGGCGCCCTTTACATCTCGGTCCTGCTGGCGTCGTCGCTCTTCCGGTACGGGCAGAGCATGCTCGCGTCCTACGTCGGACAAAACGCCATGTACGACCTGCGGGTCGGGTTGTTCAAGCATCTCGAGGGTCTCTCCCTCACGTTCTTCGACCGCAATCCCGTCGGCCGCCTGATGACACGGATCACGAACGACATTGACGCCCTCACCGATATGGTCACGCAAGGCGTGGTCGCGATCTTCGGCGATGTCTTCGTCATCATGGTCATCGCAATCGTCCTGGTCATCCTCGACTGGCGGCTCGCGCTCGTCACGTTCTGCTCCGTGCCGATCCTCGTCGCAATGACCGCGTACTTCCGCCGGATGATGCGCGAGTCGTTCCGCGCGATCCGCATCCGTCTGGCGCGCGTCAACGCCTACCTCAACGAGAACATCAGCGGGATGGCGATCCTCCAACTCTTCACCCGAGAGTCGCGGTCCTTCAAGGACTTCGACGCGCTGAACACTGACTTGTTGCAGGCGAACCAGGGCGGCATCCGCGCAATGGCGCTCTTCATCCCATCCGTGAACTTCACTCGGGCGGGCACGAGCGCGGCGATCTTCATCGCGGCGAGCTACTGGATCGTCGGAGGTCAGCTCACCATCGGGACCCTGCTCGCGTTCTGGCAGCTCGTCGAGCGGTTCTTCGCGCCGATCCAGGACCTGTCCGAGAAGTACAACATCATGCAGGCCGCGATGGCCTCGAGCGAGCGAGTGTTCCGGCTCATGGACACCGAGCCGACCATCGTCGATCCACCCCAGCCTCGCGCGCTCGCGCACGTCCGAGGCGAGGTCCGCTTCGACAACGTGAGCTTCGCGTACAACGAGGGCGACTGGGTCCTTCGCGACGTGAACTTCACCATTTCGGCGGGCGAGAGCGTCGCCATCGTCGGCGCGACCGGGGCAGGGAAGACCTCGATCATCAGCCTCATCTCGCGGTTCTACGACGTGCAGAAGGGCCGAATCCTCCTGGACGGCGTGGACCTACGCGAGCTCAGGCAGATGGACGTGCGCCGCCACGTCGGCGTGGTCCTTCAGGATCCGTTCATCTTCGCCGGAACCATCGCTTCGAACATCCGGTTGAACAACATGAGGATCGGCGATCAGCAGGTGCGCTCCGCGGCGACGTTCGTGAACGCGGACAAGTTCATCGAACGTCTTCCGCAGGGCTACGACACGGTCGTCACCGAGCGCGGCTCGACGCTCTCGGTGGGGCAGAAGCAGCTCCTTGCGTTCGCGCGCGCGATCGCGTTCAACCCTGAGATCCTGCTGGTGCTGGACGAGGCGACGAGCTCGGTCGACACCGAGACGGAGCACCTCATCCAGGACGCGCTCGCGAAGCTCATGGTCGGAAGGACCTCGATCATCATCGCCCACCGCCTCTCCACCATCCAGAACGTCGATCGGATCATCGTTCTGCACAAGGGCCGCGTGGTCGAGATGGGCACGCACCGCGACCTCCTCGCGCAGCGCGGCGTCTATCACCGCCTGTACGAGCTGCAATATCGCGCGCACGAGGCGGAGTCCCCAATGAAATCGGCCTAGTCCGGAGGCACCTGGCGCTAAGAATTACTCAAGTCGCACTCGTGAGAAGACTCAGAGCTCCATGGTCGCCTCCATACGAGGCCATCCACGAATCGGGCGGTTCCCGCCTCTTGCCCCCAGCTAGCCTCACAGCAGGCGCGGGTCGAGCGCGTCCCGAAGCGCGTCGCCCACCAGGTTGAAGGCGAGCACCGTCGCGAGGATGGCGAGACCGGGAAACGTCGCGATCCACGGCGAGTCGATGATGTAGCTGCGGCCCGCCGACAGCA
>DASYUK010000182.1:0-2122 GCA_036001325.1 Thermoanaerobaculia bacterium
TCTTCGACGTTCGACGGCCCCGTGCAGTTGACGTTAGCCGCGAATGCAGCGGCCGGACTCATCAGCAGCAGAAGTCCGAGCAGGAGGTTTCGAATCAGAGACATGCGCGGTCTAGAACGCATCCGACTGAATGGTTATTCACTCCGCGCGCCTACGGACAAATCGCGCGGACTCAGTTACATCGACGCGAGCCGCTGTTCGACTTCGTCAATGACATAGTCGGGCGTGGACGACCCCGCAGTCAAGCCGACGACCTTGGCCCCGCTGAACCACTGGGGCTCGAGGTCATCGCAACCCTGAACGAGGAAGGAGGGCTTGCTCTCGCGGCAGATCTCCCAGAGATGTTTGGTGTTCGCGCTCTTCTTGCCGCCGATCACGACGATGACGTCGATCTCGGGATCGCGCGCCAGCTCGCGGGCCGCGTCCTGATTTTCCTTCGTCGCGTAGCAGATCGTGTCGGCCCGCTCGACGCGATTCGCGCGGCGCTCGATGGCGCGCACGACATCCTCGAAATCTTCGGCGTTGAGCGTCGTCTGGTAGATGACTTTGATCGTGTCGTACTGCTTCCAGTCGATAGCTTCGGCCGCCTCGATCGTGGAGATGATGTGGTACATCGACGGATCGAGGTCATTCGTGTAACCGATGACCTCGCGGTGTTTTGGATCGCCGATGAACACGAGATGAGATCCCGCGGTCAGTGCAGCCCTTGCCTCGCGATGGATGTCGTAAACGAACTTGCAGGTCGTGTCGAGAACCTTCAGGCCGGACGATTTCGCTTTGTCGTGGAACGAGGGCGGCACGCCGTGCGCGGAGAAGACGATCGTCGGTTCCTTGACCGCGGCGATCTCTTCGATCGTGCGCACGCCGAGCTTCTCCATCTCCTCGACGACGCGCTCGTTGTGCACGACCTGTCCGAGGATGGCGCCGCGGCCGCCGCCGGCAGCGAAGCGCTTGACCTTGAGATCAGCGATCCGCACCCCGGAGCAAAAGCCGTACTTCGCGGCTCTCTTCACTTGCATCTTTGTCCCGAACGCAACTGTACGCGAAAAGATTCTAGTGCTGAGTGAACCTTAGAATGGGCTGTGCCCGAGCCGCTCTTTACAAGACGCTTTTTCGGATTATGGCTTTTCGCCTTTATCACGTTCTTCGCGGCGTTTCAGCTCCTGCCGGCGGTTCCCTTCCGGATCATGCATCTCGGGGGCTCGAAGGCGCAGGCCGGATGGTTTCTCAGCGTCTATGCATTCGCCAGCGCATTCTCGGCGCCGCTGATGGGCAATCTCGCCGATCACATCGGCCGCAAACGGATGCTGATGCTCGCGTCGCTGCTGTTCGTTGTCTTCTCGCTGTTGTATGGAGTGATCACGCTCGTTCCGCTTCTGCTCGTGATCGCGATCGTGCATGGATCGCTCTGGTCGGGACTGATCGCCTCGGCGTCGGCGATCATGAGCGAGTTCATCCCGGAGTCGCGGCGCAATGAAGGACTCGCCTACTGGGGTTTGGCCAGCACCGCCGCGATCGCGCTCGCGCCGGCGGTCGGACTGATCGTGTTCGAGCGCGGCGGCTGGCTGATGCTCTGCGGCGAGCTCGCGGTCCTGTCGGCGCTCACGTTTGTGTGGTCATCGAGACTGCCGGTCATCCACGAGAAGATGGCGACGGCGCATTCGCTTCGCGAAGCGTGGGACCTGCAGGTGATCCGTCCTGCGCTTTCGTTATCGGTCATCTGTTTCGGTTATGGCGGCGTGACGAGTTATGTCGCGATCCTCTCGCGCGAGCGCGGGATTCGCCCGGAGTCGCTCTTCTTCACCGTCTTCGCATTGTCGATCGTGCTGGTCCGCGTGTTCACGTCGCGGCTCGGCGACAGACTCGGACCGAAGACGATGCTCTATCCCGCGTACGCGGCGATTCCGATCTCATTCGCGATTCTCTCGATTGCGAGGACCTACTGGCAGCTCGTCGTTTCGGCGGTTCTCTTCGGCTTCGGGATGGGCGCCGCATATCCCGCCTTCGCCAATTTCCTGCTGATGAACACCGATCCGAAGCGCCGCGCGCGGACGTTCGGCAGCATCGTCATGGCCTTCGATACCGGCATCGCCATCGGCTCCCTCGGCATCGGCGCCATCGC
>DASYUK010000183.1:0-10202 GCA_036001325.1 Thermoanaerobaculia bacterium
GGAATGCCTTCCCCCTCGTCGGAGACGCGCAGCACGGCGTCGCCCGCATCCGCCATCACTTCGACGAGCACTTCGCCACGGCCGGCGTGCTTCGAAGCGTTGTCGAGCAGATTCGTCAGGATCTGCTGGACCCGCGATGAATCGACATTGGCGAACGTCGGCACGCCGCGAACACGAAAGACGACTTGCTGACCGGGAGGGCGGCGGCGGAACTCCTCGCAGACATCAGAGGCGAGACCGAGGAGATCGATATCGCGACGCTCGAGGACGAGCGAGCCCGACTCGATCTGATTCAGCTCCGAGAGATCGCTCACCAGCCGGCGAATTCTTTCGAGCTGGCGCAACATGATCGCGCGGAGCTGTTCCTCCTGCTCCGCCGTGAGACGTCCGTCGAAACTCTCCGCCGCGGACTGCAAACCGGCGAGCGGTGTACAAACCTCGTGCGAGAAGTCATCGAGGAAATCCTTCTTCATCCTCTGCAGCCGCGTCACCTCGGTCATGTCGATGAAGAGCGCCACGGCGGCGATGTCTGATGAGGGAACGGGAAAGACGCGGATCTCGACCTGGCGCTCTCCGCGATCGGTGAAGACGGCGACGTGCGTCGTCGACTCTTCGCCGCGCAGCGCACGACCGAACGCCTCGACGAGCGGTTGTTTGCGCACGATCTCCAGGAACGGGCGGCCCGCCATCGTGTCGTCGAAGCCGAACATCTCTCCGACCTTGGCATTGCTGAAGACGACCCGACCTTTGCGATTGAGCGCCATCAATCCTTCGCCGATTGCCCCGACGATCTTCTGCAGCGCGGCCCCCTGCTCCTCATACGACGCCTTCTGACGGATGAGCAGCGCACGCAACTCCTCGGCGTTCCGCGCGATCTCGTCGAGCTCACCGTGGAACGGATGCTCGGCGATCGCGCGATCGTAGTTGCCGGAGACCACCGCGCGCGTGCGATCGCTCAGTTCATTGAGACTGGATGCGCGGCGCAGCGCCCAGAGGAAGACGGCTGTCCAGGGGACGAGGAACGCCGCGAACACGCACGCCGAAAGAATCAACACCTCGTTGTCGCGAACGTCGAGCCGGTGCAGCACGTAGCCGAACGCGGCGCTGATGACGAGCGCGATCGCGAGCGAGACGAAGAGTGTGATGCGGAGAGGGTGCATGGTCGTGGGTCGTAGGTCGTTGGGCCTTATCGCGAAAAGGCCCCCACGACCGACGACCGACGACCTACGACCTCATTCGAAACGGTAACCATAACCAATGACGGTATGAATCCTCTCCTTCCCAATCTTCTTCCTCAGATTGCGGATGTGGGCGTCGACCGTCCTGGTCTCGACATCGTCCGCCATCTGCCACACCTCAGAGAGAATGCGGTCGCGCGAGACGACCGCGGGGCGGTTGCGGACGAGCATCCACAGCAGCTCCAGCTCTTTCTTCGCGAGCTTCACCTCATCGCCCTCGACGTAGACGCGCAAGGTGCGGCTGTCGATGCGCAAGTTTCCGTCGTCGTACACCGACGCGTCGGGCTCGGCGGATTTGGCGCGGCGCAGGATTGCTGCGACGCGGGCCAGCAGCTCGCGCACGCTGAACGGTTTGACCAGGTAGTCGTCGGCGCCGAGCTCGAGACCCATGATGCGATCCTGCTCTGACGCGCGCGCCGTCAACATCAGGATCGGCAGCTTTGCCGTGGCCGGCGTGCGGCGCAGCTCGCGGCAGATCGTGAAGCCGTCGAGATCGGGAAGATTGAGATCGAGGATCAGGAAATCGAAGCCGCGGTGCTGCACCGCGATCAGACCTTCGTGGCCGTTATCAAAGCTGCTGACTCGGTAGCCTTCGCGTTCGAAGTTGAGGCGGATCGTGTAGGAGAGATCGGCGTCGTCCTCGATCAGCGCGACGCGCGGACCGGCGGAGCTACGGGGCTTCATTGCTGTGTTTGATGACTTTACCCTCGACGAGGTAGACGACCATCTCGCAGATGTTGGTCGCCGCATCGGCCATCCGCTCGAAGTACTTGCCGACGAACGTCAGCCGGATGGCGCGCGAGATGTTCCGAGAATCCTCGAGCATGTACGTGAGCAGTTCGCGGAACGATTGCTCCGTGAGCATATCCACTTCGTCGTCGCGAGCGATGACCTGACGCGCCAGCGTCGCGTCGCGCCGGACGAAGGCGTCGAGGGCTTGCCGAACCATGTCCTGGGCCATGCGCGCCAGGCGCGGAATGTCGATGAGCGGCTTGAGCAGCGGCTCCCGATTCAGCTCTACGGCGCGCTCGCAGACATCGACGGCGAGATCGGCGATGCGCTCGAGCTCCGGCGTGATCTTCATCGCCGTCGCGACAAACCGAAGATCGACGGCAGTGGGCTGCATCTTGGCGATCAGCTCCACCGTGTGCTGATCGATCTCCAGCTCCATCGAATCGATGGCGTCGTCGGAGGCGATGACGCGCTCGGCGATCGCGCTGTCGCGCTCAAGGAGCGCCCGGATCGAGTCGCTGATCGCATCTTCGACCATCGCTCCCATCCGCAGCAGAAGCTCCTTCAGTTGTTCGATGTCGCGATCGAAGTGGCGGATCATCCAAACCTTCCCGTAATGTAATCCTCGGTGAGCTTTTCCTTAGGATTCATGAAGATCGTATTGGTTTCGTCGTATTCGACCAGCTTGCCGAGCATGAAGAACGCGGTGCGGTCTGATACGCGTGCGGCCTGCTGCATGTTGTGCGTGACGATGACGATCGTGTAGTTCTCTTTCAGCTCGTAGATGAGCTCCTCGATCTTCTGCGTGGCGATCGGATCCAGCGCCGAAGCAGGTTCGTCCATCAGAAGAACATCGGGATCGACCGCCAGCGCACGTGCGATGCACAGACGCTGCTGCTGACCACCCGATAGCGTGAACGCGCTGGCGTGAAGACGATCCTTCACTTCGTTCCACAGCGCAGCGCGCGTGAGCGAGCGCTCGACGATCTCATCGAGCTTGCGCCGATCGCGCATGCCGCCGATGCGAAGCCCGTACGCGACGTTGTCGTAAATCGACTTCGGGAACGGATTCGATTTCTGAAAGACCATCCCGACGCGGCGGCGCAGCGAGACGACATCGACTCCCGATCCGTAAACATCGACACCGTCGATAGCGATGCGCCCATCGGCACGCGCGCCGGGGATGATGTCGTTCATCCGGTTGATCGAGCGGATGAAGGTCGATTTGCCGCAACCAGACGGCCCGATGAGTGCGGTCACACGATTCTGCGGGATATCCAGATCGATGCCGTGCAGGACCTTGGTCTGGCCGTAATAGAAGTCGAACTTGCGAACCTCCACCTTCGTGTGGCTCGCCGCGACCGGCTGTGCGCTGGTGGACTTCGGCTGCTTCGGGTTGGCAACGACCCGCTCTTCGAGGTCAGTCATGACTTCCATAGACGTTTGTCTCGTGCCGGACAGTAATTTACGCCGGTTTGAGTGACGCAAAGGGGAAGTGAATTCGGCGTAAAGTCCGCGAGGGGATTGCCTCCTCCACTATCCTTACCATCTCCATGCCCGAACACGATCTGCTCGCCCTGCCCGAGCCCGCTGCCGCGCCCAGCGCAGCGCCGCAAGTGCCCGTGCGCGTGCCGCCGATCGCCGTTCCGGCCGAGCCGGTGCGGCTCTTCAATCGCGAGCTCAGTTGGATCGAGTTTAACCGGCGCGTCTTGAACGAGGCGCTCGACGAGTCGGTTCCGCTGCTCGAGCGCGTGAAGTTTCTCAGCATCGCGTCGACCAATCTCGATGAATTCATGATGGTTCGCGTCGGTACGATCCGCGAGCTGATCGCGACCGGCATTCAGGAGCGCTCCGCGGACGGACTCACCCCCAAACAGCAACTGCGCGGCATCCGTGAACGAGTGACGGCCCTTCTCTCGGAGATGTACCGCTGTCTCGACAGTCTGCTCGCGGCACTCGACAAGGCCGGCATCCGCATCGAGCGATTCGACGATCTGTCGAAGAAAGAGCAGGCCGCGCTTCGCGAGCATTTCGAGAAGCAAATCGCACCGATCCTGACACCGCTCGCGGTCGATCCCGGACATCCGTTCCCCTTTCTCGCCAGCCGTCTTTTGAATCTCGCCGTGATGCTCGAGAGTGAGCGAGGTGATTCACACGTCGCCTTCATCAAAGTCCCGCTGGTCCTTCCTCGATTCATTCCCGTTCCTGACGGCGGCGTGCGCTACATCCCGGTCGAGAGACTCATTGAAGTTCATCTCCAGAGCTTCTTTCACGGCTTGATCGTCCGAAAGGTCATCCCCTTCCGCGTCATCCGCAACGCCGACATCACGATTCCCGAAGACGAAGTGCAGGATCTGCTCAAGTCGGTGGAGACCGAGCTTCAGCGTCGCGAAAGGAAGGAAGTCGTCTGGCTGGAGATCGCGCCGGGCGCCGACGACGCGATCCTCGGTCTGCTCTCCACCGCGGCGGGAATCACCCGCGAAGACATGTTCTTCACGCCGGGATTACCGAAGCTCGGCGATCTGATGGAGATCTACCGCGACATCAACAAGCCGTCGCTCAAAGAGCCGCCCTTCAATCCGCGCATTCCTTCGCAACTCGCGACGACCGAGGACATCTTCTCGATCATTCGCAAAGGCGATGTGCTTCTGCACCGTCCATTCGAGTCGTACACGGCGATCGTCGAATTCGTGCAGACAGCCGCGTACGATCCCGATGTCGTAGCGATCAAGCAAACGCTCTACCGGACCGATACCGGCTCGCCGATCATCGAGGCTCTCGCCGAGGCGGCGCTTCAGGGAAAACAGGTCACGGCGATCGTCGAGCTGCAAGCGCGCTTCGACGAGTCGAGGAACATCGCCTGGGCGCGGCGCCTCGAAGAGGCGGGCGTGCAGGTCGTCTACGGTCTCGTCGGCATCAAGACCCATTCGAAGATCTGCCTCGTCATCCGCCGTGAAGGGACGGAGCTGCGCCGCTACGTCCATCTCTCGACCGGCAACTACAACGCGAGCACCGCGCGTCTCTACACCGACATCGATCTGCTGACGACCGATGAATCGTTCGGCGAGGATGCGTCGCAATTCATGAATCTTCTGACTGGATACAGCATCGCCACCGTGCAGGACATCTTTGAGAACAATGCGCCCGGGTGGGAGTGGAAGCGTTTTGTCGTCGCGCCCATCAACTATCACCAGTGGACGCTACGCATGATCGAGCGGGAAGCGCGCAACGCTCGCGAAGGAAAGCCGGCTCGCATCATCGCCAAGATGAATGCGCTCGTCGATCCGACCGTCATCGAAGCGCTGTACAAAGCGAGCGAGGCCGGCGTGAAGATCGATCTGATCGTGCGCGGCATCTGCTGTCTCGTTCCTGGCGTCAACGGATTGAGCGAGAACATCCGCGTCGTTTCGATCATCGATCGCTTTCTCGAGCACACGCGGCTGTTTCTCTTCCGCAACGGCGGGCAGACCGAGGTGTATGCGTCGAGCGGCGACTGGATGCCGCGCAACTTTTTCCGCCGGATCGAGCTTACATTCCCCTTCCTGGCCGACCGCCTACGCGTGCGCATCGAGGATCAGATCCTCGCCACGTACCTGGCCGACAACGTGAAAGCATGGAAGCTGCATCCGGAAGGGACGTACAAGAAGCGGAACGCTTCCGAGCCGAGAGTGCGCAGTCAGGAGCGATTCATCGAGATCGCGCGCGCCGAAGCGGTGCGAGTTGGGCCTTACGAAGAATCGATGGCGAAGCCGTCGGCATACCGGCGCAAAGCGAAGCGGGCTCGAAAGAGGGAAAAGGGGAAGAGTTGATGCAGCGAATCTCCTCGGAGTTCGCCGGATTCGTGCGCGATACCGGCGTACGCGCGTTCGATCTCCTCAGCGAACGCGTGAAAGAAGTCGAGACGCCTCTGCGACCGATGTTGCGCGCGTGGAGCAAACTCTCCGCCGCGCAGAAGGATGAGCTGTTCGAGGAGTTGATCGCGGTCGTGCAGGGCGGTGAATCGCCGCCGGTGAAAACGCGCAAGAGAGCGGCGAAGAAGCGCTGAGTGTGGTTGCGCGGTTGCGTGGTTGCGGCGGGGTTACGGCGGGGTTACGCGGTACAGCACCGCGCAACTGCGCAACCCCGCCGCAACTGCGCAACTCCGCCGCAACTCCGCAACCCCGCAACCCCGCAACTCCGAAACACGCGTAAAGACCGCGTGAAGTCTCGCGGCATAGAATCGCGTTCGTGCCGGTCGCACAGAAGACTCCTCTCCTGAATCGAGAGCTGAGCCGTCTCGATTACAACCGTCGCGTGCTCGCAAAAGCAGAAGAGGCCGGAGTGCCGCCGCTGGAGCGACTGCGCTTTCTCGCGTGGTGCTCGCACAACCTCGACGAATTCTTCATGGTGCGCGCCGGCGCGACGCGCGACATGCTCGATGCGCGCATCACCGAAGCGTCGGCCGACGGATTGATGCCCATCGAGCAGATGGAAGCGATTCGCGCCGGCGCGCATTCGCTGCTCGAAGACATGTATCGATGTCTCAATGAGCAGGTCCTGCCCGAGCTGCGCAACCACGGCGTGATCGTCGAGAGCTTCCGCGATCTCGCGCCGGACGAGCAGCAGCGGCTGCGCAAGCATTTTCGCCGCGAGATCGCGCCCGTGCTCACGCCGCTGGCGATCGATCCCGGACATCCCTTCCCGTTCATCGCGAACCTCACGCTCAACATCGCGGCCGGTGTCGACTCGGAGCGTGGGTCGAGCATGGCCATGATCAAGCTGCCACGACTCCTGGCCCGCTTCGTCCGTCTCGGCGACGGCCGCAGGTTCGTGCCGATCGGCTCGATCATCATGGCCAACCTCGGCGATCTGCTTCCGACGCTCCGCATCTCGCGTGCGGTCGTCTTCCGTGTCATCCGCAACGCGGAGCTGTCGATCGACGAGGACGTCGAAGATCTGCGCCTGTCCGTGGAAGCGGAATTGCGCCGGCGAGAGCGAAAGCAGGTCGTCTGTCTCGAGGTCGACGCGCGCGCCGATGATGATCTTCTGCGAACGCTCGTGGAGGGAACGCGCACGCTTCCCGAGGATGTGTATCGCGTCGATGGGTTTCTGGGAATCGGCGATTTGATGGAAGTGTGTGATCGAGTCTCGATTCCCTCGCTCAAGTATCCGGAGTTCAATCCGCGCCTTCCGCAGCGTCTCGCTGCGTCGGCCGACATGTTCTCGATCATCCGCGCCGGCGATGTCCTTCTGCATCGCCCGTACGAATCGTTCACCGCGGTGATCGAGTTGCTGCACGCCGCAGCGATCGACCCGAATGTCGTCGCGATCAAACAAACGCTTTATCAGACCGACGAGCGTTCACCGATCGTCGACAAGCTCGCGATGGCGGCGATGAATGGCAAGCAGGTCACGGTCGTCATCGAGCTGCAGGCTCGCTTCGAGGAGAAGCGCAACATCGCTCTCGCTCAACGCCTCCACGACGCCGGCGCCCAAGTCGTCTACGGCATCCTCGGCGTGCAGACGCACGCGAAGATGTGCGTGATCATCCGCCGCGAGGCCGATCAGTTGCGGCATTACGTTCATCTCTCCACCGGCAACTACAACGTCGTGAACGCTAGCGCGTACACCGATCTCGATCTGCTGACCTGCCACGAAGGATTCGGCGCCGAAGCGTCGCAATTGATCAACGTGATCACCGGCTACAGCGCGACCACTCTCGCCGATGTGTTCGAGCGCGCCGCCGATCGGCCGAAATGGAATCTGTTCGTCGTTGCGCCGTTCGATTACCAGCGCTGGCTCATCGAGCGCATCGGGCGCGAGGCCGCGAATGCAACGGCCGGCAAGCCGGCGCGTATCGTTGCCAAACTCAACTCGCTCATCGATCCGCAGGTCGTGCAGGCGCTCTACGACGCGAGCACAGCCGGCGTGAAGATCGATCTCATCGTGCGATCGATGTGCACGCTTATCCCGGGAGTCGTCGGAGTGAGCGAGAAGATCCGCGTCATCTCGATCGTCGATCGTTTTCTCGAGCACTCGCGCATCATCCGTTTCGAAAATGGCGGCACGCCGGAGATCTTTCTTTCGAGCGGAGACTGGATGCCACGCAACTTCCAGCGGCGGATCGAGCTCACGTTCCCGCTGCTGGCTCCGGCCACGCAGGCGATGGCCGCGAAGATCCTCGACATCGCTCTCGACGACACCGCGTCTTCGTGGGAGCTTGGCTCCGACGGACACTGGACACGCCGCGGCACGGCGGGAGGCACCTCCAGCCAGCAGCGATTCATCGAGCTCACGCGCAGCGAGTCGCTGCGCCTCGACCCATACGCCGAGACGGTCAAGGAGCCGGCACGGTTCCGCCGGCGCGTCCGCAGCCGGAAGCGGACGCGCGGGTAACATGGCGCCGATGAAGCGCTATCGCGTGAAGCCGAAAGACCGCGTCTCGCTCGATGACTTCGATCCCGACGATACCTCGCTTTTCAAAGAGGGAAAGAAGGTGGCCGCGGAAGCGAACGACGAGATTCAGAAACGTCTCGCCGAGCTGCAGGAGCTCCTCTATGCGGAGCACGTGCGCAAGCTCCTCGTCATCCTGCAGGGAATGGATACCTCGGGAAAAGATGGAACGGTGCGACACGTCATGGGTGGCTTCAATCCATCCGGAGTTCGGGTCGTCTCGTTCAAGAAGCCGACCCAGGACGAGCTCGATCACGATTTTCTGTGGCGCGTGCACCGCCACGTGCCGGGATGCGGCGACATCGTGGTCTTCAATCGCAGTCACTATGAAGATGTGCTGGTGGTGCGCGTGCACAACCTCGTCGACAAGAAAATCTGGTCGAAGCGCTACGACCAGATCAACGACTTCGAGCGCATGCTCGCCGAAAGCGGAACGATCATCCTCAAGTTCTTCCTGCACATCAGCAAAGCAGAGCAGAGGAAGCGGTTGCAGGCGCGCATCGAAGACCCCACGAAGCGATGGAAGTTTCAGCACGGCGATATCGAGGAACGCCAGCTCTGGGACGAGTATCAGAAAGCGTACGAGGATGCATTAGCGAAGACGTCGACAGACTGGGCGCCATGGATGATCGTGCCGGCCAATGCCAAGTGGTATCGGAACTACATCGTCGGCGCGACGATCGCCGATGCTCTCGAGCGATTGAAGATGAAATTTCCAGAGCCCGATCTGTCGAAAGAGGTCGTCGACTGAGTGGGATACGAGTTCCGGTCCGGCGAGACTCCGTTCGCGACGCTCGGTCGCATCGTCGCCGAGCAGATGAACGCAACGGCGGATCATCTGCGCGATCGCCGCGTAAAAGCCTCTGAGCGTGTCCACGAGTCGCGAAAGCGCTTCAAAGAGATCCGCGCTCTGCTACGGCTCTTTCACGAGCCCCTCGGCGATCAGTTTGCGATCGAGAATCGCTGGTACCGCGACGCCGGTCGCGCGCTCGCCGGCTATCGCGAGGTTGACGCGGTCATCGCCGCGATCGGCAACCTTTCGCCGAAAGTTCGCAAGGAGCTCGGTTCCGCAGTGGTGCGCAGGCTGCGCCGCCTTACACAACGCAAGCGCCGCGAGGTGTACCGCGATCGCAAAGCGGCCGAAACGCGGCTCGAAGACATCGCCGCGCAGCTTCCGATTGCCGTGGCGCGCGTGAACAATCTCTCACCTGCCGCGTTCAACGGTTTCGCGTCGATCGAGGACGGCCTTCGGCGCACGCTGCGCGACGGCAGACGGGCGATGCGCGCGGCGTGGAAGTCGCGTGATGCCGCGGCGTTTCACGAATGGCGCAAGCGTGTGAAGGATCACTGGTATCACGTGCAGCTCCTGCATTCGCTCTGGCCCGATGAGCTGGCGGTGCGAGAAAAACTGCTCAACGATCTGTCACACATCCTTGGCGAACACCACGATCTCGAGACGATCCGCAGCATCGTCGCGAGCGCCGAGGACACGTTTACGGCAATCGAGGCGAAAAAGGTCGACCGAGCTCTCGTGGCGAGACAGCGCCGGCTCGCGCGCAAGGCGAAGAGGATCGGCGAGAAGATCTATTCGGGCCGGCCTTCGGCCTTCGCGCGGCGAATAGCCAGGCGGTGGCCTTCTCCCACCGGGAGAAGGTGGCCGAAGGCCGGATGAGGGGCGCCCCTCACCCGGCGCTTCGCGCCACCCTCTCCCGGAGGGAGAGGGAACCTCAATGGCGCTACTCGCCTTCGCCAAGCTTGCGCAGAATTCGCGGCGAGAGGAGCCATTCCAGGGCGGCCGTC
>DASYUK010000184.1:0-3298 GCA_036001325.1 Thermoanaerobaculia bacterium
GGTGTGGAATGCCCAACTCATGCGCCGTGCGCTCGAATACTCGACGATGCTCGGCATGCCGGTGGTTGCCCACGAAGAGGATGCGAACCTCAACGAAGGGGGCGTCATGCACGAGGGTTACTACTCGACGCTCCTCGGCATGAGCGGCATTCCGGCGGCTTCGGAAGAGACGATGGTGGCGCGCGACATCATCCTCGCGGAAATGACCGGCGGTCATTTGCACATCGCGCATCTCTCCACCGCCGGGGCGATCGATGCCGTGCGCACCGCGCGGAAAAACGGCATCCGAGTGACGTGTGAGGTCACGCCGCATCATCTCGCCCTCGAGGACGAGATGGTGCAGTCGTTCTCGACGAATCTGAAGATGAATCCTCCGCTCCGTTCGCGCGAGCATCGCGAAGCGATCATCGCCGGGATCGCCGACGGCACGGTCGATGCCATCGCCACCGATCATGCGCCGCATCACTTCGACGAAAAGAACGTCGAGTTCGATCTCGCCCCCTTCGGCATCATCGGGCTGGAGACCGCATTCGCGGTCTGCTTCGATCGCCTCGTTCGCGATAAAGTCATCGGCCTCGTGCGGCTCATCGATCTCCTCTCCTGCGGTCCGGCGCGCGCCTTCAATCTTCCCGGCGGCACGCTCTGCGCGGGAAGCGTAGGAGATGTGACGATCGTCGATGTCAACGCGCGCTATCAGGTGACGAATACCTTTCACTCGAAAGCGTCGAACTCGCCATTCATCGGGGAGACATTGCACGGGCGGGTGGTGGCCACGATCGTCGGCGGGGCGGTGCGCCACGACATTCGCGTCGCGACTCCCGCGGTCCCAGCGAAGAAAAAGAAGGCGCGGAGATGAGCACGAAGCGCATCGTCGTCGTCGACGACTCGGCCGCCTTTTGCGACCTCTGGTCGAAGTTCATCGCCGAGCGCTATCCCCAGGTCGCGAAGGTGGAGACATACTCCCATCCCTACGACGCGCTGCCGAAGATCGATTCCTCGATCGATCTCCTCATCGTCGATCTGGAGATGCCGGGCATGGATGGAAAGAAGTTCGTCGAGTACGCGCGGCAGAAAAACGTCGACGCGCGGCACATCGTCGTCACCTCGTCGCATTCCGCCGAAGAGCTGCATCAGCGCTTCCGCATCGGCGAGACGATCGCCGTCATCAACAAGACCGATCCGAAGCAGCAGGAAGCCTTTCTGATGATTCTGGACTCGGTGATGAGGCGATGAGAACGTCGTTCCCGACCTCGCCGCCGAGAGGGCGAACCAGCGCCTCGGTATAATCGCGACAATGACGGCCCAGCCGGCACAACAGGCGACCCAGCAACAACAACTCACGCTGAATGACCTGCTCGTCTATATGTCGAAGCAGCAGGCCTCGGATCTTCATCTGAAGCCGATGAGGCCGCCTCTCATCCGGCTGCGCGGAAAGCTTCTCCCCGTCGGTGGGACGGAACCGCTCAAACCGGCCGATCTCGAGAAGATGCTGCTGCCGATCCTCAATCGCACGCAGCGCGAGAAATTCGATCAGATGCAGTCGGTCGACTTCGGATACGGCGTCCCCGGCGTGGCGCGCTTCCGCGGGAACATGTACATGCAGCGCGGCACGGTCGGCGCGGTCTTCCGCCGCATTCCGATTCAGATCCTGAATCTCGATCAACTCGAGTTGCCGCAAGCGATCCGCGATATGACCCAGATCCCCGACGGCCTCGTCCTCGTGACCGGTCCGACCGGATCGGGCAAATCGACGACGCTCGCCGCGATGGTCCTGGAGATCGCTGAGCACGAGCCGCTGCACATCGTGACCATCGAGGATCCGATCGAGTTCCTCTTCATCGACCGCGTGGCCGCCATCTCGCAGCGCGAGGTCGGCACCGACACGCCGGCCTTCAAGGAGGCGCTGCGCAACGCCATGCGGCAGGATCCCGACGTGATCATGGTCGGCGAGATGCGCGACGTCGAGACCATGCAGACGGTCATGACCGCGGCGGAGACGGGACATCTGGTCTTCTCCACGCTGCACACCAACAACGCCGCCCAGACCATCGACCGCATCATCGACTCATTTCCCGCCGACCAGCACAAGCAGATCCGCTCGCAGCTCGCACTCGTGCTGCGCGGCATCGTCTCGCTGAAGCTCATCAAGACGCGCGAGGGACACATGACCGCGGCCGTCGAGATCCTCAAGAACTCGCCGCGCATCGCCAAGCTCATCGAAGATGGCCACACCAAGGACATGCTGGAGGAGATGGAGAGCTCCGTCGGCGTGTACCGCATGCAGTCGATGAATCAGTCGCTCATCGCTCTGCTCGTGCACCAGAAGATCACGTACAAGGAGGCGATGACGCTCGCCAGCGACTCCGACGATCTGTCGCTGAAGATCCGCAAGCTCTTCCCGCAGATCGAAGAGCGCGTTCGCCAGGGAGGAGACATGGCTCCGTCGTATTCCGACTTCTCACAAATCACCGAGCTGATGGACATCAAGCGCCTCTATGAAGAGCAGGAAGTGCAGTGGCGGCAGCGGATGGCCGACAAAGACGAGCAGATGGAGAACCTCAAGCAGGATATCGAACACGTCCGCGCCGCTGCCGCGCAGGAGCAGTCGGGCTTCCAGGAGAAGGATGAGGAGATCGCGCGCCTGCGCGGGGAGATGGACCGGCTTCGCGCGGATGCCCAGGCCAAGATCGCTCAGCTCCAGGAACGCATCAAGGAACTGAATCAGAAGTTGATGAGCGTGACGGGAGGAGCGGGGGGCCCGAAACGTTGACAACATGCCGACGAGACCATCGAAACAACTCGAGACGTTTCCCAACCCCAATCCAGAGCGCGACTACGAGATCTCGTTCGAGGCGCCGGAGTTCACCTGTCTCTGTCCGATGACGGGTCAGCCTGATTTCGCAACGATTCGCATCCGCTATACGCCCGACGAAAAATGCGTGGAGCTGAAATCGCTGAAGCTTTATCTATGGTCTTTTCGCGATGAAGGCACGTTTCACGAAGCGGTGACGAACCGCATCGCCAACGACCTGATCGCGGCGATCGATCCCCGCTTCATCGAGGTGGAAGGCGATTTCTACATTCGCGGCGGGATCAAGACGAGGGTGAAGGTCGAGCACCGCAAGGATCGAGAGGTCGTAGGTCGTGGGTCGTAGGTATCGGGGGCCTCAGCGCCCAAAGGCCCACGGTACCTACGACCTACGACCCACGACCTACGACCTCTCGATCCTTGCGGTGCTCGACCTTCACCCTCGTCTTGATCCCGCCGCGAATGTAGAAATCGCCTTCCACCTCGATG
>DASYUK010000185.1:0-11864 GCA_036001325.1 Thermoanaerobaculia bacterium
CGGCCCGCAACCGCCATCAGCCCTTCGGGTTGCGGGCGGCGCACGCAACGCCGCGGGTCAGACTTGTGCAGAGGTTCCTTAATCCAGGAAGAGGAGGCGGCCGAAGCAGGCCACGACGTGAAAATCGGGCGGCGTCTTCATCGTCGGGCGCCAGGCGCTGAATTCATCCCCCTCGCTCGGATGGCGATCGATCCGGAAGAAGTTCCCGCGCCACCAGTCGCCGTTGCGCGGCGGCGCAGCATCGAGGCTTCCAAAAGGAATGCGCACGACGGTGTCGAGCGTCAGGAGATTGCGAGGCTCGATCGTCTTCCGGACCGCGGCGACGACCCCCTCGCAGTCCCAGCCGACATCCGCGCGCATCGATGAGCGAACTCCTCGAGGCGACTCGATGCGGGCGTCGAATATCGTCCCGACGGGATTCACCTCCAGCTCGAAATACTGAACCGCATTGTCGGGAGCGAGAAACATCTCGACGACGTCCTCCTCGTATAACGGTTCGTCGTGTCCGAACTGCGTCGCCACGACGTGATCGTCGGCGCTGGAGAAGACGACGGTGACGAATTCATCGTCGTAGTACGCGGAGACTGTGGTGGAGAGTCGCGGTGCGGCACCGTCGGTCGCTCGGCGAAGCCGAACGGGATCACACGAACGTGGAATCGCCCATGGATCCTCCATCGAAAACTCCTCCCGCACCACCACGAGCGTGTCCGACATCGTCTTCATCATAGTGGCGCGACGGCGATTCGAGCGGCATATTGCGTGCAACGGGAAGAGTGGGAACGATGGTCGACCAGGAACTGGATGCGCTCAAACGCGAGTTTCTCTCCGAAGCGGAGGGAAAGGTGCGCGAGATGCAGACTGCCCTCGACGGCGGTCGTGACCGCGACTCCCTTCACCGCCTCGGCTACCTCGCTCATCAACTGAAGGGATCCGGCGGAAGTTACGGCTATCAGCGGATCTCCGCCGACGCCGCCGAGATCGAGAAAGCGGTCGAATCGGCGAGTGACGGCGCGATCGATCCGCGCCTCTCGGAGAAGATCCTGCAGCACGTCGGAAATCTGCGCGCGGAGATCGACCGGCGCGCGAAAGAGCTCGGCGGTTAAGTCCGCTCCGCGGCGGCGGCGTGCGCTGCCGCTTCACGCTGCTTCTGAGTCTGCCTTCCGACCTCGCGCCGCTTCTCGGCGTGCACCTGATTGCGGCCGCTCTTTTTCGCGCGATAGAGCGCTCTGTCGGCGGCGATGATGAGCTCCTTTGCGCTGTGAATGCGCGAATGAGGCACGCTGGCGACTCCGACGCTCACGGTAGCCGTGACCGGTCCTGCCTGCGTGGGAATGACCGTGCTTTCGATGAGTGCACGAATCTTCTCGGCGAAGGTACATCCGTCCTGGAGCTCGGTCTCCGGCATCATCACGGCGAACTCTTCGCCGCCGTAGCGCGCCACGAGATCGGTGCTGCGCACCGACTCTTTGTAGAGACGCGCAATCGCTTTGAGGACCTCGTCGCCGATCGCGTGACCGTATGTATCGTTGATCTTCTTGAAAAAATCGATGTCGATCATCGCCAACGAGAGCGGACGCTGGTAGCGCTGCGACTCCTCGAAGGCGCGATGAAGCTCGTCCTGAAAATGGCGATGGTTGTGGAGCTTCGTCAGGCCGTCAGTGATCGAGAGGAGCTCGAGACGGCGATTCGATTCCATGAGCTCCTTCTGCAGATCGACGATGCGCTTGGCGGCTCGGACGCGCGCGAGCAGCTCCGGCCCCTGGAAGGGTTTGGTGACGTAGTCGTCGGCGCCGAGCTCGAGACCTTCGATTTTGTCCGCCTGCTCGCTTTCGCCGGTCAACATGATGATGTAGCGCGCGCGGAACTCGGGATTCGATTTCAGCTCGCGGCAGAGGTCGATGCCGTCCATGTCCGGCAACTTGCGATCGAGAATGGCAAGGTCCCACGGTTGAGAAGCGAGCTTGGCGTGCGCTTCCTCGCCGGTCGTGTACTCGAGCGTCGCGTAACCTGCGCGTTTGAGCAGGAGTCGTACGAGACGCCGGATCGCGGCATCATCGTCGATGATCGCGACCGTGAAAGATTGTTCAGCCACTGCCGAGCCGAACCGCAAATTTGCTGCCACGGGCTTATGCCTTGACGCGCATTGAGATATCGAGCGCCTTGACCGAATGGGTGAGCGCGCCGATCGAAATCCGCTCCACGCCGGTCTCAGCCACTTGCTTTACGTTCTCCAATGTAATGCCGCCTGAGGCTTCGAGCGGCACGCGACCGGCCGCTCTCTTCACCGCGTCGCGCATCTGATCGAGAGGCATGTTGTCGAGAAGGATGAAATCGGGAGAGAGCGCGAGCGCCTCGTCGAGCTCCTTCGCGTTCCGCACCTCGATCATGATTTTCTGCGGCATGTTCCGACTGCGGATCCGTTCGACGGCCGCCTTGATCGAGCCGGCGCGATCGATGTGATTGTTCTTGACGAGGAACATGTCGTAGAGGCCGAAGCGGTGATTCTCGCCGCCGGCCGCCGCCACGGCGTACTTGTCGAGGAGGCGCAGGCCGGGAACCGTTTTGCGCGTATCGTAAATCTTCGCCTTCGTTCCGGCGACGGCGTCGACGTAGCGCCGCGTCATCGTGGCGATGCCGGACGCGCGCTGCATGAAGTTGAGCGCCGTTCTCTCTCCGGACAGAAGGGCGATGACCGAGGCGCTGACGTCCGCGATGATGTCGCCCGGCTTGACGATCGCGCCATCCTCGACTTTCGCATTGAATCGCGCGGATGAGTCGAGAATCGCGAACGTCAGCTCGGCAAACTCGAGCCCGGCGATGACGCCGTCGGCCTTGATGACGAACTCTGCTTTGCCACGATCCTGCGGCTCAAAGACCGACTCAGCCGTAATGTCGGGAAGATCTTCGTCTAAGGCACGCTGAACGAGCTTCCGGATCGCTTCGCGGTCAAGCATGAGCAGAAGGATGAAGGATGAAGGATGAAGGATGAAAAAACCAGAGCCACATCATCCTTCATCCTTCATCCTTCATCCTTTCGGAAATGACGGGAGCGCTGTGGCGGTTTCCATATCCAGTTCGTTGACAATTTGGGGGCGCACCGGCTTCGACGGGGACATGTCGGGGTCGTGGTTGCACGCCGAGCTTGATCGCACTCGTAAAACACGATCAACAACAGTAATCGCGAATAGCGAATACGCACTCGCAGCTTAATTGACTGCGACGCTCCTCTACAGGTCGCTCACGCCTGTGGAACGAGCGTCATGATGTGAGCTAAGGACCCGCGCACCGCCTCGCGCCGGGTCACGAAAAATCAGGGGCTGGTCCGAAGCCGTTCCTTGCTCTCCGGGCAGGCCAGGACGAGATCCAAAGCGAGAGCTAAGCATGTAGTAGCCAGGCTGCCACTGTTTTCGGACGCGGGTTCAACTCCCGCCGCCTCCACCAACGTCCAACTTCCCTTAACCAGCACTCGAATGCGCGCGATTAGTCGCTTAGTACCGATCGCTGCCTCGCACGTTGGAGGCTGTTCGGGATGCGTTCACCGGCAGTCGCACGATGAAGGTCGCCCCCTGGCCTGCGCCGTCGCTGCGCGCCTCGACGTTGCCGCCGTGCATGTCCACGATCGTTTTCACGATGTGCAGTCCCAGTCCCAACCCGCCGGCGCGTATGCCCTTTTCTTCCTGCTTCAGCTCATCGAAGATGTACGGCAAGAACTCGGGACTGATTCCCTCACCTTCATCCTCGACAGTGATCGTGGCCGAGGTCTCGTCGACTTGCACGCGCGTCGTGACTGTTTTTCCACGGGGAGTGAACTTGATGGCATTGGTGAGAAGATTCCAGAGAACCTGTCGGATCCTGCCCGGATCTCCCTGAATGGCCAAAGCATTGGCCGGAACGTCAGCGGCGAGCTTCACCCCTGATTGATTCGCAAAAGGTGTCATCGTCTTCAGCGTCGCTGTGACAAGCGCAGAGAGATCGATGGACTCACGATTCAGAACCAGTTTTCCCTCGCGAATGCGGCTCGCGTCGACCAAATCGCCGATGAGATCAGCCAGAGTGCGCGCGCTCTGTTCAATCGCCTGCATAGCCTCGGCACGGATGTCTTGACTGTCCACTCGCTTCAGCATCTCCGTCCAGCCAAGAATCGCTGTCAATGGTGTTCTCAACTCATGTGACGCGATCGACAGGAAACGATCCTTGATCCGATTTGCCTCGCGCGTCTCCTCATACAGCGACGAGTTCTCGATGGCGATTGCGACTTGCTGGGCGACAAGCTGGATGAAGTCGATTTCGTCCTCACTGAACTCGCGATTCGACGTCAGGCCGATCTCCAACACACCGATGAGACGGTCCCTGGCCAGCAGCGGAATGGCCAGGAGGGTCTGGAAACCCAATGCCCGCAGGTGCGGACGAATCGACGAATCTCTGATCGCGTCTTGCGCGATGATGAGTTGACGCTCTGCGGCGGCCCGGCCGGCGAGACTCTCCCCAACGCGCAGCCGGAACTGACGCAATGAGTTCACGGCGACCCCGTCGCCTGCCGCAACGAATAGTTCGTTTGTTTTTTCGTCCAGAAGCAGCACGATCGACATGTCAGATCCGACTGCTTCGCGAACTTTTGAGAGCACGTTTTCGAATAATCGGGTCAGCGGCAGGTTTGCCAGACTGGTCTCGGTCACATCGTGAAGCCGTCGGAGCTGCTGCAATGCCTTCCTTTCGTCCGCCTCCGCCGATGCCCGCTGGATGAACTGCCCAAGGTGGCTGCCCAGCGTTGCGGCGAGATTCAGGGTTGCCTCTTCTGCGGACCGGCGCTGGCGGCTGAAAAGCTCGATGACTGCTGAGACTTCGCCGGAAACGATCAGTGGGAATCCGAATGCGGATCTGACACCGATCCTGCGCGCGACAGGAGAGCGCGGGAAATTGTCATCGGCTTCGATGTCCTCAATCCATGCCGGCTGTCTTGATTGCCAGATCCTGCCGGGTAAGCCTACACCGCGTTCGATCGAATCGAACCGCGCGAGATCATCAAACGCGGCCGTTTCCAGTGTGGCGTCGGACCAACCGGCGGATCGGCGAAGGATTCCCGCTTGACGATCGACTCTCCATAGTTGCGCACAAGTCCAGGAGAGTTTCCGGCAAAGAATCTCCAAAATCGTGTTTGCCACTTCATCGATCGTCTTGGCGTCCACGAGGACGCGGGTGATCTCAACCTGCGTTTGCAGGTCGAGCAGCGCTCGTTCGAGCTCCGCGGTCCTCGCTTCCAATGCCTGTTTCGCGCGGACGAGTTCTTCCTCGGCCCGCTGCCGTGCCAGGCGAATGCTGTTTGCGTTCTGCAGTGCAACAGAACGAAGTAACTCCTGCTCGTCGGTTTCGTTTGCTTCCACTATGAAGCTCCCAACTTCTCGGCGGCGAGTGCAGTGCCGAGCACGCGCGCGCGGATCTTTGCAAACGCGGTATCACGGGTCGTCGACGTGTCATCACTGAACGGCGAGTAGCCGCAATCATCAGTTGTTCCCAGTTGCTCCAGCGGAATGTACTCGGCCGCTTCCAGAACTCGCTCGCAGACTTCTTCCGGTGTTTCGACGCGCGGGTCGATCGGGGAGACGACGCCGACGAAAACCCGATGTTCCGGTTTCATGTACGCGCGTATGAACTTGAGAACGCGGACGCGGTCCTTCTCGCCCGCGACCGCGATGTAGAAGTTGCCGACCTTCAGATCGAATAAGCTCGGCAATAACTCGGCATAATCCACCTCGGCGCTGTGCGTCGAATCACGATCTGATCCGGGACAGGTGTGCACGCCAAGACGTTTGCGCTCCTCTGCAGAGAATCGAGATAGTGCAAGATTGTTCAGATCGATAAAACTGTTCAGGAGATTTCCCGAAGGATCGATTTTGATGGTCAGCCGGGCCTCCGTGAAATCGATTTGAACCTTATGCGCGCCTTTACGCAGACAGCGGCGAATCTCCGTTTCATGTTCGCGGAGAAGATCATCGAGAAACTGCTCGCGCGAGTAGCCCTCAATCCCGTCCGCCGGATACATCAGGCTCAAGGCGGAGGGAGAAATCACCGCCTGCTTCACGGGTACATGCGCGTACCGCAGTGCGACATCCAGGTAAGTATCCGCGGGCTGCTTATAGCGAAACGGACCCTTCGTAAGGCGCGGCATCCTGCGCGTGTGACCGGCAGAAAAAGGGATCTTAAAGCCATCGGGAGCGGTGTTCGGAAGTCCGTCGACGGAGTACGTCCAGAAGTTGTGGTACTTCCTTTGTTCACCATCGGTGATGACGGGCGAGCCGGTGGCTTCAAAACGTTCGATCGTGTCGCGAACTGCCTCCTCGTATAGAGGGTCGAGACGCGGATCGTCAGGGTTCTTCGCCGCTGCCTCGATCAGCGGAACAGGTCGAGGAATACTGCCAATCGGCTCAGTGGGAATCCTCATGAAAAAAGTTGGAGCGGCAATCTTCGTCTCATCTGGCTATGGGCAACACTCATGCCGACGAGTTCAACTCCGCCGCCTCCACGAATCATCTCGATTCTCTTTCTGCTCTGTGCGATCTACTCGATCGGCTATCTCCACCTCCGGTCCGAGCGGCTGGCGATGGATTTCGCCACCGAGCTACGGAAGGAGAACATCGCGTCGATCGCGATCACGCCAGGATTTCTCCGGTCGGAAACGGTTCTCGAATCGCTCCGCGTGACCGAGGAGAACTGGCGGGATGCGATCCCGGGTCGTCCGGAATTCGCCGAATCGGAAACGCCGTACTTCATCGGACGCGCCATTGCCGCTCTGGCCGGCGATCCGAACGTGATGAACAAGAGCGGGCGCGTGTTCAATTCGTTCGAGCTCGGGGGCGAGTACGGCTTCGTCGATGTCGACGGCCGGCTGCCGAAGATCTGGGAGTGGATCGCGGATTCGAAGTTTCGCTACAAGAAGATCGACGAGGCCTTCTACTCCTATTGCAACATCGATTATGACGCCGTCGAGAAGGAGCTCAAGAAGATTCAGCGTGAGATCGAGGACGGGCGAATCAGTCGCCGATGATCTCGATCATGATCGAGAACTACTCTTTGCGGCCGTGAGCGAGGATCTGCGCAGCCTCTTCGATGCCTTCGATCCGGCCGAGCAACTTGTCGAGTGCGTCGGCAATCCGCTCAACGGCGACGATCTTGCGAATCTCGAGTTGCCGCTCGGCGGCCATCGGGGTTTTCGGTTCAGTTTTTTTCTTCGCCATGATTTCTCCGCTCATTCACTACCAGTCTGTTCACTCAGTTTACTTACGCGCTGCTGCGTTTGAAGAACAGGGAAGAATTGCGCGTCGCTGAGCTGCGCGATTTTGCTCGATTGAAGGCGCTGCTCGCTGCGTGCGATCTCACCGCGCACCACCCAGACCGGCAGCGATTCGCACGTGGGCCGGGCTGAAAGAAGGTTCGTCGCCTTCGATCGACTTCTGGTTGGGTGGGTACGGCCCTTTCCGCGGACTGGATGCGCCCCAAGCGGTGCCGCAGAATTCTATGTCATGTCGATCTGGCCATCTCTCGTTCGACGCGTTGATAGAAAGGAGATACCACGATGCGATTCATGGTGATTGTCAAAGCCAACAAGGATTCCGAGGCGGGCGTTATGCCGTCCGAGGAGGTCCTGGCCGAGATGATGAAATACAACGAGGAGCTGGCGAAGGCCGGAGCAATGCTCGCAGGCGAGGGGCTCCATCCGAGCTCGAAAGGCGCACGCGTCAGGTACTCGGGATCAAAGCGGACCGTCATCGATGGCCCGTTCAGCGAGACGAAGGAGTTGGTCGCCGGCTTCTGGTTGATCCAGGTGAAGTCGAAGGAAGCAGCGATCGAATGGGTCAAGCGCGCCCCGTTCCGAGAAGGAGAGGTCGAGATTCGCCAGGGGTTCGAGGCGGATGACTTCGGCGAAGCGCTGACGCCTGAGCTCAGGAAGAAGGAAGAGCGCCTGCGCGCGAAAGTGGCCAGAAAGTAGTCTGGAGGAGGCGTCGATGGTTGTAGCGAGTCGAAAGATCGTTTGGACCAGTTGGGTGATTTCGGTTCTGCCGTGCCTGCTCTTCATCTTCAGCGCATTCCTGAAGCTGAAAGGAGGGGCTGAGGTGGAGAAAGGCTTTGCCCACCTGGGATTGCCCCTGTCGCTGATGGTGCCGCTCGGGATCCTCGAGCTCTCCTGCGTCGTGATCTACCTGATTCCCGCGACGTCGGTCCTCGGTGCGATCCTTGTGACCGGATACATCGGTGGGGCGCTCTGCACGCAACTGCGAGTCGGCGAGCCGTGGTATAGCCTCGTCGTGATCGGAATCTTCATCTGGCTCGGCCTCTACCTCCGCGAGGACCGGCTGAAGCCGCTCATCCCGCTGAGAAAAGTCTGACGCGCTCATGGCAAAGGCAGAACAGACCGTCCTCGAAGCGGCCGGTCGCGAGGTGTTGATCACCAACCCGGAGAAGGTGTTCTTTCCGGAGGCCGGTTACACGAAGTTAGATCTCGCAAAGTACTACGCGGCGGTCGCTGAAGGCGCGCTGCGCGGAATCGCGGGACGGCCGATCGTGCTCAAGCGCTACGTGAACGGCGCGGATCACGAACCATTCTTCCAGAAGCGAGCGCCCGAACAGCATCCCGACTGGATCGAAACTGTCGAGCTGCGCTTTCCATCGGGGCGAACGGCGCGCGAGATCGTCGTCCGCGACGCCGCGCAACTGCTGTGGATCGTTAACCTCGGATGTATCGACCTGAACCCGCATCCGGTGCGCGCCGAAGATCTCGAACACCCCGACGAACTGCGCGTCGATCTCGATCCGGGTCCAGGCGTGAGCTGGGACGACGTGCGGCGCGTGACGCTGATCGTCCGCGACGTGCTCGACGAGCATAGCCTGCGCGGTTGGCCCAAGACTTCGGGATCACGCGGCATGCACGTGAACGTGCGCATCAAACGGCGCTGGAGCTTCGACCAGGTGAGACGCGCCGCGCTGGCGCTCGCCCGCGAAGTGGAGCGGCGCGCGCCGAAGCTCGCGACGAGCAAGTGGTGGAAGGAGGAACGCCACGGCGTCTTCCTCGACTACAACCAGAACGCGAAGGACCGCACTGTGGCGTCGGCGTGGTCCGTGCGGCCGACATCCGACGCGCGTGTATCGATGCCGATCGAGTGGAGCGAAGTTGCCGATTGCGATCCAGCGGCATTTACTCTCGTCACCGCACCAAAGCATTTTGCGAAACGCGGCGACGCATCGGCCAGCATCGACGAGGCGGCAGGATCGCTCGACAAACTGCTCGGGCTGTCCGCCGCGCAGGAAGCGGCGGGACTCGGCGATGCACCTTGGCCGCCGAACTATCGCAAGCAAGCCGGCGAGCCGCCGCGTGTCGCACCGTCTCGACGGAAAGGCGCGAGCATCAAAAAGAAAGGCGACGGACGCCGCCAGTCGACGCAGCCTCTCATCACCGTCGCGAAGGCGCGGCACAAGGAAGACGCGCTCGCCGGCCTCGAACGCTGGAAGGGGCGTCATCCCGAAGCCGCGGCGCTGCTGCAGGTCGATGACGTCCTGATCGATTCGATGCGCGGCCGTTCGAGCACATGGACGCGCATCCGCGTCAACCTGCGCCACGTCCCCGAAAAAGAACGCCCAGCCGAGGAACCGCCCGATCCTGACTACGATCCGTGGCGCGGTTGGGAGCCGCCGGCACGCGCCTCGTCGCGCAAGCCGAAGACGCGCTCCAGCTCGTAGGGCGGCGTGACTTCCAACTGATCGTAGCGGCAGTCTTGCGGGCGCTTGTCGGGACGCCAGCGCACGAAGTGCGCGGCGTGCCGGAATCGAGTTCCCTGCATGTGATCGTACGCAACTTCGACCACGCGTTCGGGGCGAAGCGCGACCCAGCTCAGATCCTTGCCGCGATTCCATCGGCTCGTCGCTCCGGGCAAACGCTGGCCCTTCGCGTTGGCTTCTTCCTGCGCCTCGGCCCAGTCGCGCCACGGATGACATTCGAGCGCGTTCTGTCGTAGCGGAGCCAGCTCAGCGACGAGTTGCCTGCGCATCGCGTTGGTGAATGCGGCAGTGACACCGACGTGATGCAGCGTGCCCTTGTCGTCGTAGAGGCCGAGGAGCAGCGATCCCACCATCGTGCCCGCGCCGTTCTTGTGCCAGCGAAAACCGGCGACGACACAGTCGGCGGTGCGCGAGTGCTTCACCTTGATCATCGTCCGCTCGCCGGCGCGGTACGGCGCATCGAGTCGCTTGGCCATGACGCCGTCGAGCCCAGCGCCCTCGAAGCGACGAAACCAATCTTCAGCGAGCGCGCGATCGCGCGTGGCCGGCGAAAGGTGAATGGGCGGCGCCGCCCCCGCCAGCACTTGCTCCAGCCGTTCGCGCCGCTCCTCGAGCAGCATCTCGCGCAGATCCTTGTCGCCAAGCGCGAGCAGGTCCCACGCGACGAACGAAGCCGGCGTCTGCTCGGCAAGGAGCTTTACTCGCGACGCGGCCGGATGAATGCGCAGCAGCAACGCCTCGAAGTCGAGACCATGCGCGCCGACAATCACGATCTCGCCGTCGACGACGCAGCGCTCGGGCAGCGTCGCGAGGAGTGGCGCGATGAGCTCGGGGAAGTAACGATTCATCGGCTTCTCGTCACGGCTCTGCAGCAGAATCTCGTCGCCGTCGCGAAACACGAGCGTTCGAAAGCCATCCCACTTCGGCTCGAATTGCCAGCCATCGCCGGTGGGCAACGCGTCAGCGGCGGCGGACAACATCGGTGCGAGCGGTGGAGCGAAGGGCAGGCGCATCATCCTGACCGCGCCGTAGCCAATTCGCGCGCGCACGCAGCAGCACGCTCGAGCAGTAGCGCGCGCTCGGGTACGTTTCGAGTGAGCGATGCTGCGCGCTCGAATTCCGCTCGCGCCTCGTCGTAGCGGCCGAGCTTTCGCAAGAAGTCTCCGCGCACGCTCGGCAAGAGATGGTAACTCTTGAGCGACGGCTCCGACGTCAATGCATCGACAAGCTCGAGACCCGCGGCGGGACCGGACGCCATCGCCACCGCGACCGCACGATTCAGCTCCACGACGGGGGATGGCTCGAGCCGAGCGAGCGCATCGTAGAGCGACACGATGCGCGGCCAGTCCGTCTCCTCCGGTGTCCGCGCTCGCGCATGACAGGCGGCGATTGCGGCCTGCAACGCGTACGGTCCGCGCGCGCCGCCGAGCTTCTCAGCGCGATCGAGCGCGGCGAGACCACGATGGATGAGGAGTTGATCCCACCGCCCGCGATCTTGATCGAGCAGGAGGATCGGTTCTCCCGACGGACCGGTTCGCGCGTGCGCGCGCGACGCCTGAATCTCCATCAACGCGACGAGACCGTGGACCTCCGGCTCATTTGGAACGAGCTCCGCCAGGATGCGGCCGAGGCGAAGCGCGTCCTCGCAGAGCGCTGGTCGCATCCAGTCGTCACCCGCGGTCGCCGCGTAGCCCTCGTTGAAGATGAGGTAGATGACTTCGAGCACCGACGACAGTCGAGCGGCAAGCTCGGGCCGGCGCGGGAGCTCGAATGGCACGTGCGCGTCGGCGAGAGTCCGTTTGGCGCGGACGATTCGCTGAGCAACAGTCGGCTCGGGGACGAGATACGCGCGCGCGATCTCCTCGGTCGTCAGACCTCCGAGCAAGCGAAGCGTGAGCGCAACGCGCCCTTCGGAAGACAGCACCGGATGACAGGCGGTGAAGATGAGGCGCAGCAGGTCGTCGCCGATGTCATCGTCGACTGCATTGTCGAAATCCGTCACGGCCATCTCCTGCTGGACCTCGATCTCGCGACCGAGCTCCTGGTGCTTGCGCTCGAGCAGCTTGCTTCGCCGAAACTGATCGATGGCGCGATTC
>DASYUK010000186.1:0-1901 GCA_036001325.1 Thermoanaerobaculia bacterium
CGCGAACATGCTCAATCCCGACGCGATCTTCGGCGGCTCGCGATTCTGGAGCGACGAGATGCGCTCCATGCGCGCGCAGAACTACGGCATCGAGGCGTCAAAGCTGCCTGATTACTACCGCAATCGCACGTTGCTCAAGACAGAGGTCACCGCGGCTGATGTCGCGGAGGCGGCGTTGTTTCTTGCGGGGCCGCGATCGGCGAAAACCACCGGCGCGATGCTGCCGGTGGACGGAGGGGTGAAAGAGGCGTTTCCGCGATAGAAATGGAGAGCGGCGGCATGGCCGCCGCACTCCAGAAGCTATTTCTTCTCCACAATATCGTTCTTGAAAGCGCTGATCGCTGTCAGCAGCTCCGTGCGTTCGCGCTCACCTACCTTGAATTTGTCGAGCGTCGCCACGAGGTGTCCGACCGCGGCGTTCCAATCAGCTTCGGTGATCCCTGCCCCAGCGTGCGCGGTCTTCATGTCGCGGCCGACATAAACGCACGGGCCACCGGTCGCCGCGCAGATCTGATCGACGATGTGCTGTCGGATGCGCATCTTCGAGTTCGTGCTGAAGCCGGTGAAGAATCGTGCAAGCTTCGGATCGTTGAGCATGCGGCCGATGAAGTCATCGACCACTGCGGCGATCGCGTCATAGCCACCGAGGCGCTGATAGAGCGACTTCGCCGGGGGGGCCGTTTCGGAAGTGTGATGCGCAGATACGATTGGCGATGTCGCGAGAATCAGAATGAGAGCCAGAGAGATTTTGCGTAACATTTATCGATTCCTCATTTCCTGAAAGAGCCCGCGGAAGGTGATGTTGCTGAACGGCGCATCCGGCGGGAACTGGCCTGTCACGAAATACGCGGCGGAAGAAATGTTGTCGACGACCGATGCATAAGGAACGACCGCGCCATCGCCGGCGACGATCCGGTACGTTGCCGATCCTTCATCGAACGACTGGTTCGTGATCGACGTCGAGCTGAACTGAATGTGCTCGAAGCCGTTGGCGGCGACGCCGAAGGTTCGCGAACCGAGCGATCCGCCATCGGCGCCGCGCAACGTTACTTCGATCGTCACGCCCGCGGCCGATGCACTGCCGGCCACCAGGCCGAGGTTTGTTCGATAGCGTGAGTTGGCGGTGAGGCCCGGAACGTACGCCGATGCGGTGAGATTCGTGTGGCTACTGAGCGAGTTGTCGAGAAAATCGCGCACCGGAATCACCGATTCGCCCTGCGTCGCCCCGTTTGCGCTCGTCACATACGACCGGCTGGAAACAGCGAAGGGCAGATCGGCGCCGATGAGAATCGCGCCGATCGTGTCGGTGGCGCGATGGCCGTTGAGCAGGTCGTGGAGAATGCGCGTCCCGCCCGCGGGAATCGTCACGGCACTCCCGATCGACGACTGCAGCGGTTTCACGTTATCGGGCATCGCTTCGCCCGACTCGATGACGATGATCTGTACCGTCAGCGGCGCCGACTGAAAATTCTGGATCGCGACGTCGCTCATCCAACTGCTTCCGCCCAGTCCCGTGACATGACCGGCGACCGGGATCACGTACAAGTCGGAGTAATGACCGGCAACGAGCGCGGCCGGCGAAAGCAACATCATCAAGGCAAGTGCGGCTCGCATCAGTTGCCTCCCTGCGGCAAGCTCTCGTAACCCTGATGCGGCGATGCCAGATACGGGAAGCTGGTGAGAAACAGCTTGTCGTTCGCGTCGACACCATCGGTCAGCAGATTGTTCGGCTGTTTGTTGAATCCCGACACGAGAACTCCCGCCACGACCTGCAGCTCGATGTCGACGACGTCATCCGCGAGCCGGCGACCATTCGGGAACCCGCCGTTATCACCCGCGAGTGCTCCCATGCGATTCGGTGACGCGGTAACCGGAGTCGCGAGATTGATGCGCAACATCTC
>DASYUK010000187.1:0-19154 GCA_036001325.1 Thermoanaerobaculia bacterium
CACGACCACGGCCGCGCGATCGTCGGGATAGACATCGTTGCGCGCGGTGAAGCCTGACACTTCGCCGCCGTGCGTCACCAGCCGGCGTCCATCGACGATGCTGAGGCCCACGCCGAGTCCGTATCTCGTGCCGACGCCGGTTGCGAGAGGCGTGTCGGTCTGCATTTGGCGATACGACGCCGGCTTCAGCAGCGTCTGATCGATCATCGAGATGTCCCACTTCGCCAGATCGCTTGCGGTCATGGCCAGCTCGCCGGCGGCGAAGAGCCATCCTCTCCCCTCTTTCGGCGCCGGGCGCAGCGGACCGAGGGCGTAACGCAGGTAGCGCGCGGGGTCTTCGCCGCCGAGAGGCGCGAGATCGATGTTGGCGCCGCTCGTCATCTGCAGCGGAGAGAAGATCCGCTTCTGCAGAAAGTCGAGCAGCGGCATTCCGCTCACTTTCTCGACGATCATGCCGGCGATGACGTAGTTCGTGTTGCTGTACTGCCACTTCGATCCCGGTTCGAAGTCGAGCGGGATGCGCGCCCATCGGTTGATGATGTCCTGCGCCGTCGCCGGCTCGAGCATCATCGGCATCACGTAATCCTGCGGCCAGTAATCCTGATAGCCGGACGTCATGGACAGCAGTTGGCGGATGCTGACGTCGCTGGCGCGCGTCAACTCCGGCAACCAACGCACGACCTTGTCATCGAGTGAGAGCTTTCCCTCTTCTCCGAGCATCAGCACGGCAGCCGCGGTGAACTGTTTGCTGATCGAGCCGATGCTGTAACGCATCTGGGGCGTGGCCGGCATCTTCGTCTCGAGATTCGCGGTGCCGTATGCGTGTGCGTATGCGATTTTCCCGTCCTTCACGACGGCGATCGACGCGCTCGGCGCGCCGCTCTTCGCCAGGATCTCGGCGACGGCTTTGTCGATGCTCGCGGTGTCCTGCGCAGCAGCGGGAAGAGAGATCACAAGAATGATGGCGAATGTTTTCAGGCGCATGACGAGATCGTATCCGATAGCCCTTAGTCGTTAGTCGTTAGTCGTTACAGGATCCAAGGACTAAAGACTAAGGACTAAGGACTAAGGACCAACGACTAGCGTCCAGACATCCCCGCCGCGGGGTACAAAGCGATCAAACAAGATCCACCGACCGTCGGGCGACCAGACCGGATAGTCGATGCGGCTCTCGGGATCCTCGAATTCGAAGACGCGCCGGGGTGCGCCGCCGAAGAGAGGTGATACCCATAGCGTGCGATGCGCGACGACGTCCATGATCATCGACTCGTCGGGCGAGAGCGACATGTGCGATCCGCCGATGACCTCCGCGGTTGCTTCGGGTTCGCCTCCGCTCGCAGGGACAGCCATCGTGCGCGCTTTCGCGCCGGTCGGACAACGGAAGTAGATGCGCGCGCCATCTGCAGTGAAGCGAAGGAAGTGGCCCATCACGCCGACGGTGGTGAGCTGTCGAGGATCGGAACCGTCGGCGTTCATCATCCACACTTCGAGACGTCCGTCGCGATCGGACATGAAGGCGATGCGCCGGCCGTCGCGCGAGAAGAACGGATTGATGTTGATGCCCTCGCCGCGCGTGAGGCGTTGCGGCTCGCCGCCGTCGAGATCGAGCCGCCAGATGTCGAGCGCGCTGCTTCGTCCCGAGAAAAACACCAGCGAACGTTCGTCGGGCGACCATTGCGGTTGAAAATCGCCTCCCGCGCCGCGCGTGAGCTGTCGCATCCTGCCGCCGGCGAAGAGCCAGATGTTCATCTCGCCGGCGCGGTCGGAGCTGAACGCGATCGACTTTCCATCGCGCGACCAACTGCCTCGCGAGTTCTCGCGCGTCGTGGCGATCATCTCTTCGGGCGGTCCGGTCGCTTCGCCGCTTTGGGGATCGACGGGCAATCGCCAGAGATCGGCGTTCTGTTTGAGGATCGCGAGCGCGAGCCGCCCTGATTGCGCGATGTCGAGGTCGACGTCGTGACCCGGACCGGCAGTGATCTGTTCCATCGCGCCGATCGGTGTGCCGTCGGCGCTCACCGGCATCCGCCAGACGTTGATGCCGCCGCTGCGATATGACGAGAAGAAGATCCACTCGCCGTCCGGCGACCACACCGGATGAAGATCCATCGTGTAGTCGTTCGTCACCCACTTCATCGCTTTCGTTTGCACATCGACGACCTGGACGTCGAACTTCGTTCCCTCGAGATTTTGAAAAACGACGCGCCGCCCATCCGGCGACCATCGCGGACGCACATGATGCGCGGCGTCGGTGACGTCGGTCGTGAGTTGTTGTGGATTCCGACCGCGCTGATCGGCAAGCCAGATTCTCCGCGGTCCGCTCCACGAGGCATCGAACGCGATCTGCTTTCCGTCCGGCGACCACGACGGATTCGCGGCGTCACTGATGAGCAACGCCGCCTTGCGCGAGTCGAGATCGAAGCTCCAGATGTCGCCGCCGACGTAACGGCCGAAGACATCGGACGGCTCGACGCGCGATTCGCTCTCTCGTCCGCGCACGAAGAGCAGCGCGTCACCCGCCGGCGACCACGAAGCTTGAATCTCATCGAATGAGCTTTCGGTCAGCCGCTCTTCGGTTCCGTCGGCGACATTCACCAGGAAGAGATTGCGAACCTTCCCGACTTCGCGGCTGAACACGATGCGCTGCCCGTCAGCGGTGATCGCGGGAAACTGCTCGATCGCTTTGTCGAACGTGAGCTGCGTCAGCCGCGGCATCGATCGTGTCACGCCGCCGCGTAACGTCTCGCGAAGCTTCCGCAGATCGGCGATGACGCTCTTCATCGACGGATAGCGATTCGCGGGATCCTTGGCCAGACATCGCGTGACGATGCGCTGCAGCTCGGGCGGCGCTTGCGGATTGGCGGCACGCAACGGCGGCGGATCGCTCGCCGAGATCTGCTGCAATGTCTCCAGAGCCGTGGCGCCGAGGAATGCGCGGCGCCGCGTCACGACCTCATAGACGATGCAACCGAACGAGAAGATGTCGGCGCTCGCGCCCGCGTTCTCGCCGCGCACCTGTTCAGGGGACATGTATCCGATCGTGCCGACGAGTGCGCCGTCATGAGTGAGTGACTTCACCAATGTGGCACCGGCGATCCCGCCGGTGCTGTCCGGCAAGATTGCCGGACCCACACTTTGCTTCGCCAACCCGAAATCGAGGATCTTCGCGTAGCCGTCGCTCGTGATCATGATGTTGTCCGGCTTCAGATCGCGATGAACGATGTTCGCTTCGTGCGCTTTCGCCAGACCGTCGGCGATCTGGATCACGTACTCGACGATCGTCGGTATGTCGTGATCTTCAGTGATCCAGTCGCGCAGCGTCGTACCTTCGATGTATTCCATCGCGATGAAATCACGGCGAGGCTCGCCTTCCATCCGCCCGATGTCGTAGATCGTGAGGATGTGCGGATGATTCAGCGCGGAAGCCGCGCGCGCCTCACGCTGCAGTCGCACGATCGCATCGGCGTCGTCCGATGAGCTCTCGGGAAGAACCTTGATGGCCACGTCGCGGCCCAGGCGATGGTCGCGTGCGCGGTAGACCTCACCCATTCCTCCGGCGCCGATTGGCGAGACGATCTCGTATGCGCCGATGCGCGTCCCTGGAGCGAAGGCCATTTCAGAAGGATTGAATCATGGCGAACGCTCGCACGGGAAAACTGTCCATGCCGGCGAACTTCGCCGGAACGGCGAAGAAGCGGAAACCGCGCCGGGGCAGTTGGTCGAGCGCGGTCAGGTGCTCGACGATCGGAATGCGGGCCTCGAGCAGGCGCGTGTGCACCGGACGCGCGCGGTTCCGCGTGTCATCGATGTTGAGCGAGTCAATGCCGACGAGCGCTGCGCCGCCGGCGATGAGTCTCTCCGCGGTCTCCAGCGTCAGGAAAGGATGCCCTTCTCCGTATGCGGGTGTTCCGAAGTGGCGCGACCAGCCGGTGCGGAACAGCACCGCGCAGCCGCGAAACGATGCCGTGGGCGCCGCAGTGCCGTCGACGACGATCGCTTCGAGATCGGCCAGCCTCTCCAGCGGAAGCGACGCGATGTCGGGCGCCCCCTCCCAACGGTGGCTGGGCGCGTCGATGTATGTTCCCGTGTTCGCCACCATCTCGACGCGCGCGATGTGGAACGTCGTCCCGGGTGCGTAGTTCGCCTTCGACGCTTCCCGGCTCAAGTGATCGCTCACGACCGGAGCCGGCAATCCCGGATAGGTCACCAGCCCATGGCGAATGGTGTGGCTGAGATCGATGAGCGTCACGCGCCCGATTGTAGACGCTGCAGTTAGGTCGGGCCGCCGACATGTGCGAAAATCCCCCCCTTCGGGTTCATGGCAAGTCTGCTGGCGATCGTCGATCCGATCCTGCAGCGGCTGATCCAAGGCGAGGAGGAAGTGCGGGGGCTGGTCGTGGCGTGCTCGCCGTCGCCGCTTCTGGAGCGCGCACTCCTGGGCTCAGGTGTGCAGCACCTGCGCCGCTGCATCGTCGCGGTGACCTCGCACCGTATCGTGCAGATCGCCGTCAACCGCGACCTCACACTCCGCGATGCGGTGTCGCAAATCTTGTACGGCGACGTTCGATCGGTGCGATTCGGAAGACTGCGCCGCACGATGACGGTCATCTTTCGCAACGGCAGGAAGCAGCGCTTCACCGACCTCACGTTCGCTGACATCGAGCTGCTGCGCGAGATCGTTCCGCCTCTCATCGGCAGCAGTCATCCAACGCCGGCCAAGGGACGCGAATGGCTGTGCGGATCGTGTCTGGCGGTCCTGCGGCGCGGCTCGCCTTTCTGTCCCAACTGCCACACGCCGATGAAACGGCGCGATCAGGCCGTGAAGCTCGCCTGGTGGTGGCCAGGAGGCGGTTACGGCTACCTCGGATTTCCGGAGATGGCTACGCTCACCGCCATCGTCGAAGCCGGCCTGGTCGTTCTCTTCCTCATCGCCCTCGCCTCGGCGATGCGATTCGATAGTGCGCTCGCCGTAGTCTGGCTCACGATCATCTTCTGCCACTGGAAAGCGGCAGTCGCCGCCCATGCCGGATCGCTGGCGTGGGAGACGCAGCTCGATCGCGATACCGAAGGGCGCTCACGTCCTACGCCGGCCGATCTGGTGAAGACTGCCGTGAGCACTCTGCGCCGTTTGCCTTGGAGTGCGGCGGCTCGCCGCCGCCTTTGAAGGCGGTCGCAAGTGGAAGTGACTGAACAATCCGAGCGGCGGACGGCCCGCGCGCTCTACGCTCTTCTCGAGCTGGCCAAGGCGCTCAGCTCCGAGGTCGATCTCGACTCGCTGCTCAAGGTCATCGAGGAGAAAGCGTCGTCGGTCGTCGAGGCGGAGCGGACCAATGTCTTCGTTCTCGACTCTGCGCGCGGACTGCCGATCGGAGTCGCCGGCGACGTTGCGCGCACGCGGACCCTTGTGAACATCATCGATGAAGGCGGCTCGCTCCTCGCAGTGCCGATCATCAGCTCTGGCGGAGAGCTTCTCGGCGTTCTGCAGAGCATGAACAAGACGACGGCGGAGCGCTTCGATTCGAGCGACGAGTCGCTGATGCTCGCCGTCGCGTCACACGTCGCGGTGGCGATCGAGCGCGCGCGCTTCACGGCGTTGTCGATTGAGAATGAGCGCCTCGCCGCCGGACTGAAGCTGGCCAGCGAGATCCAGATGCGCATGCTCCCGAGCGCCACCGTCGCGCTCTCCGAGGATGCGCCGTTCGAGATGCATGCGTACATCCGGCCGGCGAAGATGGTCGGCGGCGATCTCTACGATTTCGCGATGAAAGGGAATCGTCTCTACTTCTGTATCGGCGACGTCTCGGGAAAAGGGATCGGCTCGGCGTTGGTGATGGCTCTCACCAAGACGCTCTTTCGCGCGAACGCAGCGTATTACGCGGATGCGGCGAAGCTGATGGAAGCGGTCAACGTCCGTCTGTACGAAGAGACCGGACCGACGATGTTCGTGACCGCGTTCTGCGGTTTCCTCGATTTCAACGACGGCATCCTCCGCTTCTCCAACGCCGGGCACGATCGGCCTTTCCTGCTGCGCGACACCGGCGCGGTCGATCTTCTGGAATCGAAACCGGGACTGGCCCTCGGTGTCATGCCGAAGTTCCAATATCCGCTGCAGTACACCACGCTCGCGCGCGGCGACGCGCTGTTCCTCTACACCGATGGAGTGACCGAGGCCACGAATGCATCGGAGGAGCTGTTCACGCTCGGGCGGTTGCGTCAGACGCTGGAGCGCTGCGCGGGGGAGAGCGCGGTCCGCGTGCTCGAAGAGGCGATCGATGCGGTCGACGGATTCGTGCAACACGCTCCCCAGGCGGACGACATCGCCATGATGTGCATCCGCTATCTGGGAGTGCGGCGGCTCGCCGCCGCTTTTGATCGCAGCATCGACGCCCTTCCCGAGGTCATGCGCCTGGTCGATACGTTCTTCGTGAAAACCGCCGCCAACCCGAACGTGCGCTTTCCGGTGGAGCTCGCGGTGGAAGAGGTCTTCACGAATATCGTGAAACACAACTCCGGCGGAGAAGGAGAGATCAAGATCGAGCTCCGCATCCGCGATCAGGATCTGATCATCACCGTGACCGACTTCGATGCGCCGCGCTTCGATCCGACGGCCGATGCGCCCGAAGTCGATATCAATCAGCCGCTGGCGAGCCGCACCGAAGGGGGTTTAGGTATTCATCTCGTGAAGAAAATGATGGATCGCATCGAGTACAGTCATGGGAACCGAACAGGAACGATTACGCTTCGCAAGCGGATGAACTGACATGCTCGAGATCTCGGTGGGAGAAAACGACACGATTATTCTTACCGGGCGCTTCGACGCGGCGGAGGCGGAGAAGGCCCGTCAGATCTTCCTCAATCTGACGGAGGGAAAAGTCGTCGACTTCGCCCGGCTCGACTACATCTCCAGCGCCGGGCTGGGCGTGCTGCTCGCCGCGCAGAAGAAGTTGTCCGAGCGAGGGAAGGCATTGCGGTTGATTAACGTCAACGGACACATTCGGGACGTGTTTCACTTCTCCGGCTTCGATCAGATTTTTGAGATCACCTGACACAATCCAACTTTTGCCACCCAGGTCTGTAGTTCATGAATGAGGACGAACTGGACCGGATGTGTGTCGAACGCTGTCTGCGCGGCGATACGGACGCTTTCGCGGAGATTCTCGATCGTTACGAGAAGCCCGTCTACAACGCCATCATCCGCCTCGGCGCCGGTCGCGAGGAGGCGCGCGACGTCTCCCAGCAGGTCTTCCTCAAGGTCTACGAGCGCCTCGAGACCTACGATCCGGCGCGGAAGTTCTTCAGTTGGCTCTATCGCGTCGCCATCAACGAGACGATCAACGCGATGAAATCGCACCGCGTGTGGGAGCCGCTCAGCGAGGGCATCAAAGATCAGCATCCCACTCCGGAGGAGGAGCTTGCCGCGAACGAGGAAGAGCGATCGATGCAGAAGGCGCTGCTGGCGCTCGATCCGAAGTATCGGCTCGCGCTCATCGCCCGTCACTTTCTCCATCTCTCGTACGACGAAGCGGCGCAGGTACTCTCCGTGCCGGTGAAGACGGTCAAGTCGAGGCTCTTCACCGCGCGGCAACTGTTGCGCGAGATCATCGAAGGACAGCGACATGCAGCGCGGTGAAGAAGAGATCATCGATCTCGTGAACGCCGTCGTCGACGGCGAAGCGACAGCCGAGGAGGAGACGGAGCTGCGACGGCTGCTGCTCACATCACCTCAGGTTCGGGAGCTGTTCGACTCGACGCGCGAGATCGCGCGCCGGCTCGAGGAGATGCGATCGCTGGAACCACCGTCGGAGCTGCGACGCAGCATCCTCGAACAGTGTGGAGGCCGGTTGCTCAACCGGCCGGTTCAGAAACCGGCCACTACACGCCGTCGGATCTTCGCGTACGGGTGGGCTGCCGCAGCCGCGCTCGTTCTCGCTTTCCTGATCCTCGGACGGCGCCCGATGACCGACACCGGCGCGACGATGGCGCCCGCCTGGCCGATCGTCCAGAAGATCGTTTCCGAGCGCGCGACCCTCATCGTCCGCCGTCATGCCGACCTGTACGAGCTCGAACCGGTCGTGTCGGGGTCGCCTGTCTCGATCCATTGGGACGAGTCCAAACTGACTTTCATTGGCGTTTCGGACAAAAAGGACGCATCTTTCGGGAAAGCCTCAGTGAAGTTCACGTTCCACAGCCCGTCCCAACGGGCTGGGGTGATCGTCCGGCCGCGCGACGGGGCGAACGCGGCAGAGGTACGGGTATCGGTCGGTAACGATGAAGTCTTGAGAGTGGTCGTTTCTCTGCGGTAGCGACCAACTTTTCCAGTCGTGGTTTGTACTTAGGGTAACAACAACAAGCGAGGTTTGTATGAGCGCTGATAAGAGAAAAACGATCCTCATCGCATTCGCAGGTCTGGCCGTGGTCCTCGTCGCCGTGATTGCCATCGTGTCGCCGTCGTTCCGGAGCGAGGACGCGACGGGCGCGATCGGTGCCGTCCAGAAGCACCGCCAGCCTCAGATCACGAAGAACGATGTGATCCTCGGCAGCGAGAAACAGCAGCAGGAGCAGAAAGTCCTTTACAGGGACTATCTGACCGACGCCGCGACGCTGCAGAATCTGGCCGCCGACTTTTCCGTCGCCGCGAAGCGGATCGACGCGCGCGCCAAAGTCCAGACGCAGCAGCGGCAAGTCGCCGCGCAGTTCTACGAGGATATCGATGCAACGGTCGTCGACATGAGAAGGCTCGCGGAGGAGGACGCCTCCGTCGGAGTGAAAATCGCTCAGATCGATGAGCTGGCCGCGAGAGCGCGCGCGAGAAATCTCAACCAGCCAGAAATCGAGTCTCTCAGCGCGCGGCTTCGCGAGATGGCCGACTCGTTGGGTGCCGCTGCGGTCGCCAGTCACAAGCTCGCTGCCGCTGAGGCCGCAGTCGAGAGCATGAATCTCGACGCCGCGAGGAGCAATCTCGCCGCGGCACAAGCGAATCTCGCAGCGATGGTGCACGCGCGCGCCGAGTACGCCCAGGAGATGGCCAAAGAGATCAGGGTCCTCGCCATGGTCGAGTCCGGACTGGGCCAAGAAGCCGTCAGCGACCTAGGAGCACGGTTGCGCAGCAAGGCGACGGATCTCGAGGCCCGCGCGGTCGCGAACATGCGAGATCAGTTGCGGTACGACCAGGAGGCGATCGAAGCGCTGGGAAAGATGGCCGACTCGATCAGCCGCGCCCAGAACAAGGCCAACGTCGAGAGTTTCAACAACTATCTCGCCGCTGTCGACCGCGACGTTCAGAACGAGTTTGCGCTCGACATCCGTGCACAGTTCGAGGCGATCAGTACGCATGTCAAACAAGCTGATTCGATGGGCGTTCGTGTGAACAACAACGACTTCGCTGAGCAGCTCACCGCGCTGGGTGCGTTGGCGGAGAATAAGAACTACGCCCAGATGCTGAGCAATGCCCCAGCGTTCGCCACGGAGGCAAGGACCCTGGCCCAGGAAATGAGCCTCGACGCTCGAAAGAAATAGAATCCCCTCACCCTCCCCTCTCCCCGCGTTGCGGGGAGAGGGCTTTGTGCGAGCGATGCGCTATGTGATCACCGCTGTCGCACTCCTCACCGCCATCGCCGCGGGCGCACAGGAGCTTCTCACCCGCCGCACCCCAGATCTCGATCTCATCTACTACGACAAAGCGCACGAGTACCTCACCTACCACCTCGCGCGGTCGTTCGAGAACTCCCTCGCCTTCCACGAAAAGCTCTTCGGATATAAACCATCCGAGCCGGTCGTCATCCTCATGCAGGATTTCGGCGACTACGGTCACGGCGGCACATCCACGGTTCCGTGGAACTACATCAGCATCGGCATCGAGCCGTTCGACTACGTCTACGAGACGATGCCGTCCAACGAGCGGATGAACTGGCTCATGCATCACGAGCTGGTGCACGTCGTCGCCACCGACAAGGGCGCAGACACCGATCTGCTGTTCCGCCACCTCTTCCACGGCAAGGTCGCGCCGATCAAAGAAAACCCGCTCTCGATGATCTACAGCTACATGACCAGTCCGCGCTGGTACTCGCCGCGCTGGTATCACGAGGGAATCGCGGTGTTTCTCGAGACGTGGATGGCCGGCGGCGTCGGTCGCGTCCTCGGCGGCTACGACGAGATGGCCTTCCGCACGATGGTGCTCGAGAACGATTACTTCTACGACGTCGTCGGACTGGAGTCGGAAGGGACGACCATCGATTTTCAGGTCGGACAGAACTCGTATCTCTATGGGACGCGCTTCGTCACGTATCTCGCATCGGAGTACGGGCCGGAGAAGGTGATCGCCTGGTTCAATCGCACGCACGGCAGCCGGCGCTACTTCAAGTCGCAATTCGAACGGGTATTCGGTGTCCCGCTCGATCATGAGTGGCGGCGGTGGATTGCGAAAGAGCACGAGTGGCAGAAGCAGAACCTCGAGCGCATCAGGAAGTACGACGTCACGAAAGAAAAGCCGATCACGAATGAGGTTCTCGGATCGATCTCGCGCACGTTCTACGATCGCGAGCACAACCTTCTGTATGCGGCGATCAATCGGCCCGCGCACGTCGCGCAGATCGTCTCGATTGACCTATCCGAATCCCCTCTCCCATCGGGAGAGGGTGGCGCGAAGCGCCGGGTGAGGGGCAGCCCCTCATCCGGCCCTTCGCCTTCCGCTTCGCTTCGCTCAGCGTCAGGGTCAGGGCCACCTTCTCCCGCGGGGAGAAGGCCCAAGATCACCCCCCTGGCCGAGGTCGATGTGCCGGCGCTCTACTTCGTGACGTCGCTTGCGTACGACGCGGAAGATCGGAAGATCTTCTTCACGACCGACAACACGCGCGGCTGGCGCGATCTCAATGAGCTCGATCTCGCCAGCGGCAAACGCCACGAGCTGCTGAAGAACTGCCGCGTCGGCGACCTCGTCGTGAATCCCATCGATCAGTCGATCTGGGCGATCCAGCATCACAACGGATTCTCTTCGCTGGTGCGGATTGCGAAGCCGTATCACTCGTGGCAGACGTTGCTCACGCTCGAATACGGGCGCGACATCTTCGATCTCGATCTCTCGCCGGACGGCAAGACGCTGAGCGCGTCGCTGATCGAAGTCACCGGCGACCAGGAGCTCGTCGCGCTCGACGTCGACAAACTCCTGAAGGGTGACTCGACGTTCCGCACGCTGCACAAGTTCGAGAACAACGGCCCCGAGAACTTCGTCTTCTCGCCCGACGGCCGATATCTCTACGGCACGTCGTACTACACCGGCGTGTCGAACGTTTTTCGCTACGACTTTCACAGCCAGAAGATGGAAGCGCTCACCAACGTGGAGACGGGTCTGTTCCGGCCGATCCCGATCTCCGCCGACACGATGATCGCGTATCGATACACGTCGCAGGGATTCTCACCCGTCGTCGTTTCGATCCAGCCTCGCGAAGACATCAGCGCCATCAATTACCTCGGACAGCAGGTCGTGGAGCGGCATCCGATCGTGAAGAGCTGGAACGCCGGCTCGCCGGCGCGCATCAATCTCGATCAAGTGACGACCTACGCGGGCCCATACAGTCCCGTCCTGCAAACGCGCCTCGGCTCGTTCTATCCAGTCGTGGAAGGTTACAAGGACACTGTCGCAGCGGGGATGCGCTTCAACTTTTCCGATCCGCTGGGACTCAACACGGTCGATCTCACCGGCGCGGTTTCTCCAGGCGAAGACAAGCTGCACTTCAAGGGAGGCTGGGATCACGTGCCGTGGAAGCTGCGGCTCAACTACAACGCGACCGATTTCTACGATCTCTTCGGGCCGACGAAGACCAGCCGCAAGGGACACTCGGCGGCGCTCTCGTATCATCAATTCATCGTCTACAACCGCCCGAAGACGATCGACTACACGATCACCGGCGCGTATTACGGCGGCCTCGATACTCTTCCCGAATATCAGAATGTCGCGGCGCCGTTCCGCGAGTACGCGACGCTGCGCGGAGAGCTCGATTACAAAGATCTGCGCAAGACGATCGGTGCGGTCGATTTCGAGCGCGGACATCAGTGGAGCGTGGCCGCGAGCGGCAGCGTCGTGCATTCCGATACGTTCCCGCGCGTGTACGCGACGTATGAGCACGGCTTCCTTCTTCCGCTCGAACATTCATCGATCTGGCTGCGCGGCGCGGGCGGCAAATCGTGGGGGGATCGCACGAACGCATTCGCAAACTTTTACTTCGGCGGCTTCGGCAACAACTGGATCGACTGGCAGGAAGTGCGGCGCTATCGCGACTACTACAGCTTCCCCGGTCTGGAGCTGAACGAAGTCGGAGGAAACGAATTCGCGAAGGGATCGATCGAGTGGACGCTGCCGCCGATGCGGTTCCGGCGCGTCGGAGTCCCGTCGCTCTATACGAACTGGGCGCGGCTGGCTCTCTTCTCCTCAGCGCTGACAACGCGCGGCGAAGGGCATCGCAATGTTCACGACGTCGGCGCACAGGTCGATGTCTCGCTCGTGATGTTCTCGAACCTCGAGTCGATGTTCTCGGTCGGCTACGCGACGGCGTTCGAGAAGGGCGATCGCTCCAATGAGATCATGGTGTCGCTCAAGCTTCTCCGATGATCGTCGCGCGGACCGCCTTCGCATTCGTTCCCGTCTGTCTGTTTCTGTGGAGCCTCGTGTACATCGACAGCTACAAGCTCGTCGGCCTGCGACGGCTCATCGGCGTGATCCTGAGCGGCACCGCGGCGGCGCTCGCGAGTTATGTGATCAACAATCAGATTCTCGACACCGTCTTCGTCGATCGAGTGACGTTGACGCGGCTCGCCGCGCCGGCCGTCGAAGAGGCGCTGAAGCTCGTGCCGGTGCTCTTCCTCCTGCGCACGAAGCGGATCGGTTTCGTCATCGACGCTGCGATCTGCGGCTTTGCCGCGGGGACCGGCTTCGCGGTCGTCGAGAACCTCTACTACATGGCCATGCTGCCCGATCGCAGTCTCGCCTTCTGGGTCGTTCGCGGATTCGGAACGGCGGTGATGCACGGCGGCACGACGGCTCTTGCGGCGATGATCACCAAAGTCCTCTTTCAACGCCGCGAAGCCGAGCCGATCGTCCTGGCGATTCCCGGACTCGTGCTCGCATTCGCCATCCACTCCGTGTTCAATCAATTCGTTCTCTCGCCGCTCGCATCAGCACTCGCGGTCACGATTGTTCTGCCGCCCCTGCTCGTGTTCGTTTTTGCGCAGAGTGAACGCTATCTGCAATCGTGGCTCGGCAGCGGTTTCGATCTCGACACGGAGCTGATCAAGGCGATTCGTTCCGGCGATTTCGCATCGACGCGCCCGGGACGATACCTGCAGTCATTGCGTGAGCATTTTGACGGCGCCGTCGTCGCCGACTTGCTCTGCTATCTGCGCCTCAGCGCGGAGCTCTCGCTGCGCGCGAAGGGCGTTCTCATGCTGCGCGAGAACGGATTGCCCGTGCCGAAGGACGCGGAGAGCGCCAATAAACTCGCCGAGCTGCAATATCTGAAGTCGACGATCGGCAAAACCGGACAGCTCGCACTCGCGCCGATCCTCGGCCGCACGCCGCATGACATTTGGCAGTTGAGGTTGTTGGAGGAGCTGTAGATTTCAGTGCCCTCTCCCTCCGGGAGAGGGTGGCGCGAAGCGCCGGGTGGGGGGCGAGTTACTCGGAAGGCACCCCCTCATCCGGCCTCCGGCCACCTTCTCCCGGAGGGAGAAGGCACACCCACCCTACTTCACCACAAACCCCCAATCCGCAAACGGCTGCGCGGGGTTGCCGACTTTGTCCTGTGCTTCGAAATGAACGCGATGCGGGCCGGGTAGAAGCGGTTTGATCGGCGTGTAGCGCGCGCGACCCGACGGGGCGTCGAACGTCGCCGGCGCCTGTACGCCGTCGACGAGCAGACGGATCGATGTCGGTTCGACGCCGCTCGTCTCATCCTTGACGCTCGCTCCGATCTCGGGACGCCCATCCTCGATCACCGCTCCCGGCGCCGGCACCAGATTCGTAATCAGCGGTCCCGTCGTATCCTCGGCTGCCTCGAGATAGACGGCGCGCAGATCATCGAAGTAGATCGACGATGCGTTGTCGCAGCGATCGTTCGTCTCGACGAGATAGATGCGCTCCCAGCGGATCGGCAGAATCGCATCACGCGGAATGGGCACTTCGAGATACTTCCAGCCGATCCAGTCGATGCCGCCGCGGCGGCGCGTGCAACTCGAAAGCAACGTCCCCGGCGTCGCGGTGAAGTTGACGACCTTGATCGCACCGGTCCCATCGCGATAGTTGCCGCGCAGATCGTGGCGACTGCCATCGCCCCACACCCAGATGCCGATGCGCAGCGGACGGCTTTCGACTTCCTTCGCCGGCTCCCACCGCACGCCCGCCGCGGAGATCCCGGGCTGATTGCGCAGATCGTACGTGAGCCGGAGCGACGCCGTGCCGCGCCGCACCGGATCGCCGCGCACGGCGCGCGTGAGGTTCGCCGACGCGCGCGTCGCGGAGATTCTCACGTTGTTGGTATTCTCTAAGTCGTCGAGCACGATCGGCGGTTTGCCGATCTCGACGTGTGCACTCGCCGTCGCGCCGGCGACAGTCGCGGTGACCTCGCCTCGTCCCCGCTGCGCTGCTCGCAGCACACCTCCGGCAATCTTTCCGATGGCCGGCGATGCGCTCCACTGTGCGATCGCTGAATCGACAGCGACCGTTCGACCTTGTGCGTCACGGCCGCTGAGCGTGAACGATTGCGATGCGCCCGCGCTGACGATGATCGGATGAGGCGCAACCTCGAGCGATGCGAGCGCGCCGACGACACTTAGCGCTGTCGATCCCGACGCATCGTCGATGGTCGCCTTGATCGTGCCCTCACCTGGCGCGCCGGCGCTGAATCGTCCGGTCACGTCGATGTTGCCGATGGTCGATTCCCATCGCGGAGAGCGCGGCAGACGAACCGCGTTGTACGCCGCGTCTTCGCCGAGAGCGGTATAGATGATATGGCTGCCAGTGAGGACAGTGGCGGACTCCGGACGCAATGCGAGCATCGCCAGCGGTCCGGTCGGTGCGGTGCTGAACACGATGATGCTGTTGCCGACCGGCCGCTCGAATCCGTCGGAGCCGCGATTGACCATCGTCACGCCGTCGGTCCCGGGCAGCCGAACGCCGAGCGTCGTCGATCCGCCCCCGTCGAGATTGATGCCGGTAACAACGCTCTGACTGATCATGAGCTGCGCCAGTTCGTCGAGCGTCACGCCCATGCTGTAGCCGGGTTGGCGTCCATCGATCGCGAACAGCAGCACGTCCCCGTTCGCGGTGACGCCGATACCGCTGCGCGGATGCGTGACGTCGACGAATCCGTGCATGTACGGCTCGATCGCGACTTCGCCGCCGCGCACGACGAAGTTCGGTCCGGAGATCGCCTCCGTGACATTCTCCCAACCGGGAGTGATGTTGAATGTGATCGCCAGACGCCCGCCATCGGGAAGCAGATCGAGAAACTTCGCACCGACTCCGCTTCCGGAGAGCACGACGTCATTGGCGCCGAGGGGCGTGGAGCCGGCGCGGCTGCGGACGTGCTTGACGATGCCGTCGAATGAGCCGTGTGTCGGCAACGGCAACGGCACGCCGGAGAGCAGCACTTCTGTTCCGCCGTCGTCGGTCCCGGTCGTCTCGCCGAAGCGGCTCGTGTACAAGACCAGCTCGCCCGTCCCCTCACCCATCGTCCGCGCCTGGTTCACGCGAGCGATCGGCTTGCAGATTCCATCCGCGCGACAGAGGCTGCCACTGACGCCGGCGACGTCGATCACGATTCGGCGATCGGCCGTCACGCCGAACTCGGGACGCGGCTTCGGCCCGTACGCGACGAGCTCACCATCCTGAATGTGCAGACCGAAGGGCGCCTGATTCGGGTCGAAGAAGTCGCCGTTGAGCGCAACCACAGCGCGATGACCTTCGCGATTCTTGCGGTTCGCCTGTTCGGTCGTCGGCTCCAGGCCGACGATGAGATCGTTCGAGATCGACGCTTCGAATCGCAGCGCGGGCTGCGAGTTGGCGATCCGCGCGATGTAAACCGCCTGCCGGCCCGCGGTCGTCGTCATCAACACGCCGCGCTCGTGCACCACGCCCGGCCCGACCGCCATCGTCGTATCCGCATGGTACGGCCCCGAGATCGCGGCAACCGCCGGCTGCGCGATGACGGAAAGAACGAAAAGCAGCCGCGCCCAACGCATGCCTGGAAACATCATAATGGCTTGGCTGGTACGCTCTTAACGATGATCGACCGCCAGATCGGGCATTACCGCGTCGTAGCGAAGCTCGGTGAAGGCGGGATGGGTCAGGTCTACTCCGCGCGCGATCAGAAGCTGAATCGAACCGTCGCGCTGAAGTGGATCGCGGCATCGATGCTGCCCGACGAACGGGCGCATGGTCTCTTTCTCCGCGAGGCTCGCGCAGCCGCGGCGCTCGATCATCCATTCATCTGCAGCATTCATGAAGTCCTCGACGACGAAGGGCAACCTGTGATCGTCATGGAGCGCGTCGAAGGAGAGACGCTCGACGTGCGCGTGCGGCGCGGACCGCTGCCGGTCGAAGAGATCCGCACGCGCGCCATCGAAATCGCTGAAGCGCTCGCGGCCGCGCACGACCGCGGCATCGTGCATCGCGATGTCAAATCCAGCAACATCATGGTCACCAGCGGCGGCCATGTGAAGGTCATGGATTTCGGTCTGGCGATGGTGACGACCTCCGGACCGCAGGATCAGACGGTCCGGCGCTCCGAGCTGCAGGCGGCCGGTGTCGTCGGCACGCTTCCCTATCTCGCGCCCGAGGTTCTGCGCGGCGATTCGGCCACGGCGGCGTCTGATCTCTACGCTCTCGGCATCGTGATGTACGAAATGGCGACCGGCCGCCGCCCGTTCGACGCAACGGCAAATGCAGTGCTGATCTCGGAGATCCTGAACAGCGAGCCTCGACCGCCACACCACATCAATCCCTCGGTTCCGCGCTGGCTCGATGAATTGATTCTGCAGCTACTCGCGAAAGAGCCGAGCCGTCGTCCGCACTCGGCAGGTGAAGTCATCGAACGACTGCGTGGCGGGGCGGTCCAGACGCAACAAGGCGATCGGCGATCGATCGCTGTCCTTCCCTTTCAGCCCCTCACGCGAGATCCGGAAAGCGCGCACCTCGGCGTCGGTCTCGCCGACGCGACGATTACCGAGCTGTCCATCGTTCGATCGCTCCTCGTCCGTCCGACGGCGGCAATCCTTCGCTACGACGATCGCGGGGTCGATCCGATCGAGGCCGGCCGCGAGCTCGGCGTCGACGCCGTAGTGTCCGGAACGTATCAGCGCGCGGGGCAGCGCGTGCGGGTGACGGTGCAACTGATCGACGTCAAGGAGGAGCGCCCGCTCTGGTCGGTGAAGATCGACGACACACTCGACGACATCTTTGCGGTCCAGGACGACGTGTCGCGCAAGATCGTCGAAGCGCTGCAGGTGCAGCTCACACCGGCAGATGAGCGCCGCTTCGCGCGACGCGCGCAACCTGCCGGCGCGGGTGTCGATGCATACATGGAAGGACGAATCGCGCTGTTGAGCGAGGATCTCGACAGCGTCAAGCGCGGGGTCGAGGCCTTTGCACTGATGCGCGACCTCGACCCCGAGAATCCGCTGGGATGGCTCGGGCTCGCCGACGCGTATGGCCGGCTGGCTTTCTCGTGGGAACCCGAACGCAACTGGTACGAGCGCGCGAAGTCGCTGTGCGATCACGCTCTGAAGCTCGCGCCGTCATTACCGGAAGGCCGTTATGTGCGCGCGCGACTGGCGTGGTCAGCGCAAGGCGGATTCGATCACGACTTCGCGATGCAGGAGTTTGCCGCCACCATTGCGGAGCGTCCGAACATGAATGAGGCGCTCGACTGGTTGGGCACGCTGCTCCTTCATGTCGGACTCCTGGATGAAGCGCGTAACAGTTATCTTCGAGCGCTGGCGATCAATCCGACCGACGAGTTGGCGCTCTCACATCTGCCGTACATCGAGGAGGTCCGTGGCCATTTCCAGAAGGCCGCGGAGATGGCGCATGAACGCAATGTCGTCTCGCCGACGGCCTGGACCTACTACGTCTGCGCGCGTGCGCAGATTCATTTCGATGTTCGGGCGGCCGAGACCACGTTCGCAGAGGCCGAGCGGCGGTATCCCACGAGTACGCGCTACTCCGCGCTTCGCGCGATTGTCTCGGCCCAAAAGGGCGATGAGGCCACGGCGCAGCGTCTGATCGATGCGGCGGAGCAGAGTCGGAAAGAGTTTGGCCACTACCACCACACTCAACTGGACATCGCCTGCGTGTACGCGCAACTCGGGCGTCCGGACGACGCGATGCGTTACGTCACGAGCGCGGTGAAGAACGGCTTCCCGTCACTGGACGCAATCGAAGTGGAGTCGCTGCTCGATCCGATGCGATCGCACGAGCAATATGGCTTGCTGGTCGCAGAGCTCCGTGAATCACAAAAGAAATACGTAGCGAAATTCGAGAGCTTGAGGCACCTGCTGTCGAGCGTGTAGCGCTGGCGCACTCAGCACGCAGCACTCAGCACTCATTCTTCTTCTTCCCCTTCTTCGAGCAGCGAATCGATCGGCGGGTCGGGCGTCGTGATCCGCAAACCGCTGTGGAAGAGCGACTCGGCCGCGGCGTTGGCGTGCTGGATCGAGGTATGCACGATCGCGCAGTCGAGTTGGATGATCGTGCCGTTCGATGAAGGCAAATCGAGTCTGAATGAGGAAGGCAGTTGCGAACGGTGCGCGACCCGGAGACCGCCGCGTGAAGCATCGAGCACAAAAAGCGGCGTCTCGCCGGTCTTCGCGCGGACCGGCTTTCGCATCGTGAACCGAGGATGCCTGCGCCGCTCGTTCATAGTAGAGGTGTAACACAACCGCGCGTCAAAGGAGGCCCTCCTGATGTCACTCCCTCCCTGCTACCAGCCACCCGATGACGATGAGCCGCAGGATCCGTCACGAAGAAGTTTCATGATCGGATCGGCGGCCGCGACCGCCGGACTCTTCGTCGCGCCGCTCCTCGGCGAGGCGGCGGTGAAAGAAGCGGCCGCAAAAACCGTCGCCGATCCGAATGCGATCCCGATCTCGCTCAATGTCAATGGCAA
>DASYUK010000188.1:0-5003 GCA_036001325.1 Thermoanaerobaculia bacterium
AGACCATCCTCGACGGGATAAACGCCGATGCCGATCAGCGGACGCCGCACGCTGCCGTGCTGCTGCAGCTCGTCGATCACTCGTCGCAACGTTGCATGAGGCACCGTCGTTCCTCCCGGCGTGACGCGCGAAGTATTCATGCCGACGGATCCACCGTCGCCGTCGAGCAGCGGTCCGCCGGAGAATCCGCGCGGAAGTGCTGCGTCGACCTCGATGTATCGATCGATGCGCGAGCCGTCGAACGTGCGCCATTCGCCGCCGACTGCGCTGGCGACGCCAATCGTGGCGCGCACGCTACGGCCGGGCCGGCCGGCGACGATCAGGAGATCGCCCGTGCGCGTCTCCCGCTCACTCCAGCGAATCGGACGCAGCGACGCATTCTGGACCCGAAGCAGCGCGACGTCCGTGCCGCCGTCGGCTCCGACGAGCGATGCGGCGAACGATTCGCCATCGTCGCGTGTGACGCTGATGCCATCGTCTCTGCGAATCGCGTGAGCGGTGGCGACGACGAGATCCGCGGACCAGGCGATGCCGGTTGACGGCGAGCGGCGAGCGCCATCGACGCGGACGATCGACGGAGCGGCCCCGGCGATCACGCCCGAAATCGCGTCAGAAAGTTGAGTCAGGACATTGGACATGAGTTCCTCCGATGGTCAACCTACGCCCCGATGCGAAGGGGCGCATCGATCCTTTCGGCAGGTGCTGATCTTTCGGCGAGGCGGTTGCGAATGGTACAAAGGAGCACGTGAGCGACGTCTCGACCGTGCCGAAGCCCGAGCGCCGCGAATGGCGTCTGGCCGGAATCATCTTCTTCGGCCTGCTCGCCCTGGCGGTGCTCTACACCGCCTTCATGATCGTCTGGCCGTTCATCACGGCGATCATCCTCGGCGCGATCCTCGTCACGCTGACGTTTCCCACGTTCCGGCGCGTGCGCGAACGGATGAAGGGAAGCTCGAATCGCGCCGCGATCGTCATGCTCATCGCCATCACGTTGCTGATCGTCATTCCCCTCACGTTCGTCGGCCTTCTTCTCGTGCAGCAGGCGAACACCGTGTTCCAACGCATGCAGTCGGTCGACGCGCAGCAGGTCCTGCATCGAATCGATCTCACGTCGCGACTGCAATGGGTGAGGCGCTACGTGCCGAACTTCGATCCGGCGACGCTCAGTCCGGAGCGGCTCTTTCTTCCTGCCGTCCGGCTGGTGCCGGCTTGGGTAGCGTCGCACGGGGCGAAGGTGGTCGGAGGGGTCGCCGGCCTCGTCCTGGAATTCGCGCTCGTCCTGCTGTCGGCGTACTTCTTCTACGTCGAAGGAGAAGCGATCCTCGAAGAGCTGGCGCTTCTCTCCCCGTTGCCTTCGCGATACGACAAACAATTCGGGACGAAATTCAAAGAGGTGATCGACGCGACGTTCCGCGGCCAGATCTCGAGCGCGCTCGCGCAGGGAGTCGCCACCGGGATCGGACTGGCGATCGCGCGCGTGCCGGGGGCCGCATTCTGGGGCGCAGTCGCGACGATCCTCGGAGTGCTGCCATTGGTTGGCGCCGCAGTGATCTGGGTACCGGCGGCGATTTACCTCTTCATCTCCGCATCGATGGGAGATCGCGGCTATTGGTCGCCGATCTTTCTGACGCTGTGGGGGCTCCTGGTCGTCTCCCTGATCGACAATGTCGTGCGGCCGTGGGTGATGAAAGGGAAAGCGGAGCTGCCGGCGATCCCGCTTCTCTTCGCGGTCCTCGGCGGAATGCAGGCGTTCGGCTTCGTCGGTCTCGTCATCGGTCCGCTCGTCTTCTCGCTTCTGATGACGATCATCGACATCTACAAGCGATCGTTCCGCATTCGCCGGAGCGATAGCGAGGTTGCTTAGCGCGCCGCCTCTGCTTTCTCCTCGTAATACTCCTGAATGTTCTCGTAGACGTGATCAGGGAACTTCAGGTCCTTGTAAACGTTGCACGCGTCGGGGTCGGACGTCGGACAGATCGGAAAGCTTTGCTGCTTTTGCCATTCGAGGATCCGTTCGCGTCGCGGCGGGTTGTAATCGCGGCCTTCGACCTGACGGCACATCGAACGAGCATCAGCCTCACTGACGCCGGGATTCTTTTGCAGATCGTTGCAGAGCTCGTCTTCATCCACGAAATGTCGAGCAACCATCGCGAAAACGAGCCGGCCGTAATGTCCGATGTCTTCTCCGCGATCGAGAGCATCGAGGAGATGGCTCATCATCGCGTTCTTTCTCAGTTCTTCGACTGCCATAGGCACTCCTTCGTCCTCGATCAAACTGCGGAATGTGTTCCACCAGCTCTACCATATGGAGAACTGGCAGAGTCTTTGTACACGCGCCTCTGCGAGATGATGCTCGATCGCAGAGCTGGCGTCTTGATCGCCGCGGCTGAAGGATTATGCCGAGGGGTATCAAAGCGGCTGAATGAGGCGGATGTGGTCGCTGATCGGGTGGATAACGGTCGCGAGGCGCTGGCGAGGCTCAGCAGTTCTTCTTACGCCGTGGTCGTGCTCGACGTCACCATGCCGCAGATCAGAGAGGAGAGCATCATCGAATTGATCGGCGAGACTCCACGGCGTGATCGGCCGGTGGTAATTGTTCTCGCTTCATCCGGCTCGGCGCGATCGCTCGACGTTGACGTCGTTCAGATCGTCCTGCGGAAGCCGTGCGACCTCTCACAATTGTCGGAGATCGTGCAGAGCTGCGTTCGCAGCACGCGTTCGACCCCACTCGATGTCACTGCCTTGCCTGACTTCACGCCAGCCGGTTGACCGTGGCGATGAGATGATCGGGATCGAACGGTTTTCTCACAACCGCAAACACATCCTTCGAGATCGATTTCAAGACTGTTTCCGCCGTTGCCGTCAGCAGGATGACGCGCTGCAGAAGCTCTGGTTTGTGCTGACGCAGATAGCGCAGCACCGTGACGCCACCCTCCGTCGGCATCATCACGTCGAGTAGAAGGACGCCGTAGTCCTCGCGATCGATCGCCTCGATCGCCTTCGTTCCGCTATCCACGACGTCGACGCGATGCCCCTTGCGCCGTAGGAGCGCGGAGACGAGTTTCTGCATCGATACGTCATCCTCGAGCAGGAGGACACGCAACTTCTTGCGTTTGAAGAACCACGCCATCGGTGGCGGGCGATTGTATGCCGCCTGCGGAATCGTGGGCCGCAGCGGTGGTTTTCGTCGCCTTGACCGCGGGCGCCGCCGCGGATTATTGTGGCTTTCTAACCAGACTGATTGACTCGCTCCCAGGAGGTGATGTGCATGCCTGCGGTCTCCTCCCATCACTGTCGAGCTCCGACGCGTCCACGCTACGCGCCTCTCTGATCCTTCATTGCCATTCAAGCAATCTCAGAAGGAGAACACCATGAGTACGAGAGTGAGGCACCTCGGGATTTGCACGATCGCGCTGCTGGCGCTGGCCGTCAACGGCTGGGCGCAAGCTGTTCACGATGTGACGATCACCGGTACGGTCACCACGTCTAGCGGCGAGAGAGTGCCCGGAGTGACCGTGATGATCAAGAGCCCTGCGCTCGTCACGGGGGAGCGTCAGGTCATCAGCGACCAGGAGGGAAGGTTCGTTTTCCTGAGCCTGCCGCCTGGCCGGTATGCTCTGACAGCGGAGTTGCAGGGATTCAACAAGTTTTCGACCCCCGATATCGTTTTGCATTCCGGTGAAAAGACCGACGTCAAAGTCGCGCTGAGACCGGCTGCGTATCAGGAGCAGGTGACGGTAACCGCGGCCGCGCCGGTCGTCGATACGAAGTCGTCGACCGTCTCGACGACGTTCACATCAGAGTTGCTCGAGAAGCTCCCGACCGCGCGCAACGCCTTTTACGACCTGGCGATGGGCGCGCCGGGAATGGCGAGCGTCGGCGGAAATGAATCGTGGCTGAGCAGCCCCTCTGCGTACGGCAGCGCCGCGAACGAAAATATCTTCCTCGTCAACGGCGTCAACGCCACGAATCCGCGCGGTGCACCCTGGGGCACGCTGGTCAACGTCAACTACAACACCGTTGAAGAAGTGAAGATCATTTCGCTCGGATCGAAGGCGGAGTACGGAAGCTTCTCCGGCGCGGCGATCGACGTCCTCACGAAGTCGGGCAGCAATGACTTCAGAGGCGACGTCGCCTACTACTCGCAGATCGGCAACGCCGCGAACAACGCCACGCTCAACTTCGGCGGCGGAGCGAATCCCTACATCAAAGGCGAGCGGCTTTTCTACGCCGATCCGGCCGACGTTCTGACGACCAAGCCGAAAGACCAGTGGGAAGGGAGCGCTACATTCGGCGGTCCGATCCTGAGAGATCGGCTCTGGTTCTATGCCGGGTACAACAAGGCTGCCAACAAGGTGGATACGCCGCTCTGGCAGCCGCTCCACACGTGGGATCAGGCGCTATACGACATCAAGCTCACCGGTGACTTCGCGTCGAATCATCGCGCCTGGATCGCGTATCACAACGAGAAGATCGGGTTAGGGAATGAGACGTGGGGCCCGACGTGGGATCCCACGATGGGCTACGACCAGAACCAGAACAACAACACGATGCAGGCGCAGTATCAGTGGGTGATCAACGATCGCAACCTCGCCTCGGCGAAATACCTCGGGTTCAGGACGAATCAGAATCCGAAGCAGCTCGTCAATTCCAGCCCGGGATTCATCAACTGGTGGAAATGGACGAACTCGCAGAGTATCGGCCTGGGCGGCAGTTTCCCGTACGTCGAGTCCTACAAGTCGAGCCGTAAGACGGTGCAGGCGGACATGACCCATTACGCCGCCCATTTCCTCGGCGAGCACGAGGTGAAGTTCGGCGTGCAGTACACGAAGAGCCAGGGCAATTTTGAAGGCGGCTACTTCCAGGGTTACGCAAACTTCGCCTATCCGTATCCATGGGATTACGGCCCAGCAAAAGACTGGTGGTGGAACTCAGGCTATTGGGGGACGAAGGAAAATCCGGTCTTCCCGATCTACAACATCAAGTATTTCCAGCATCCATGG
>DASYUK010000189.1:0-26094 GCA_036001325.1 Thermoanaerobaculia bacterium
CTTTTTCCAGCTCATGAACGAAGGGGCGCGCGAGCTTGGCTACAACGACACCGGAGTGATGTGGCGATCGAAGTACGACATGCCGCCCGACGCGTTCGCCGCGGAAGTCGATCGGCTGTGGAACCAGGTGAAGCCGCTCTATGAATCGCTACACTGCTACGTGCGCTGGAATCTGACGAAGAAGTACGGCGCCAATGTCGTTCCTCCCGGCAAGCCGATTCCCGCTCACCTGCTCGGCAACATCTGGGCGCAGGAATGGGGCAACGTCTACTCACTCGTCGAGCCGAAGGGTCTGCCCGGCCGCGGCTACGACCTGACGAAGATCCTCGAAGCGCGCAAAGATATCGACGAAGTCGGAATGGTGAAGATCGGCGAGCGCTTCTTCATGTCCCTCGGATTCGATGCGTTGCCGCCGACATTCTGGGAGCGCTCGCTGTTCACGAAGCCGCGCGACCGCGACGTCGTCTGCCACGCCAGCGCGTGGGACATCGATGACGTCACCGATCTGCGCATCAAGATGTGCATCGAGAAGACCGAAGAGGATCTGACGACGATCCATCACGAGCTCGGTCACAACTTCTATCAGCGCGCGTACAACACAAAGACGTTCCTCTACAAGAACAGCGCGAACGACGGATTCCATGAAGCGATCGGCGACACGATCGCGCTGTCGGTTACGCCCGGATATCTCGTGAAGATCGGACTGCTCGACAAAGAGCCGCCTGCGCAATCGGACATCGCGCTGCTTCTGCGCGACGCGCTCGATAAGATCGCGTTTCTGCCGTTCGGCGTGTTGATGGACAAATGGCGCTGGGGTGTTTTCTCCGGCCAGATCAGTCCCGCCGACTACAACAAGGCCTGGTGGGATTTGCGCCGGCGCTACCAGGGCATCGAGCCGATCGGCGCGCGCGGCGAGGATCTCTTTGATCCGGGTGCGAAGTATCACATCGCCGCGAATGTTCCGTATGCGCGCTACTTCCTCGCGCGCATCCTCCAGTTCCAGTTCCATCGCGCGCTCTGCCAGACCGCGGGCGCCAAGGGTCCTCTGAACCGTTGCTCGATCTATGGCAACAAGGAAGCGGGCGCGCGCCTGACAAAAACTCTCGAGATGGGACAGAGCCGCCCATGGCCCGACGCACTCGAAGCGATGACGGGACAGCGCCAGATGGATGCCACCGCGATCATCGACTACTTCAAGCCGCTCAAATCATGGCTCGACGAGCAGAACAAAGGGCAGACGTGCGGTTGGTGAATCAGTGCACTTGCCATTCGCTGCGCAGGATCCCGTAATAGATGACGTCGACGTACTCGTCCCATTTCTTGACGTGCTGTCGCAACGAGCCCTCGTATTTCATCCCGCTCTTCTCCATGACTCGGCCTGACGCAGCGTTACGCGAGAAATAGCCGGCGTAAATCCGATTCAACTTCAGCTCCTCGAACCCGTACCGGATGATCGCCGCGACCGCCTCGGTCGCGTAGCCGCGTCCCCAGAACGGAACGCCGAGCCAGTAGCCGATCTCGGCGCGCTCATAGCCGCGCTTCATATGCAGTCCGATTGCGCCGACAAGCTCGCCGTCGTCGATGGCGAAGCTGAATTCACCTTCCTCGATCCGCTGCTCGTGCTTGCTGATCCATTCTTCTGCTGCGCCATCCGGATACGGATGCGGAATGTGAATCGTATTGAGCGCCACTTCGCGCGCCCCGGCGAGCTGCTGCACGCGCGGCGCGTCGGCGATCTCGAACGGCCTCAGGATGAGACGTGAGGTTCTGAGCGTTGGCCGGTTCATGCCGCCGATTGTAGGGAATCGAGCAGCTCGCGCACGCGCCGGCGCAGTTCGCGCTCATCGGCCGTCATGCGATCACCCTCGAGAGCATCGAGCAGCGAGCGCAGCGCGCGATACGCGTCACCGCGATCGGAGCTCTCGCGCATCAGCTTCGTCACGTCGATGCCTCGCTGGCCGAGGCGCTCGTGAACGGCTTCGCGGATCTGGGCGGGAGAGCGATCGGCGACGATCTGGCGGATGCGCCGCGATTCGCGACGCCGGCGTTCGACGAAACGCGCGATCAGCAGGAAGACGAGGACAAGGGCGAGAGCGGCGGCGGCAATCTCGGCCACGCGCCAGACGCGCGAAGACGACCGCAGTGGAGAAGACGTTGCGCCGCGCGATGCGACACGCTCGGCCGCCGAGACGTTGAGCGTCGACGCTTCGCAGCGGAGGACGCGCGTCGTCGCCATCGACGGTAAGAAGGATTGCAGCGTGAGCGTCGGGATCATGAGAGACCCGGAGCGCGCCGGAAAGAGAAGGTACTGCCACCGTCGTGTCATCGCCGGAATCGGCACCGATCGGTCGATCGACGTCCCGCGGTCGACGAGCTGCACGTCGGCCTGGAGAGCGTTCTGGAATCGCGGTGCAGCAGCGGAGCGCAGATTGCCCCGTCCGCTCAGCGACACGTCGAGAAGTACCGGACCGCCGTTCTTCTGTCGCGGCTTCGTACAGTTCAGCGCGAGATCGCCGACGACAGCGCCCGCGGCAGTCGCCGGCAGCGGACGAACATTCACGGAGAGCGGCGCGGACGAAAAGCTGACATCGACCACGTTGCCCTCGAACAACCCGAACGGACCGCCGCTGCTCCTGCGCATGACCGCCGCTTCGACTTCCATCGATCCGATCGGCAACGTGCCGCTGCGCAATGGAAAGAGCGCCACGCGGCGAATGGGCATGCGCTGCATCACGTACTCGCCGACAAAGGTCTGTGTCGCTTGCGAGCTGCGCACATCGACTTCCTCGACCCAGAACTCGGCCAGCTTCGGAACCGATCCGATCTGCCAGTCGTGCACCGTCGCAGCGTTGTACAGCCACCACGTCACGACGACCTGCTCGCCGACATACACCTCGCTCTTGTCCGCCTCTGCGACGACGAAGAACGGATCGCGTCCGGTGGCGAGGAGCTCTCGCAGCACGGTCGACGGTTCATTCGATCCCGCGGCGCGATCAGGGAGAACCTGCAGCACAACGGCCGCAAAGGTCTCGCGCTCGCCATCGGGAAGAACGATGACCACCGGCCCGACACGCGCCGGTCCCGGCGCCACGGCACGAGCGACGAACCGAAACACTTTCCGTCGCACGACGCTGCCATTGATCCACGAAAACTCCGACGACACCGAAGGCGTCGAACTGATCGTCAGATTGCGAACCGGAACATCGATGTCGTCGACAGTGGCGAATGCATCCTCGAGCGAAACGGTAATCGTGACCGACTCGTTGACGCGGAGAGAATGGCGATCGACGGAGAGATCGTTGGCGGCCGCGCTCAGTGCGAACAACAGCGCGCCCAGGAAAACGAAATGTTGAATGTTGCATGTTGAATGTTGAATGTTCAATGGCGCTCCGCGTTCACCACCCCACCCGAACGCTCTCCGCCCGCGCCCGCTTCATCCTCTGCATCTCTTCCTGTTCCTGCTGCTGCACCGATCGCAGCAACGCCTCGGCGTCGCTCTGCTGCTGCTTCTCCTCCTGCTGCTGACCGGTCGAGGGGGCGTTCTGCTTCTGCTGCTGCGAGGGCGAAGGTTGTTGTTGTCCCTGCCGCCCTCCCGTCGAGCGCTTCATTTCCTGCAATTTGTCGAGCGCGATCTCGAGGTTGCGCTTCGCCTGAGCGTCGCTGGGACGGAGCTTCAGCGATTCGATGTAGTCGCGGATCGCATACTCGTATGCCTTCGACGCCAGCGCACTGTTGCCGCGGTTGTAGAGGGTATCGGCGCGCAGCGCGCGATCCTGCATGGCGCGCGAGAGCGTGGCCGAGCCTTCGGATGTCCTTCCTGCCGCGATCTGCGCGGTGCCGAGGTTGAAGGCGGTGCGAGGGCTGTGCAGGAGTCGGTCGGCGCTGGCGAACGATCGCGTCGCTTCTTCGAAATGCTTCGTCGAGTATTGCGATGTACCGCGCTGCGCGGCGGCGTGCGAGTTCGTCTCGTGCCAGACGCGCTGCCACGTCGCGGATGGTGAAAGAGCCAGCATGAGTGCGATCACCATCCTCATTCCGCACCTCGGTTCACGAGCGATCCGCAGAAAAACGCGGCGAACGCGATCGCCAGCGGCCATTGATAGCGATCGATTGGAACCCGCAGCGGTCTTCGCCGCTCACCGCTGGCGCTGCGCTCCGCGAGAAGCGGCGCGAGCGCGCGTTCGGCGAAGGGATTGTCGAGGAAGCGCCCGCCGGTCGCGCGGGCGATTCGTTGCAGAACCTCGGGCTGCTCGTGCGTCGTGACGATCTGGCCCCACTCGTCGCGCAGCACGCCGTTGCCGGCCGGAATCGTTGCGCCCACCGGCGTGCCGACGGCGATCGTGGAGATCTCGACCCCGCGCGTCTTCGCGCGATGGAGAGCTTCCGTGAGAGCGAGCCGGCTGCCCTGCTCCTCACCATCCGAGATGATGACCACGTCAGCCTTCTGACTAGCCTCGGCCTGCAAGAGTTTGAGCGCCGCGGCGATCGCGGCGCCGAGGTCGGAGCCGGCTTCGCCGACTTCACCGGTCTGCAGTGTGTCGATCAGCGAGAGCACCGCCTCGTCGTCATTGGTCAGCGGCGCGATCACCTCCGCCGATCGCTCGAACGCGATCAGCGCCGAGCGCCCTTCGCTCGCTTCGATGAGCCGCTTGGCAATCGCTTTCGCCGCCGAGAGTCGCGCGACACCGACGTCCTCCGCTCCCATGCTGTTCGAGACGTCGATGACGACGACGCGATTCGCTTCGCGATCGACGATCGGCAGCGTGGTGAATCCCGCTTCCGGACCGGCCAGGGCGATCGATGTCGCGATCAACGCGGCCGTGAGCAGATACGGTCGCAGAACTCGCGCGGGATTGGCGACGCCGCGCAGGCGCTCGGATGAAAAGCGCCGCGCGATCCGAGTGCGCATCCGTTCGCGTGAGAGCAGAAACACGAGCACGAGCGGCGCGACGGCAGCGAGCCAAAGCCAGAGCGGCGCCCGGAACGTCATGCCGTCACCTTCTGCCACATCGTCTCTCCGCCGGTGAGCGAGAACAGCAGCAACGCCAGTCCGCATCCGAGAGGCCAGACGTAGAGCTCTTCCACGACTTCGGTCTTGGGCGCAGTCAGGCGCGACTTCTCCAGTCGATCGATGCGCTGCAGGACAGCGCTCATCGCGCGCGCGTCCGTGGCGCGGAAGTATTCGCCGCCGGTCGTTTCGGCGATGGCGCGCAATGATTTCTCATCGATCTCGCCACGAATGTGTTGATAGACAGTCTCCATCTCGCCGGTGAACGGATTCTGGCGCTTGATGGGAAGCGGCACAGGACCTTCGCTGCCCACGCCGATCGCGTAGACCTTGATTCCGTACTTTGCCGCGAGCGACGCCGCGACGAGCGGATCGATTGAGCCGGCGTTGTTGACGCCGTCGGTGACGAGGATGATCACGCGGCTGCGGCTCTTCGAGTTGCGCAGGCGATTGACGCATGTCGCAATGGCGTGACCGATCGCGGTGCCGTTGCCGTTCTCGCCGACATCGGCGCGGTCCAGGATCGATCGCGCGACGTCGCGATCGAAGGTGATTGGCACACGCGTCACGGCGCGCACACCGAAGGTGACGATGCCGATGCGGTCATCGACCCGGCGCTCGATGAAATCGCCGATCAGATCTTTGGCGACGGCGAAGCGGTTGCGCGGACGGAAGTCTTCCGCGGCCATGCTGCCGGAGGCGTCGAGCGCGACCACGATGTCGATCCCGTAGCGATCGTTGGCGGCCGCGCGGATCACTCGCTGCGGGCGGGCCAGTGCCACCGTGACGAGCAGGAGCGCCAGGATCTCGAGTGCGAACGGGATCAGAGCCGTTCGCGCGCGGAATGAGCGCTTCGGCCCGACGAGCGAGAGCGAGGAGAAGCGGAACGAAGCAAAGTGCTGGCGTCGATCGCGGATGAGCATCACGACGCGAGCGATCACAGCGATCGCGAGCAGCAGCGCGAACGGCGTCGCGAAGCGGATCACGCGGCCGCCTCCTCATCAAATTCGCGCGGTACCGGGATCAGTTCGAGCGCACGGGCCGCGATTGCGTCGAAGTCGGCCGCGGGCGCACCCCAGGGCGAGAACTTCTCGAGGTCTCCTTGCCGAAGGATCTGGGCGATGACCGCGACGTGCTGCGCGTCAACGCGCGGCAGGAGCTGCGACGTGGTGAGATCGACGCCGAAGTGCGGCGAGAGCGAAGAGAGATATAGCCGTGTCGCGTCGGCCAGCGCCGCCCAGCGATGCGGATGGTCGCGCAGCGAGGCGATGGTCTTCCGGAATCGCTCCGCAGGATCGAGTAGCGGCTGCTCTTCGAAGATCTGTTCCCGTCGTCGCGCGAGCAGGATGACACCGATCCAGGATAGTAAGGCGATCGCCACAACGATCCCGATCAGAGCAAACGGCAAGCTCGCAAACCGCAAACCGACCGGCGGCCGCAGCGGCGCAGGATCGAGCTTGTCCTTCGGCTTGAGCACCGACCGGACCGGGACCGTGAGATTGCGGAAGCGGACACCGCCGGTTAGGCCGCTGATCGCGAACGGCTTCGGCTCGAACGTGCGCACGACGACGCGCCTGCCATGTTGCGACACGACTTCGTATGCCGGCGACGGGTCGAGCGCGACCGGCTGCTGAAAGTCGATCGTGATCAGATCGCCGACCGTCGGGGTCGCCGGCCGGAACGTCGCCGTGATGATGAGAAAGAGGAAGATCATGGCCGTCGCAACACCCGATCGCGGAAAAAACGCAGCAGATCGCGGTCGTACGGCGCGGCGGTCGACACCGGCAGCCAGTCGATGCCGCTGCTGCGAAAACGACGCTCGAGGTGCTGTCGCCGTTGGAACGCGCGCCGGGCGATATCCGTCTTGCGAAGATCGATGAGGCGGGCGTCGCCCGTCTCCGCGTCGACGACGCGCGCCAGACCGCGATCGGGAAATCGCTCCTCGCGCGGGTCGCCGATCGCAATCGCGATCAGGTCGTGCTTTCGATTGAGACGTCTGAGCGAGCCCTCGAATGCGCCATCCATGAAGTCGGAAAGCAGGATGACGACGGCGCGCTTCGCGCTGACGCGCTCGAGGAATCGCGTGGCCTGCTCGAGATCGGCGGCACCGCTCGGACCGCGCATCGCCGCATCCACCGCCGCCCGCACGATCACCTGCGCATGCTCCCTCCCCTTCCGCGGCGGGATGTAGATGCGCACGCGATTGGAAAACAGCAGCAGTCCGACGCGATCGGAGTTCTGCACGGCCGAGAAGGCGAACACTGAGGTCAATTCCGCGGCGATGTCGCACTTGCGCCAGTCGATCGAGCCGAACGACATCGAGCCGGAGATGTCGACGGCGATGAGGATCGTCAGGTCACGCTCTTCGATGAACTGTTTGACGTGCGGGACGCCGCTGCGCGCGGTGACGTTCCAGTCGATCGTGCGGATGTCGTCGCCGGGTTGATATTCGCGCACCTGCGAGAATTCGATGCCGCGCCCGTGAAACGCGGAGTGATAATCGCCGGCGAAACCGGCGCGGATCATCCGCGCGCTCAGGATCTCGAGGTCGCGCACGCGGCGGGCCAGAGGGTCACGAATCTGCGGCGGCTTGGCGCGAAATAGGCGCATGCGATCAGGGAACCGGAACGACTCCCAATATCTGATCAATGATCCGATCGGCCGTCATATTCTCCGCGGCCGCTTCGTAGCTCAGAACGAGGCGGTGCCGAAGGACATCGTGCGCGATGGCCTTCACGTCTTCGGGAATGACGAACGCGCGACCCTGCACGAACGCGTAACCCTTGGCGACATGGGCAAGCGCAAGCGTCGCCCGCGGTGACGCGCCGAAGGCGACGTGCGGCGCGATCGTGGGTAACTTGAATTCGGCCGGCCGTCGCGTGGCATTCACGATCTGCACGATGTAACGGCTGATGCGATCGTCGACGTGCACCGAGGCGGCGAGCGCCGCGATCTCTTCAACATCTTCGAGCGGAAGCACGCGGCGTACGACCGGATCGTCGGCTGTCGGATCGAGATAGAGCGCCAAGATGCGCAGCTCCTCATCGGTCGACGGATAGTCGACCTTCAGCTTCATCACGAATCGATCGACCTGCGCCTCCGGAAGTGCGTAGGTCCCTTCGTGCTCGATCGGATTCTGCGTGGCGATGACGACGAACGGATCGGGCAGCGCATACGAGGTATCACCGATCGTCACCTGCCGCTCCTGCATCGCCTCGAGCAATGCGCTCTGGACTTTCGCCGGAGCGCGGTTGATCTCGTCGGCGAGGACGAGATTCGCGAAGATCGGGCCGAAGCGCGCGTTGAACGTGCGGCCGGCGGGGTCGAAGATGAGGGTGCCGGTGATATCGGCCGGAAGCAAGTCGGGCGTGAACTGAACGCGCTTGAACGTGCCGTGGATCGCCGCGGCGAGCGTCTTGACGAGAAGCGTCTTCGCCAGGCCCGGCAATCCTTCGATGAGCACGTGACCGCGAACGAGCAACGCGATCACGAGGCGATCGACGATCTCCTGCTGCCCGACGACGACGCGGCCGATCTCGCTGCGGAGACGCGCGATCGTTTCGTGAGCCGCGGCGATTCCGGCCTGAATCGTGGTCTGGTCCATGTCAGCCATCAGTCTAAACTGCGCGCGTGCGGCCGAAGAAAAAATGGGGGCAAAACTTCCTGCGCAACCGCGGTGCGGTCGAGAAGATCATCGCCGCGATCGAGCCGCAGCCGGGCGAGGTGATCCTCGAGATCGGGCCGGGAGAGGGTGTTCTCACCGAGAAGCTCGTGGAGTTGCCGAACGAGATCATCGCCATCGAAATCGACCCGGAACTCGCGGCACGATTGCAGCGGTTGCCCATCGAAGTGCGTAACGAGGACGCGCTCGAAGCGCCTCTGCCGGACAAACCGTTTCGCGCCGTCGGCAATCTTCCATACAACGTCGGCACGCCGATTCTGCGTCGCGTCATCGCCGATCCGAATTGCCGCCGCGCGGTTTTCATGCTGCAGAAGGAAGTCGCGCAGCGACTCGTCGCGAAGCCGGGAGACGAGCAATATGGCTTCCTGACGCTCTACACAGCGATGTTCGCCTCGGCGCGCATCCTGATGACGCTCGGATCGCGTTCGTTTTATCCGCCGCCGAAGGTTGACAGCGCGGTCGTGGTGCTCGATCCGCGACCGCATCCGGGTGACCGTGATGCGCTCATCGATCTGATCAGCGCGTCGTTCCGCATGCGGCGCAAGAAACTCGTCAACAATCTGAGCGCCTGGCCGCGCGAAGAAGTCTTGCGTGCGCTCCATGACGCAGGCCTCGACGAAGGCATTCGCGCCGAGCAGATGACGCTCGAAGATTTCGACCGTGTAGCGGCGCACTTGAGTGCGCCGACGGCGGGCTGAAGCCCGCCGCTACACATCAATGCTTCTGCGTGCTCTTCTTGAGCCGCTTGCCGGCCTTCTCCAGTGCGGTTCCGGTCTTCTGGGCAGCCTCGCCAACAGCGGCCTTCGCATCCCGCACCGCCTCTTTCGCTTCCTGCTTCATTTCAGCGGTTGCGGTCGTGTCGATGACCGGCACAGTCGTCGTCTGCGTCGTCGTGCTGGTCTGCACGGTCGTCGTGTCTCCGACTGTGGCGTTGGTGGTCGTTTTCTCCTGCGTGCAAGCAGCCAGGAGCAAGGTCGCGGTGAGAATGCTGATCGTTCTCATGAGAGCGGACACAGCAAGAATGTGGCCTATTGCGCGGTCGCGTCCCCCGGCTCGTACCGCCATTCCGTCTCATGCTTCGCCCGCTCAGCGAATTGCGGATCCACGTACTCCTCGAACGCGATCGGCCGATCGAGCACGCCGGTCTCGCGCATGAGATCGACGATCACCGCAAAGTCCTTTCGCAAAGGCGTGAGCGGCTGATAGAGGACGCGATCGAGCGGCTTCGTCAGCGCCCAGCGCAAGAGCGCCGGATTCTGTCGAAAGTAGTAGCGTCCGACGAAATCGGCCGCATGTTCGCGGCGCGCCTGACGTCGCGGCGGATTGTCGAGCCACAGCCCCGACCTCGCGATGCCGTCGACGAGCACCTGCACTGCTTCGGGACGATGATCGATCACATCCTGCCGCACCACGAGCACGCACGAGATGTAATCGGGCCAGTACTCGCGCGCGTGAAAGAGAACACGGCCGAAGCCGGCCATCTCCGCCTGCGACGGATACGGCTCGCCCATCGAAAACGCGTCGATTGCGTCGGCCGCGAGCGCGCCGGCGACATCGGGCGGCGCCATCTCCACCATCTTCACGTCCTTCCCGCTCATTCCGTGCTGCTTGAGCGCCTTGAAGACGATGAGCCGTTCATCGGAGTAGCGGCTCGGGATGGCGATGGTCCTGCCGCGCAGATCGGCGAACGTGTGAATCGGTCCATTCTTCGCCACCACCACCGCGCTTCCGTAGCGATGTCCGAGGTAGACGATCTTGATTGGGACGCCCTGAGCCCGCAGGGCGATGGCCATCGGCGCGACCATGAATCCCGCCTGCATCTTGTTCGACATCAGCGCTTCCTTGATCTCGGGGAAGCCTTGAAACATCCGCGGGATGAACTGATGTCCGGATCGCGAATGCGAGGCGATGTAGTCGGTGACCGGGCAGGCCAGGTGTCACGTCACCGGAATGTAGGCGACGTTGAGCTTGCGCTTCGCGATCGGCAGCCGACGCTCACGCACCACGTTCCAATCGACATTCAGCGACAGATGCGCGGCCGTGATGGCGACGAGCCAGCCGAACGCGATGGATGCGATTCTCTTCACCCGATCACCTCCTTTCGTGAGGGTGGATGATATCAGTAAGGAGTTTATCCGTGATAAAGTAAGGAAATGGCGAAGGTCACCAGCAAGCTGCAAGTGACGATTCCCAAATCGCTGGCCGATGAGCTCCGGATCAAGCCGGGAGACGAGATCGAGTGGAGCGCCGCCGGCGAGGCGATCCGCCTTTCGCCGGCTCGCGATCACGGTGATGATTCCACCGCCGAACGGCTGAGTCTCTTCGACGCCGCGACGGCACGGCAGCGTCGTCGTCAGAAACGCGCGACGAAGCGCGGCCAACAGGCGCATCGCGGCTGGAGCCGCGAGGATTTATACCGGCGTGGCCGCTCTCGTTGACACCAACATTCTGGTGTACCGCTTCGATCATCGCTTTCCGGCGAAGCAGCGGATCTCGAACGAAGTGCTGCGGCGTGGAATCGAAAACGACGACGTTCGCGTGCCGCATCAGGCCGTGCTCGAATTCTTCGCCGCGGTCACTCGCCCGATGAGCCGGCGCGGTCCCCTTCTGACGCTCACTGATGCTCGTCGTGAAACCGAAGAGCTCTTGAAGCAGTTCGTCATCATCTATCCCAACGAAGACATCGTGCGTACGGCCATCCTCGGCCAGGCGGCATACCAACTATCGTGGTTTGACGCACACATTTGGGCGTACGCGAATCACTACGGCCTCGAGGAGATCATCTCCGAAGACTTCGAGCACGACCGGTTGTATGGCGCTGTGCGCGCCGTGAATCCATTTCTCAGTCGCTGAATCCCCACCGCACGCTCCGTACACGCTCGATCTGCCGGAACGCCGCATCGAGGGCCAATCCGATCACACCGATCAGCAACATTCCGGCGACGACCAGGTCGTAGCGCTTACCGGCGTTTCGCGCATCGATGATCAGATATCCGAGCCCGGAGTCGACGGCGATCATCTCCGATGCGACGAGGACGATCCACGCCACACCGAACGCGATGCGCAGGCCCACGACGATGCGCGGCAGGATCGCGGGGAAGATCACGCGGCGGATCATCTGCGAGGCCGTCAGTCCGAAATTGCGCCCGGCCTGCAGGAACATCGGCGGAACATTGCGCACCGCGTTTGCGGTGGCGACGATGATCGGAAACAGCGAAGCGAGAAAGATCAGAAACATCGGAGCGGCGTTCGATACGCCGAACCAGATCACGGCCAGCGGCATCCAGGCCAACGGCGAGATCGGCCGGAGCAGTTGCACGACAGGATTGAGCGCTCGTTCGAGCGTGGTGTACCAGCCGGCGAGCATCCCCAGCGGAACGCCGATGAACAGCGCCACGCCATAACCGATCGCGACGCGCACGAGCGAGTCGCGGATGTAGGACCACAGCAGGCTCTTCTCCGAGAGCGACATCAATGCTCGCGCGACATCAGTCGGCGATGGAAAGATCGTCGTTCCGCTGACGCGCACGGCAAGCGACCAGATCGCGAGTAGAACCGCGCCTGTGATCAGCGGCGGAATGAGCTTCCTCATACCTGATGCGCCAGTCCGATCTCGGCGAAGAGTTGATCGCGAATCTGGATGTAGCGCGCCGAGCTGAGATCTCGCGGATGCGGGATGTCGACGTCGATGATCCGCCGGATGCGCGCCGGCCGCTGCGTCATCACAACAACACGGTCGGCGAGCTGCACCGACTCCTCGATATCGTGCGTGACGAAGAGAATCGTCTTTCTCTCCGCCTGCCAGATGCGCAGCAGCTCACGGCGCATCTGCAAGCGCGTGATCGAGTCGAGCGCGCCGAACGGTTCGTCGAGATAAAGAACATCAGGATTTACCGCCAGCGCGCGAGCGACTTCGAGACGTTGCTTCATGCCGCCCGACAGCTCGTTCGGGTATGCCCTTTCGAATCCCTGAAGCCCGACGAGCTGCACATAGCGCGCAATGCGATCGTGCTTCTCGCCGTCGCGGAGACGAAAGAGACCGAATCCGATGTTCTGCTCGACATTGAGCCACGGAAAGACTCCGCGCTCCTGAAACACGAAGATCCTGCGCGGATCAGGTTGCGTAACCGCCACGCCATCGATCGTCACATCGCCTTCCGTCGGCGTGACGAAGCCGGCGACAATATTCAATAGCGTCGACTTCCCGCAGCCCGAGGGGCCGAGGACACAGACGAATTCACCTTCGCGAACGGTGAGGTCGATGCCGCGCAGCACTTCGACCATGCCGAAATTTTTCACCACACCGCGAAATTCGACTTTGCTCACTGTTCGATGTAACCCCAGCGGACGAAGTCGAGACGTTCGGCCTGACGCATGATCAGATCGAGGACGACTCCGATCGCGCCGATCAGCATCATCCCGGCCACGACGAGGTCATAGCGATTGCCGGCGTTGCGAGCGTCGATGATCAGAAATCCGAGCCCGGAGTTCACGGCGATCATCTCCGCGGCGACGACGACCAGCCAGGCGATGCCGAGAGCGAGGCGCATGCCGACGATGAGCTGCGGGAGGATGGCCGGCACGATCACCGTGCGAATGAGCTGAGCGCGAGTGAGTCCGAAGTTCGACCCCGCGCGTAAATGGACGGTCTCGATGTTGTGCACGGCGTGCATCGCGGTGACCATCAGCGGAAACAGCGACGCGAGAAAGATCAGGAAGATCGCCGATAGATCGCCGACACCGAACCACAGAATGGCGATCGGGATCCACGCCAAGGGAGAGATCGGCCGGAGGATCTGCAGAAACGGATTCACCGCCAGCTCACCGCGGCGCCACAGGCCGAGCGCAACGCCGGCAGGGATTCCGATCAGCACCGCGCCGAAATAGCCCCACGTGACGCGGAACAGCGAGGCGACGATGTACTTCAGCAAAAGGCCGCGTCGCGCGAGCTCTCCAATTGCGACCAGTGCAGCGAATGGTCCCGGCACGAGCGACGCGTGCGTTGCCCAGACAGCCATCTGCCAGGCGGCGAAAAATGTAACGATACCGAGAACGGGGACGATTTTCCGCAAAGTCGCGCGGAGGGTAACACGCCGGAGGGTGGTGGGTCGTGGGTCGTCGGTATCGTGGGCCTCAGCGCAAAGAGGCCCACGGTACCTACGACCTACGACCCACGACCTTTTTCTTCGCCGGCTTCACGCTCATCGCCTTCGGCCGCGCATGCCTCGGCTGATAGATGCCGAGTTTCCCGCCGCCCGGCAGAACGATTTGCGTCAGCAAGCCCCATCCCTGATTGTGCACGGGACCGCAGACGACGCCGCGCTTCTTCATGTCGGCGATGAGCGCCTCGACGTCGTCACACATCAGATAGAGCTCGTGCACATCGTTCTCGTCGGATGGATGCACGGCGACTTCCGACGGCGGCAATCCGAAGATGAGCCATCCTTCCCCGACGTCGACACTGGGAAATTTGAACACGTCGCGCAGGAATGCGCGATCAGCGTCGGAATTCTTGCTGTAGATGATCGAGTGCGCGCCGATGATCATGAGCCGGTCATGATACAGAGGTCCCGACGCAGCTCGCCAACGGTTTTCTCGAGAAGCGATTCCGTGAAGGGCGTTCGGTACAGATTCTTGCTTCTTCGGCCGCGCGAGAAAGCAGCGAGGGTGCGACGCGGAGCGATGGCGAGCCCGATCGCCATCGCACCGAAATTGAGCAGCCACGCCGCGTAATACCGTGCGCAACCGGAAGCGAGCTCCCATGCCGCGATTTCTGCTTCGCCGGTCCACGTCGTGTCGTATTCAGTGAGCAGATGATGGATGTCATGCAGCTTGACCGCTCGAACGCGGGCCGCCGTGTTTGGAAAAGCGAGCCTGATCGGGCCGATCTTCAATTTCACCCAACGGTCGCGGTAGCCACCGTCCGGTGAAAAGCCGGCGCGCCGGAAATAGTCGGCGCGAGCAGCGCGAATCGTTGCGGAGTCCTCGTACTGCACCTGCGAGAACGATAGATCCGATCACACCGCTGTCGCCACAACGGCATACCGCAAGTCTCCTCCCGGCCGTACCGCCTTGAACGGATAGCACGTCACGAGCGTCAGCCGGCGATCGCCGCGATCCTGCAGCACACCGGTATCGCGCTGCTTCACTACGCGGATGCTGCGCACACGGTAACGCACTGTCGCGCCGGAATGCGTCTCGACGACGATCTCGTCGCCGATGTCGATATCGTGAAGCACCGCGAATTGTGTGTCGCGATGCGCGGAGATCACGCAGTTGCCGACCTCGCCCGGCGCAGCCGTGCCGTCGATATGACCCGGACCGAACGCCATCGTGCGGCCACTCGCACCCGACAGAACGATGAACGTCTGATGTTGACGCGGGAAACCGATCTTCGCGACCGGCCACGTATCGGCCCAGCGCCACGGCTTCGCGTGCCGCTCACCATGAAGCGTCCGCGACCAGGCGTCGTCGAGCAGCACCTGCGCGAGCTTCGCCTTCGCGTAAATGTAACCGCCCTCGCCGAACAGCATGAAACCGAAAATCGCCATCGAGGAGATCAGGATCATCTGAGCGCGCATAGGAGCCTCCATCCGCCGGCGATGCCGATCAGCAATGCGCCGGTCAGCAGAAGTAACGGAGCCGGCGTCGCAGTCATTGGGAGCGAACCTTCGATTCCGCCCCAGCCGGACGGCAGATTGACCGGCACTGCGCGCGTCTCGCACGCGTGCGCTGCCACGGTCGACGGTGTGATGTCGACAGCCACGAGACTCGTGAATCGCGTAACGAGATGGTGCTCGAGGCCGAGCGCGACGATTTTCGGACGCGCGTCGCTGCTCTGCTCATCACTGAGCGCTTCGATCTTCATCCGCGCCCAGAGCTTGCCCACGCCGGATTCCTCGGACGTTGAGCTGACTGTACGTACATCATGCCAATCGCCGGCGGAGACGATAATTCGTCCTCCAGAGAACTTCACCGCGACGACGACCGGTTCGCCGGCGTAGAGGTCGGGAACGCGCGTTGGCCACATCTCGGCCGCAGGATCATCAAAGCGCACCTCGACATTCGTGAGCACCGGACTCTCGAGCTTTTCGAAGAGCGCGGTCATCTTCTCCTGCACTTCGCTCGTGTTGGCGATGTACGTGAACGTGCCCCGCCCGAATCGCGCCGCGTTGCGCATGAAGTGCGAATTCGGAGCGGCGCCGATGCCGACGGTGAACAGCCGGCTGCGTTGCAGGTTGGCGCGGATGAATGAGAAGAGCTCGGCCTCGTTGCCGACGTCGCCGTCGGTCATGAAGATGACCTGACGGACAACGCCGTCGTTCGATGGCGAGGGATCGTGCAGCGCCGCCTGCAGCGCCGGCAGCATCTCCGTTCCGCCGTCCGCGCGGAGGTTCTTCACCCATTCCTTCGCCTTTCCCACGACATCGGCCGTGCCAGCATGCGGGACATCGAACAGCGTGCGCGTTCGTGAATTGAACTCGACGATGTCGAATCGATCGCGCGGCGAAAGTCGATCGAGAGCGAGCAGCAGAGCCTCCTTCGCCGCCTCGATCGATCGGCCGGCCATCGATCCCGATGTGTCGATGATGAAGATCGACTCCTTCGGCAGACGCGCGCTGACGCTGCGCGCCGGCGGCATCAGCATTAGCAAGGCGTAATTGTTCTCGGTGAAGACCGCCGTCTGCGGCGCGCTGCCGAGGTCGGGTTGCCAGACGAGCTCGAAGTCGCGGTCGGCGGGAGCGTCGGCGAGCGCCAGCAGATAGTGAGACGCCGAGAGCGTCGTCGCCTGCAGTTTGTGATGCGGGCTGTCGACGTGTCGCAACGCCACGCCCGAATCGAGATCGATGGAGAGGTGCAGCCTGTTCCAGCGTGCATCGCCCGGCAGGTTGACCGGCGGCGTGATACGGCTGGCGTCGGGCACCTGATCGGTATCGACCGACCATCCTGTACCCGACGCCATGACCGGCGCCGGCAGACCCGGGATGTAGCGCGGGCCGATCGTCGTGGGGAAGCGAACGTGGAACGTGCCGTCCTTGTAGTCGACGGCCTGCTGAAAATCGATTGTGACCACGACCTCTTCGCCGGCGCCGACATTCGCGATCGAGGCCGTGAAGAGATTCGGCCGCTCCTGTGAAAGGAGCGACGCCTTCTTCCCTTCGCTCTTCGCCTGTTCGTAAACCTTCTCCGCTTCCTGCCGCTCCTTGATCTCGCCTTCGATGATGCGCTCGCCGATCGTCATGCGCAGTCGATCGACCGCCGCGGTCTCCGGCAGCGGAAACGCATACACCGCCTCCGCGCACGTCGACTCAGAATTGCGGAAGCGTTGCGTCACTTCGCCGCGGAGAATCAGACCGCGAACGCGCAAATCGACTTTCGTCTCCACCGTCGGCGCCGGCAGGTAGAAGCCCGGCTTGCTGGTCTTCAGCAGCAGCATGCCGCTCTTCACGAGATCCAATGTCACGAGCGGTTTCTCTTCGGCGACGGCGTTGACCGCGAAGGTCAGGAGCAGAAGTGCGAATGCGCGGCGCATGTCATTTCCTCCGCGTATCAGTAAGCGTTCGCTTCTTGACACGGCCGCGGCAAGGCCACGGAAAGGTGGAGGCGCGATTGTGGCGGGATTGAGGCAGTGCTGAGCACTTACAATCGTGACGATGGCTTCCATCGCGGTCGTGGACGACGAAGCGAACATCCGCGAGACCGTCGAGTTCGCGCTGCGGCGCGAGGGATACGACGTGCAGAGTTATCCCGACGGTCTCGAAGCGTGGAGTGCGTTTCAGAACGCGCTGCCGGAAGTCGTCATCCTCGACATCCTCATGCCGCGCATGGATGGACTCGAGCTGTGCCGCAAACTGCGCAGCGTCTCCGACACGGTCCCGATCATCTTTCTGACATCACGCGACGACGAGATCGACCGCGTCCTCGGCCTCGAGCTCGGCGCCGACGACTACCTCGGCAAGCCATTCTCGATGCGCGAGCTCGTCGCGCGCGTGCGCGTGATGCTGCGCCGCGCAGCGCGACGCGCGGAGACGCCGCGCGACGACGACAAGCTGCTGCGCGTCGGATCGCTGGAGCTCGATCCGGCGCGATTCATCGTCCGATGGAAAGGCCAGCAGATCGATCTCACGGTGACGGAGTTCCTCATGCTGCAGGCGCTGGTGCGCCATCCCGGTCACGTGAAGACGCGCGTGCAGCTCACGCGCGAGGGCTATCCGCACGACAATTACGTCAGCGAGCGCACCATCGACAGCCACGTGAAGCGGATTCGGAAGAAGTTCGAGACCGTCGAGCCGCAATTCGATCGCATCGACACCGTCTACGGAATGGGCTACCGATGGGTCGTCTGACGCGACTCTTCTCGCGCATCTCGCTGCGCCTGATGCTGTTCAATCTGTTGCTGGTATTCCTGCCGGTCGCCGGCGTGCTGCTGCTCGACTTCTACGAGCAGCACCTCGAGCGCGCGCAGATCCAATCGATGTTCCGGCAGGCGCGACTCATCGTGGCGCTGATTCAGACGGATCCGCAGTCGCGTTTCGAGAAAGCGGCGCCGCTCCTGCGGCAGCTCGTGAGCGATCAGCGCTTCCGCGTCGTCACCACCGACGGTCGCGTGCTCCTCGACTCCGGACCGCTTCGCGATGTCGATCAGGAAGAGTCGACGAATCCGCAGAAGAACTGGCTGTATCGCTTTGGCGCAGCGGTTCTCAAGAAGCCGCTGCAGTGGATTCGACCGGTGACGCGCCCGCTCACATCGAGCGACGCGTACGAGCGATCGGGGGTTCTGCGCGGCAGCGAGATCCAGGACGCGCTCGTCGGACAGCGCGGTGTCGAGAAGCGCGTCTCGTCGCAACCCGACCGTCAGGTGATGTTGTACACCGCCGTCCCCGTATTCCGCGGCGGCAGGGTGGCCGGAGCTGTGCTCGTGTCGCAATCGACCGACGACATTCGTGAGGAGCTCCACGAGGTGCGCCTCGCAGTGTTCAGGATCTTCATGATCTCGGTGGTGCTGGCGTGCATCCTCACGCTGATGGTCAGCACAACCATCGTGCAGCCGCTGCGGCAACTGCGCAAAGAAGCGGGTGAGATCCTCGATCGGCGCGGGCGATTGCGCGGTCGCTTCAAGGGATCGAGTAAGCACGACGAGATCGGCGACCTCGCGCGCGCTCTCGAACGGCTGACCCATCGCGTCGAGCAGCATCAGCAGCTCGCCGAAGCGTTCGCGTCGGATGTATCGCACGAGTTCAAGAACCCGTTGGCGTCGATCCGCATGGCCACGGAGATGCTGGCGCAGGTCGACTCACCGGCCGAGCGCGCGCGCTTCCTGCGCGTAGCTGAGTCGGAGATCGCCCGGATGGAGAACCTCCTCGCGCAGGTGCGCGAGATCACGATGATCGATGCCGAGATTCAAAACGAGGAGCGCGCGCCCGTCGACCTGAACGCGCTGTTGCAGCGAATCGTTGAGGGCTTTCGCCTCCGCGAGCGCGATCGCGTCTCATTCGACCTCGACATCGCTCCATCGTCGCTGACGGTCGTCGCCAGCGAAGATCGGCTGATTCAGGTGTTCGAGAACCTGCTCGACAATGCCGTCAGCTTCACGTCCACGGGTGGCCACATCGCCGTCAGCGTGGCGCATGCTGACAAGACTGCACACGTCTCTGTACACGATCGCGGTCCGGGAATCCCCGAAGAACACCTCGGCAAGATCTTCGATCGGTTCTTCACGTATCGACCCGACGAGCAGAAGAACCATCGGCACACGGGACTCGGTCTGTCGATCGTGAAAACGATCGTCGAGGGCTACGGGGGCTCGGTGCACGCGGGCAATCAGCCGGAAGGCGGGGCGGTTTTCGAAGTGCGGCTACCGGCTCAATGAAAGGGGTCGAACTTGTCGATTCGTTTCATCAATCGAATTCGAATCGCGGTTTGGCCTGCTCTTCGCCGACGCGCCCGACGCTGATGTCGGCTTTGAAGTAATTCTCGCCGCGAATCGGAGCGCCGAAAGCGCGACGCAACATCGTGAGCTGGCCGACATGAGTGAGTGCGTCGGCGATCGGACCTTGGAACAGTTTCTCCACCGGCGACTGCAATTGCGCGTCAGAAGCGAGATAGCTCTCGAACTCGGATAGCCGCCGGAAGAAGCGATCGACTTCTTCGGGCCACGGCAGCGGCGTCGAGTTGTTCCACTGCCGCGTGCCATCGGCCATCGAACGACCCCAGCCGAGCAGATCGCCGATGTGCGCGAGGATCTCTTTCGGAGCTCGAGACGCCGGCGAGATCTTGAACGAGGCGAATTCGGCGGGAGCGTCGCGGATTGCCTTCGCACCGCGGTAGGCGAGCGTGGCCAGGGTGTGGCGGAGGAGTTCGCGCACGTCAGATTTTAGATTTTAGATTTTGGATGATTTTGATGAGACTTTCCACTCAGCGAATCTCCTCGTCGTACCAGCTTTTCCACATCGACCGCCGCCGCTGAAACATGAGGATGAACAGAGGATTGGTGAGCACCAGGATCTCCGCAACAGAAGCGCGGTCGAATCGGCGGGACGAGGGACGAACGCGCACATCGGTGAGAAACTGAACGCCACCGCCACTCCTCTTCGCGAGTTTTTTGAGGCGCAGATAAAAATCGACATCCTCCCCCATCCATAACGATTCGTCATAGCCCGACAACGTCTCGAACGCCTGACGCCGGCAGAATTGCGCTGCTCCCTGAGCGATGCCGGCAAACATCCCGATCCACCGCCAGGCCTGAAGATAAGCGCGGATGATCTTTCGCTTCGGCGCGTAATCGGTATCTGCGGCTCCGCCCAGGCAGACAGGATCTCGCAGCACCTCGGCGATGCGAGCGAAGAACTCACTCGGCACGAGCGTGTCGGCGTCGATGAAGACTAGTGTTTCGCCGGTCGACCTGGCAGCTCCGCGGTTTCGAGCGCGAGCGATGTTGCGGTGTGGCTCGGACACGACCGTCGCGCCGGCCGACGTGGCCACGAGCGGAGTACGGTCCGTGCTGGCGTTGTCGACCACGATGACTTCGATCGATTCGTCGGAGGCGAACGCGCGGGCGACGTTAATGCTCGCGAGCGTTTCGCCGAGATACGCCTCTTCGTTGAATGCGGGAACGATGACGGAAAGAGACATCGACGCTATTCGAACAGCGGCGATGATGCCAGGCTCGCCGTTGACGGCGTGTGCCATGAGCGCTGTCCTCGATCCTGGTCGGAAGAGTCTGATTTACTTCATTGGCGCGAGGCGGCCGAAACTCGGCACCTTGGCGGCCCAACATGACTGTCGGCCTAATGGATCCCGCGCTCAGCCGCGCGGCCCTTCACGATCCTATCACCCCCCGCCCCGCGAGCTCAGGAGCCGGGCCACGAAGGTGGGCCGCGACGGCTGCTGCGCGTAGTTAGCCCGCCGCGCTACTCGCGCCCGCGTGGAGTTACACGGCCGGCCATGATGCTATGCGCTCGAGCCGAAGCGCGCCGGGCGCGAGGTCTGGAACCTGAATTGCATATGGAGGGCCAGAAATAAATAAGGATGGCTATTTATGACAATGACCTTTCGGAGAGTCGCAGTACTCGTCGTGATCCTTTCTCTCGCTGGCGAAGTCTTCGCGAAGCAAGCGGCAAACGCAGCCAGATTGCCCGTGAGCGGCACGTTCGCCGCCGGCGGACAATTTTCCGGAACTGTAATCATCAACAGATTTGAGCAGCAGGGCAACGACATCGTCGCGATCGGATTCGTGACCGGCGTGCTCAGTCGCGACAACAAGGCAATCGGTACGGCCGTAGCCGGTGAAGTGACATGGTCGGTGACCGTGCGATCGGGTGGCGCACCGGCGGCTTCGTCATCAAGCGCCGCATCCGCCTTGAGAATCGGTCCGGCTCAGGAAAGCTGTCCAGTTCTCCACGTCGCGATCGGCCCCGAGGTCGTGAATCTGCTCGGCTTTGAAGTGACGCTGAGCGCGGTCACACTCGACATCGCAGGCGAAACCGGCACTCCCCTGGGTGACCTCGTGTGCGCTGTCTCACGTCTTCTCGGCAACGTTGCCGCTGTGGTGGATCTATTGAACAGCCTGCTCGGTTTGTTGACGGGCTTGCTGGGAGGAATCATCCCGGCAGCGTGACGCCCGTGTAGCCATCGCTGCTATTCGAAGAGCGTGTCGACATACGCCGACGGATCGAACGGAATGAGATCGTCTGTTCCTTCGCCGACGCCGATGAACTTCACCGGGATCTCGAACTGACGCATGATCGAGAGGATCACGCCTCCTTTCGCCGTGCCATCGAGCTTTGTCACGACCATACCCGTAACTTTCACCGCTTCGAGAAAGGCGGCGGCCTGATTCACTCCGTTCTGCCCCGTCGTGCCGTCGATGACCAGCAGCGTCTCATGCGGCGCGCCGGGAAGTTCCTTGTCGATGACGCGGCGCACTTTGGTCAGTTCCTGCATCAGATGCGCTTTGTTGTGCAGGCGACCGGCGGTGTCGATGAGGACGACGTCGGCGTTGCGCGCCTTCGCCGCCGTGACTGTGTCGTGGGCAACGGCGCCGGGATCCGATCCCGCTTTGTGTTTGATCATCGGCACCCCGACCCGGTCCGCCCACATCTGCAACTGTTCGATCGCGGCGGCGCGAAATGTATCCGCGGCGCCGAGGATGACGCTCTTCCCTTCGTTCTTCCAGCGCGAGGCGAGCTTGGCGATGGTCGTTGTCTTGCCGGTGCCGTTTACGCCGACGACGAGAATGACGAACGGCTTCGCGCCGTCGATGTTGATCGACTGCGCGGCGCGCTTCGGAATGAGTGCTCGAGTCTCTTCGCGCAGCGCTTGCGTCAAGCGATCCATGTTCGTGATGTTCTCGTCGCGCACGCGCTGTTCGATGCGATTGATCAGAGATGTCGTCAGTTCCGCCCCGACATCGGCGCCGAGGAGCCCTTCTTCGAGTCCATCGATGGCCGTTTGGGAAATCGGCAGGTTGGGCGTCAGCGACTCCTTCATCTTCTCGATGATCTCGGTGTGAGTCATGAAGAGGCCGCGTTTGAGTTTGTCGAAGAGGGTTTTTTCAGGCATCAGCGCGCTCGCGCGGTGCTCCCCTGCTCGCGGCTGACGATGGCCTTCTTCACCATGTTCTCGTCGATGGTGAGGACGCGCTCGCCGTCGCGCGCCGCGGCGGCGGGGTCGAATTCGATGTTGCGGATGACGCGACGATAGATCTCGCGCAGAGCACGGGCGCCGAGACGCTTCTGGCGCGAGGCGTCCCAGGCGATGGCGATGAGCGCGGGGCGCGTGATCTGCAGATCGACACCGAAGCGTTTGAAGTAGTCACGCGATGTCCGGAAGATCGATGCGTCCGGCTCAACGAAGATTTTCGCGAGATCTCCTTCGCTCAGATCATTCAGCACGACGATCGATTCGAAACGCGATGAGAACTGCGGCGTCATCCCGTAGCGGAACATATCCTCATACTTCAGGTAGTCGCGCAGGTGAAACGGCAGCTCCTCGCGGACCTCGCCCGATGCGGAGACGACCACCACCGGCTGCAGCGGAGCGACATCCTGCCCGATCGTGGCGCGGCGCAGCACATTGTCGTAAAGCTCCTCGAACGCGCCGCCGGCGACGAAGAGAATGCCGGACGAGTTGACCGTGTGCGTCGCACCGTCCGCCTCGAACTCTACGTGCTCATTCTCCATCAGCGTGAGCAGCGCTTCCTGCGCCACGATGCCGCGCACGTTCGGTGCACCGCTCACCTGAGCGCGAATCTTGTCGACCTCGTCGATGAAGACGATTCCATGCTCGACCGAGCGGCGCAGCAATTCCGGCGGTGCATTGTCGCCGAGCGTCTTCTTCGCGTTCTCATAGAGTCGCCCCAAGACGACGCGGCCGTAGCCCTGGTGCTCTTCGGCGAGGACGTTTGCGTTCAGGCGCACGACGTTGGCGAATTCGATCAGACCCGCCTTCGAGGAGAGGTATTGCTCGATCGCGCGCATGATCGTCGTCTTTCCCGTTCCGGAGTTGCCGATGACCAGGATGTTCGGAGCGGGATGGCCGACGAGATGCTTCACGAGCGCCACAGAAAGCTCCCGCACAGCGTCGTCCTGGCCGACGACGGTCTTGCGCAGCTCGTCGAAAATATCGCGCGGGCGGAGGGGGAACTCGGACATTCGATGCATTGTAGTGTGGAGGACAGGCGCCCGCGCCTGTCCGGACAGGCGAGGCGCCTGTCCTCCACCTAGTGAGGAATCACCGAGAAGAGAATCGCCGCCAACACCACCACCACCACCGCCATCGAGATCCAGAACGCCTGCACGGTCTGCCGATGCATGTTCACCGGCTCGCGGCGCTCGCCGAGGAGGAATTGGAGATATTCGACGCGGGGACGGATCGAGCCGATCTTCTCTTCCAGATTCGGATAGAGGACCTGGTTGATCTCGGGGACGATCACGACGGGGATGAACGTCGCGCCGCCGCTGCGGGTGATGAAGTCGTTGAGCATCTCGTTGTGCGGCTGATCGCTCGTGGTGACGAGGCAGTGATAGACGGTCGTCGACTGCAGGACCGAGAGCGCTTTCTGCGTCACGCTCTTGGCTTTGTAGGTGTTGACGACGGATTGCGAGGTCTGGCGCAGAACGCGTTCATTCAGTTCGGGGATGCGCGTGAAGATGAAGACCGTCTCGCCGGTGGCGACGGAGATCTTCTCCGGCCGGCTGAAGATCACCTCGCCGAAGTTGCTCCATTCGTCTTCCGGCTGATTGCTCGTGAAGCCTTCTTCGCGGAGCCGCTGCATCAGACGGCTGACGGGATCGCTGCCGGCAGGCGACTCAATCGGTTTTTCGGCTTTCAGCTCTTGCATACTTTTTGACGAGACGAAGGAGATCGTCGAATTCAAAAGGTTTGCCCATATAGTCGTCGGCGCCGCACTTCCTCGCCTTATCGGCGATGTCGCGGTCACCGGAAACGACGATATACGGGATCTCTTTCGTCTCCGGCTGTTTCTTCAAAGCATGGCACAGCGCGTCGCCACCCATCCCTTTGATCGTCAGGTCGGCGAAGATCATCGAAGGGCGCTTCGCCTTCGCTTCCTGCAGGGCCGACTGGCCGTCGGAGACGATCTGCGATTGATACCCGCTCCTCTGGAGAACGAGCGCGATCAGACGGGCCACCTGCGGATCATCTTCCACGACGAGGATCACGGCAACCTCAATAGTCGAATTGCACGCGGACGCGCTTGCGGACGTGTCCGGCGATCGCGCCGGCCAGCGCCCCCAACGTGTTCGACAGCACATCGAACACGCCGATGACGCGCGTCGGAAGAAGGCTCTGCCAGATCTCCATGGCCGCGGCAAAGATCGCTCCTGCCAGCACCGTGATCAGATACGTGCGCGACCGCGGTCGTTTCGGCGAGTCGAAGAAGAGAAACACGAGAAATCCCCACGGCACGAAGAAGAGCATGTTCGCGATCACGGGCATCAGGCCCGCGAGGAGCGCGTCGCGCGTGATCGGCGCCTGCCGATGCATCGTGCGCAGGAGAAGCTGCGTCAACGGCTCGTCGTCTTCGTTCGTGTAAGCCTTCCCGGAGAGATAGAAGAGGAGCGCCGCCATCAAGGCGGAGACAAGAACGAGAAGCGCGACCGTCATGTACTTGCGGACGACGATGACGCGCACTTCCCGTTTCCCCATGCGATCGCATTATCACGAATCTCTCCATAGCCAGAATCGTGCTAGCTCGTCCGCTGCTAAAATTGATACGAAATAACTAGATGACCTCTCCTCTCCTGACGCTTGCTTCCTACAACTCGATCGCAAGCAAAGTCGCCGAGCGTCTCGCCGCCGGCCGCGACGCGGGCGATCCGCTCGCGCCATGGAGCGAGGAGGTCATCGTCCCCACGGCGGGCGTCTCCCAATCGATCGCCACGGCGTTGCTGCAACATTTCCCGAACGGCGTCGCGGGATTGCAACTGCAGACGATCGATACGCTGTCGCGCCGCATCGTCAATGCCGCCGGAACTTTTCCACGGATCGCCACTGATGAAGAGCGACGCCTGGCCATGCGCACGGCGGCGCGCTCGATCAACGACCCGTTGACTGCGACGCGCGGCGCGGCAGCGATGCTCGAGCGTTCGTATCGCGATATGCGCGACGGCGGTGTCACGCTCGCCGAGTTCTCAGATCGCATTGGCAAGGCGCGTTCGCTGCGCAATCGCGAGCGCATCCGCACGGTGATCAAAGTCTGGCAGCGGTACGAGCGATTCATCGCCAGGCTGGATGCGGTCGACCCGGCGGATGTCTTGAAGCTCGCCGCCGAGATCGGCGGCGCCACACTTCCCCAGATTGTGGCCGGCTTTTACGACATGACCGGCGCGCAACTCGCCCTCATCCGTGCTCTACAGGCGGTAGATAAGATCGTCGCGGTCTT
>DASYUK010000190.1:0-3419 GCA_036001325.1 Thermoanaerobaculia bacterium
GGTCGAGTTCCTCAAAGGCGCAGGATTCCGCCGCGTGCGCAATCTCAAAGGAGGGATTGTGCAGTGGGTCGCGCGCATTGACCCGAGCCAGCCGGTATATTAGGACGGTTTACCGGTGCACGACAGCACGTCGTCGCGAGGTCCCTGGCGACACGATCAGCACATTCGCTGAATACGGTTCTGCGTGCACGACGAGCGCATGCAGCGTCGAACGCGTGATGTCGCTCGAGGCGATGTCGTTCGCGATTCCGTATGAGAGCAACGAGACGGTTCTGAGCGAGGGAGTGAAGCCTTTGAATTGGATCGTCGCGTCGGTGGCCTGATCACGGCTCTTGTTGATCAGCAGAATCGCGATGCTGCCGTCGGACCGCTTGACTGCGTACGCACTCAGCGAGGTTGAACTGCTGGTTGCTTCGATGACGACATCGCCCGGTTGCGCGAACGATGCGAACAGCTCCGCAGCGTACGAGGTCGGGTAGCGCTCATCGGCCGGCGATATGACTCCATAGTCTCCGTATGTGCGCCAGCCGTAGAGCAGGGGCGAGTTGTTGTTCGAGAACTCTTTGGCATTTCGCAGATCCCACCACAGCACTCTGCCCACTTCGGTCTGCAGCGCTTGCCCGAGGCTGTCGGCGAGGTAGAGGGCGTTGACGAGGCTCACCGTCTGTTTGCCCGGACGCGAGCTCACCGAGTTGTTCTCTGTGCAGAGAATCTCGATCGCGCGGCCGGCATCGCCGGCGTAATCGTTGAGCATTTGTCGAAGAGCGGCGATGTCCGATTTCCATGTGCCCGCGGAGGTCAGCAGCCGCGCGTCGTCTTCATCGTTGTAGTCATACTCGTAGCGGTGATACGACACGAAATCGGGAAGCGCGCCCAGCTCTCGCAATCGCGACAGCACGATCGGGGTCCATCCCTTGTGATCGATCCCGGTCCGCGGATTCGTCACCACCTCCTCGTCGTAGTTCGCGAATGCATCCTCGCCCGGTACGACCGGAATGCCGATGCGGATCGACGGATCGAAGCGCTTCATCAGCGTCATGTAGGTGGCCGCCGCTTCGGCGTAGGTCTTCGGATCGTGGGGACGCGTGTGCTTGTCGGTCTCCCACGATCCATAGACCTCGTTCCCGATTTCCCAGTAGCGGAAACCGCGGTGGTAGTTCACGTTTGCATACTCGACCCACGACGCCCCTTCTTCCGGCGTGCTGGTGCCGTAGTTGACCGTGATCATCACGTCGACGCCGAGGTCCGTCGCGGTCTGTGCAAATTTGTTGAAGTCGAGAGGCCAGGGGAATGTGCTCCCTTCGCTGCGATTCGCGAGGAAGTGATATTCGTCCGATGCGCTGCCGCCCGGAAACCGCAGCATGCGCACCGGCATCTTCGTCAGGACCTCTTTGGTCGCCGGCGAGACGAACTGATCGTCCCAGATCGCAGCATTGATTCCGAAGAAGCCGGCCGGCACGGTCCTCACCACGCGTTGGGCGTCGACGACGATCTGCGCCGTCGCCGTCGCGGCGATCAGACAACATAACGCGAAGACTCGTTGAATCATGTGCTCAGTGTAGCGGCGCGCTTCAGCGCGCCGTCGGCGGGCTGAAGCCCGCCGCTACACCTTAATCGATATTGACTTCCACGCTCGGCGTCGCAACTGCGACGGTGCCGTAGAGCGGTCAGCGTTTCTTGAAGCGATCGACGAGGTCGGTGGCCTGATCGCGCGTCACGCCGCCGATCGAGAACTGGATGCGGACGCTGTTGAATACCGTCACGTCCGTGCGAACCGGCCGACTGCGGTCGACGATCCCCTCGATCCGGACTCGCGCTGTCGGAATCGGCAGCCCGAGCTCGCGCGCGATCACTTCGACCAGCTCGACGCCGCACGCCGCGACTCCGGTGAGAAATGCTTCCGGCGGTGTGACCGCCTCGCCCGGACAGCCGTTCTGCACCGGCCCGTCGATCACGAAATGATGATTCCGCGCGCTGCAGAGAACGCGTCCGAACGTGTCGGTCGATTGCGCCTCCGCGGCGTACTGCCGGATGTCTGTCGAGCTCACCGCGGCCACAACCAGATAAACGCTCCCGCTGTGACGGCCGCATAAATCAGGCCATCGATCGTCGACTTGATCGTCATGCTCAACGCGCGGCCGTACCAGATCGACATCTGCCACAGCGCGGCGACGTAGCCCAGGAACGCGGTCGTTCCGATGATCCAGAAGACCATTGTGCGATCAGCGCCGGGCGCGAGAGCGCAACTCGCGACGTACGCGGCCAGAAAGTTCGTGACGAGGATGTAGATGAACCAGAGAGTGAGCGGCCGCGCCATCGACATCGAGGGCTTGTCGAGAATGGTCATGAACACGACCGGGCCCGTCTTGAACTTCTCTTTGAACTCCGGTGTGCGCATCTCCTTCATGTCCGTCGCGCGAGGAAGGACGTAATCGCCTGGCGGGATCGCGAGCGACCGAAGACCGCTCATCACCTGGTCTTGATTCGGCACCATGGGATAGTCGTTCTTATGCCAGAGCGGAGTCATGTGGATGATGGAGCTGACGATGAAAACGAAGACAGCGGAGAGGAGGATCGGGAGCCAGAGCGCAGCAAGTGACGTCATGACGATCTCCCTTTGCGCGTCATTATGCCTTCTCCCTCTCCCATCGGGAGAGGGTGGCCCCTGGGGCGCGGCTCTTGCCGAGAATCGCGCCCCCTCATCCGGCCTTCGGCCACCTTCTCCCGATGGGAGAAGGACACTGTGTCCCGCGAGAAGGTCATTTCCCGCAGCCTCGGCATGTGCTTTCAATGACTTACGTTGGTCGGTCGCTTGCGTAACTCCTTTGCATGCCCCGCAAGCGCAGAATTCTCGTTGTCGACGACGAAGCGTCGATCCGCATGCTCGTACGAACGGTGCTGGAGCACGCCGGCTACGAAGTGACGACCGCGCGCGACGGCCGCGAGGCCATCGCTCTCCTCGCCGCTTCGGACTACGACGTCGTGCTTCTCGACGTCGTGATGCCGAACCTGAACGACGGGCCTTGGTCGTTAGTCGTTAGTCCCTGGTCCTTAGTCGTTAAGAGACTAGCGACCAAGGACTAACGACTAAGGACGAACGACTGATGACATCAGCAGCCTGCTCGCGGAAGCGAAGGACTGCATCGGACACTGACGTTCGGAGGGAATCGTGCGACCATTTTGCGCGATTGAAGCGCGCTCTTCTCATCCTCGCCGTCGCGCTGCCGGTTCACGCCGCAAATTGGCCCGAGCATCCGCAGTTGCACGCGGTGCGCGCCACCGCGCCGCCCGTCATCGACGCGAATCTTGATGATCCTGCGTGGCAAAAGGCTCCTGAGTTCACCGACTTCACGCAGCACGATCCCGATGACATGAAGCCGCCGACGATGCGCACGAGCGTGCGCATCGTTTACGACGTC
>DASYUK010000191.1:0-3269 GCA_036001325.1 Thermoanaerobaculia bacterium
CGGCAACGGTCCGGGTCGAAGCGTCACGCCGTCGATTTCGATCGCGCCGGCATCGAACGGCTCGAGCGCCGTGATCGTGCGCAGCACTGTCGTCTTGCCGCCGCCGGAAAGTCCCATCAATGCCACGAGCTCGCCGCGACGTGCCTCGAAGCTGACACCGCGCAAAACGTCCCGCGTGCCGCGCCGCAGGCTCAGATCGCTGATGCGAAGCAGCGCGCTCACGCCGACGGCATCCTCCACTTTCGCTCGAGCGCGCGGGCCACGCGTGAGAGCGGCAGTGATAACGCCAGATACAACGCGGCGCAGATCGCTCCGGGAACGACCCAGCTCCCGATGTTGGCCGCGAAGATCGACGTCTGCTTGGTCAGCTCGACGACGGTGATCACCGAGACGAGTGAAGAATCCTTCAGCAGCGCGACGAAGTCGTTCGTCATCGGCGCGAGTGCGAGGCGAAACGCCTGCGGTCCGCGCACGAGACGGAACACCTGAACCTCTGATAATCCGAGAGTGCGCGCCGCCTCGAGCTGCCCGCGCGGTACGGCCTCCATCGCGCCGCGGTAGATCTCACTCTCGTATGCGGCGTAATTGAGCCCGAGACCGACGAGCGCGGCGATAAATGCCGGCAACCTCACGACCGCGGAGAATCCGTAGTAGATGACGAAGAGTTGAAGGAGCACAGGCGTGCCGCGGATCGTTTCGACGTAAATCGTGAAGAGCCAGCGCAGAAGCACGCCGCCGTAGATCCTGGCGGTCGCCGTGAGCACGCCGATCAATACGGCGATCGCCATCGATGCGCAGGAGAGGACGATCGTGATCAGAGTGGCGCGGAGAAGGCTGGGGAGGTATGCAATCACGCCCCTCACCCGGCGCTTCGCGCCACCCTCTCCCGGTGGGAGAGGGCGCTGCGCCAGGAATTTCGCCTCCTGCTCATCCCAGATGTTCCACTTGCGATAAATGCGCTCGAGCGTTCCGTCGCGCATGCGCGCGCGCAGGATATCGTTGATGCGATCGCGCAACGCCGTGTTCTCTTTCGCCAGCACGATGATGTAATGACCGGTGGCGACCCCTTCCGGATGTGTGTAGAGACCGCTCGTCCGATGCATCGCTCGCGCGGCGATGATGTGATCGAGCAGCACTCCGTCGAGCCGTCCGTTGCGTAGATCCTCGTACGGATGCACGTCATCGTCGTACGAGATCGCTTCGAATCCATATCGATTCGCGTTGTCGAGCAGGATCTCGTATGCGATCGTGCCGCCGAGCGTCCCTAATCGACCTCCTCGAAAATCGGCGAGGGTGTGGAAGCGACGGCGATCTTTGTCGCGCACCGTGATCACTTCGCGAAATTCGTAGTAGGGAATCGTCGCGGCAAGCGCGGCTCGGCGCGCCGGCGTGTCCTCGACGCCGCTCATTCCGATATCGAAATCACCGCGCGCGACCGACTGATCGATCGATGTGAAGGCGACCTGCACGAACTCCGGACGGCGGCCGAGGCTGCGCGCGATCTCTTCGGCCACTTCGACGTCGAAGCCGCGCAGCTTCGATGGATCGCTCGGATCGGCTTCGACGAACGGCGCGCCACCTTCGGCGTCGCCGCCCCATCGCAACGGCGGGAGGGAGATCGCCAGAAGAAACGCCATCACGAACATCGCCGCCCAAATGCTAACCTCGACGCGCCTTGAACGACGACCTCGCTCTCGCTCTCTCGCTGGCCGACGCCGCGGACGAGATCACGATGCGCTACTTTCAATCGTCGTCGCTGGCGGTGAAAACGAAGAGCGACCGAACGCCGGTCTCCGAAGCGGATGAGGCGGTGGAGCGCATGATTCGTGAGCGCCTCCGGGTCGAGCGGCCGGACGACGGCATCGTCGGCGAGGAGTTCGGATCGAGCGGTTCGCAGAATCGACGATGGATCATCGATCCGATCGACGCGACGAAAAATTACGTGCGCAGCGTCCCGGTCTTCGCCACGCTCATCGCGCTGGAGGGCTCCATCGGCGTCGTCTCCGCTCCGGCGCTGCATCGCCGGTGGTCGGCGGCGCGCGGCCGCGGCGCATTCTGCAACGGCCGCCGCATCTCCGTGTCGCGGATCGATGCGCTCGCCGATGCGGCGATCGGATACGACAGCATCACCGACTTCGATGCGCATGGCCTCGCCGATCGCTTTCTCGATCTCGTTCGCCGTTGCGCGCGCTCGCGCGGCTTCGGCGACTTCTGGTCGCACATGCTCGTCGCCGAGGGAGCGTTGGACGTCGCGATCGAAATGAACGTCGCGCTCTGGGATATGGCCGCTGTGCAAGTGATCGTCGAAGAAGCGGGTGGACGATTCACCGCGCTGCATGAAAAAGCCGACAGCGCCCTCTCGACCAACGGGCTGCTTCACGATGACGTGTTGCGAGCGATGCGATGACGGAGCAGGTGATGGTCGTCGAGCGTTCCGAGCTCGCGCGCTACATTGAACGTCGCACGTTCGATCTGATTCGTGATCATCTCGACGACATCCTCGACATCATCTCCGACAAGCATTTCTTCATCGATCGGCCGACCGCCGAGCAGTCACCGCAGTACAAGCAGATCATTCCGTACGTCGTGATCCGCCACGGCGAGTCGTACTTTCTTCTGACGCGCACCTCCAAACAGACCGAAGCGCGGCTTCATCACAAGCTCTCCCTCGGAATCGGCGGTCATATCAATCCCGATTCGCCGACAGTCCTGGGTGGATTGCAGAAGGAGCTCGAAGAAGAAGTCGGCGTCGACGGCGACTACGAGGTCAGCTTCGTCGGCATCCTCAACGACGATACAACCGACGTCGGCCGCGTTCACCTCGGCGCCGTCTACGTGCTCGATGCGGCGACACCGAGCGTGACGATTCGCGAGACCGACAAGATGAGTGGCTCGTGGATCGGGCGCGCGGAGCTCGCGAGCATACGCGAGCGGATGGAGACCTGGTCGCAGATCGTCTACGACGGGCTCATCGCGGGGGGCTGAAAACGCTTGCCCGGCAGCCAGCGACGCACATCACGGCAATACTGTTCATACGACTCGCCGAAATGACGCCGCAGCGCCGGCTCTTCGACAAGAACGACAAAGACGTGAAACACGATCGCAAGCGCGGTGGCATAGAGAACGAGACGCGCGGAACCGAAGTAGACAGACCAGCCGAGGACGATCAGCAGAATACCGATGTAGATTGGATTTCGTACGTATTCGTAGAGCCCTCGCACAACGAGAACCCGTGGAGCATCGATCGGAGCGGGAGTGCCACGGCCGGT
>DASYUK010000192.1:0-4794 GCA_036001325.1 Thermoanaerobaculia bacterium
CTCTCCGGACTCGACCCTCCGCCGCCGCTGCTCGTCGCCCCCGGACTCGGCCCGCTGCTCGTCGCGGACGTGTCGGGTTTGAATCGCAGCGCGGAGTTCGCGATGCGCAGAACATCGCGCACATTGGCGACATCGATCGTCACATTCGCGGTCATCTTGGGGCGAAGCTTCTCGTCGGGGTTCGGCACCTCGATGATCACCGGATAAGTGACGACATTCTGCGACACGGTCGCGTTGAGCCGGATTTGCGAGATGCGGCCGCGGAACTCCTGATCGGGATACGAGTCGACGGTGAAACGCGCGACCTGTCCCGTCTGCACGCGGCCGATGTCGGATTGATCGACGTCGGCCTGCACCTGCATCTTCGTCAGGTCCTGCGCGATCGAGAAGAGCGTCGGCGCCTGAAACGACGCCGCGACGGTCTGACCGACGTCGTACTGGCGATCGACGACGATGCCGTCGATCGGTGAGACGATCTTCGTGTACTTCAAGTTCGTCATCGCCTGAGAGAGCGCCGCCTCGGCCTGCTTCACCTGCGCGGACGCACCCTCGTACTGCGCTTTCGCCGCGTCGAGGTCTGCCTGCGCCGTGAGACCGGCAGCGACCAATCGTCGCTGACGGTCATAAGTGATCTTCGCGTTCGCGGCCTCGACGCGAGCCTTGGTCACGTCGGCCTGGCGCTGTTCCACCTGCTGTTGAAATGGTGTCGGATCGAGCTCGGCGAGCAACTGCCCCTTTTTCACGCGGCTGTTGAAGTCTGCATAAAGTCGAGCGATGACGCCTGAGACCTGGCTGCCGACCTGAACGGTCGTGACGGCGGAAAGCGTGCCGGTGGCCGTCACCGTCATGGTGATGTTGCCGCGATCGACCTTCTCCGCTCTGTATTGCTGATCTTTGCCGCCGCGGCCTTTGCAGGACAGCAGGACCGCGATGAGAAAAAACACTGCTGTACGTCGCACTGTGCAGAACCCCTTTGCCTTACGACTCTCTCGCTGCTTCGTTGAAGCGCGCGAAGTTTACTCCCCTTTATCCGGCTGTTATGCTTCGGAGCCCATGGCGCTTTTTTCCAACAAAGAACAGCCTTCCACGCAACCGCAGACACCGAGAACCGCTGCCGCCGCTCCGGGCGTGATGATGACTTTCTTCGGTCCCAACGTGACCATCGACGGCACGATCTCCGGGACGGAACCCGTGGTCATCGAAGGCACGGTCCGCGGAAAAATCAATCTGGCCAGCGATCTTCGCATCGGCACCCAGGCGCGTGTCGAAGCGACGGTCCACGCAAAAAACGTGACCGTCGAGGGGAAGGTGACCGGCGACATCTCCGCAGATGAACGATTAGAGCTCGTGACCACGGCTGTCGTTGACGGCAACATCAAGGCGCCGAAGATCATCGTCGCCGAGGGGGCGAAGTTCCGCGGCTCGGTGGACATGGGGTCGGCCCGGCCGCGGGAGTCGGCGGAGAGCGTGCCCGCGAAGGTGAAGTAGCTGTCGACACCGGAGGTCCCATGCCCGCAGTCGCAACCAAAAAGTCAGCACACACTGAAGGCCTGCGCGAAACCCGCGAATACAAGAACTACATCAACGGCGAGTGGGTCGCGTCGAAATCGCGGAAGACGTTCGAGAATCGCAATCCGGCCAATCGGGAAGATCTCATCGGCACATTTCAGGACTCCACTGCGGATGATTTGAACGCCGCGGTCGAAGCTGCGCACGCCGCGTTCAACGCCTGGCGGCTGACGCCCGCGCCCAAGCGCGCCGAATTTCTCTACGCCGTCGGCAACATCCTGAAACGCGACAAGGAAAAGATCGCGCGCGAGATGACGCGTGAGATGGGCAAAGTTCTCGAGGAGACGAAGGGAGACGTGCAAGAAGCGATCGACATGGCCCTGCTCATGGCCGGCGAAGGTCGCCGCCTGCATGGCGTCACGACTCCTTCCGAGCTCCCCAACAAATTCAACATGGCCGTCCGCATGCCCCTAGGCGTCGCCGGTTTGATCACGCCGTGGAACTTCCCGATCGCGATTCCGGCGTGGAAGTCGATGGCCGCTTTGATCTGCGGCAACACGGTCGTCATCAAGCCCGCGTCGCTCACGCCGCTTTCGGTGGTGATGCTCGCGGAATCGTTCGAAGAAGGGGGATTGCCGAAAGGCGTGTTCAACGTCGTCACCGGCGGCGGCAAGGAAGTCGGCGAGCCGATGCTGAGGCATCAGAAAGTCGCGGTGATCTCGTTCACCGGTTCGACCGACGTCGGCCGTGATATCTCCGTCGCGTGCGCGCCGCAGTTCAAGCACGTTCATCTGGAGATGGGCGGCAAGAACATCATCATGGTGATGGATGACGCCGACGTCGATCTCGCCGTCGATGGCGCGCTTTGGGGAGCATTCGGCACGGCGGGTCAGCGTTGCACGGCAGCGTCGCGCATCGTCGCGCACAAGAAGGTTTACGACCAGTTCGTCGACAAGCTCGCCGGCCGGGCGAAGAAGTTGCGCGTCGGCTATGGACTCGATCCGAAGACGGAGATGGGACCGAACATCTCCGCGTCGCAGCTCAAGACCGTCGAGAAGTACGTGAAGATCGGGAAAGACGAAGGAGCGACGATCGTTGCCGGCGGCTCTGCGCTGACGGATGGCGATTACGCGAAGGGCCACTTCCATCAGCCGACCGTGTTTGCCAACGTGAAGCCGAACATGCGCATCGCGCAGGAAGAGATCTTCGGCCCCGTCACCGCGGTCATGAAGTGCGATTCGCTCGAAGAAGCGATCGCGATCGGCAACGGCGTGAAGTACGGATTGTCGTCGTCGATTTACACGCGCGACATCAACAAGGCATTCGTGGCGATGCGCGATATGTACACCGGCATCTTCTACGTCAATGCTCCGACCATCGGCGCCGAGGTGCATTTGCCGTTTGGTGGCACGAAGGAGACCGGGAACGGTCATCGCGAAGCGGGCGTGGCCGGCATCGACGTGTTCAGCGAGTGGAAGTCGATTTACGTCGACTACTCCGGATCGCTGCAGCGAGCGCAGATCGATACGGAGGAGATCTGAGGCGAGTTGCCGGTTGCGTGTTGCTGCTTGCCGGCACACTCAGCGCTCAGGACAACACCCAACAGAATGCCGAGCGCCTCATGGCTGCTGCTCTCAACAGCGCGCACGGTTACGAGACGCTCTCGTATCTCAGCGACAACATCGGTCCGCGGCTGACCGGATCGAAGAACGCGGCCCTTGCGGTGCAGTGGACGACGAAGCGCCTGCGATCGTGGGGAATCGACGCGCACACCGAGAAAGTCATGGTGCCGCACTGGGTTCGCGGTGTGGAGAGCGCGCGTCTCGTCTCGCACAACGATCAACCCCTCGTCCTCACGACGCTCGGCGGCAGCGTGGCCACGCCGCCCGAAGGACTCGTGGCCGACGTGGTCGAGGTGCGTTCATTCGACGAATTGAAAACGCTCAATGTCCGCGGAAAGATCGTTTTCTTCAGCGGATCAATGGATATGGATCTCGTACGCGCCGGGCGTTCGTTCGAAGCGTATCGGAAGGCGCAGGAATTTCGAACCAAGGGTGCCGATCAGGCATCGCCGTATGGCGCGCTCGCAGTCGTCATTCGCTCGGTCGCTTCCGATTCCCTGCGCACGCCGCATACCGGCGCCGTGAGATACGAAGGAAAAGTGAAGAAGATCCCTGCCGCGGCGCTGGCGGCGGAGGATGCGCTGCTCATTCATCGCCTGCTCGCGAAAGGTGAGAAGGTCCGCATGCATCTCCTGCTGCGACCGCGCACGTTGCCCGATGTCGAGTCGGCGAACGTCGTGGCCGAGATCAGGGGCAGCGAGCGCCCCGACGAGATCATTCTCCTCGGCGCGCACCTCGATTCGTGGGACCTCGGTACCGGCGCGATCGACGACGGCGCCGGCGTGGCCATGGTCATGGAGACGATGCGTCTCATCCACGACCTCGGTCTCACTCCGAAGCGAACGATTCGCGCCGTGCTCTTCATGAATGAGGAAAACGGGGGGAAGGGTGGGAATCAGTACTTTGCGGATCACAAGAAGGAGAAGCACATCGCGGCGATCGAGACGGACGCCGGATCAGCCGCGCCGCGCGGTTTTCTTACGACGCTCAAAGGCGATGCGCTGAGTCAGTTCGCAGCGCGCGTGCCGATGCTCGATCGCGTCGGCGCGGCGAAGTTCGATAACGCCGAGCACACCGGGGCGGATACCACGCCGCTGATCGATGCGGGTGTGACAGGCTTCGGTCTCGTCCCCGATCAACGCCACTATTTCGATTACCACCACTCCGCAGCGGATACGCTCGACAAGATCGATCCGCACGAGCTGGCGCAGAATACCGCGGCACTTGTGGCGCTCACGTATGTGATTGCCGAAACCGGTATGCCTTCTCCCCGCTGAGCGGGGAGAAGGCGGCAGAGACTTAGAACTTAACGCCCACCGCGAAGCGATACGTCCGCGGTAGCTGGTAGGCGTCCTTGTTCACAGGGTGCCCGAATGCTGCCGGGAGCGTGTAGTGTGTCCCGAGAACCGGTGTTTCGGTCTTCGGATTGAAGCGGGTCGATGTGAGCGTCACGGTTTTGTTGATGACCGCTCCACCGGTGCTGGTCGGGTTTTCGACAAACTCAACACCCTGCTCGTTAAACACGTTGATGAGGTCCGCCTTCACGAAGAAATTCACCTTCGTGATCGGAAGCGAATAGACCACGTTCAAGTCGGTGGAGGTGATGTCGTCGAGGCGGTATGCGCCACGATCGCTGAAGTAGTACTGCACGGCTGACGGCGGC
>DASYUK010000193.1:0-2593 GCA_036001325.1 Thermoanaerobaculia bacterium
CGCCGTGACGTCGCGACCGGGGCTGATCGGCGCGCTGCTTGTCGGCGTCGCCGGTGCGCAGGGATTGAGTTATGGCCTCGGCATCCCGCTTGTAGCGATCAATCATCTCGAAGGTCACATCTTCTCGCCGTATCTCCAAAAAGAAGGTCCGGCGATTTCGCTGCCGCTGCGATTCATCTCGCTGGTGATCTCCGGCGGACACTCGTCGATCTACGACGTGCGCAATGGCAAAGTGACGATGCTCAATCGCACGCGAGACGATGCAATCGGCGAGACCTTTGACAAAGTCGCGAAGTTCATCGGTCTTCCGTATCCCGGCGGGCCGCAAATCGAGAAGCATGCACGGGCGGGATCGGCCGATGCGCGGCGTTTCCCGTTTGCGGTCCCACATTTCAAAGACGATTCGCTCGATTTCTCGTACTCCGGGATCAAGGCCGGTGCGATTCGGCTGGCGCGCGAGCAGGGCATCCGCGCCGACGGCGACGCGAAGCTGCTCGCCGATTTCTGCGCGACGTTTCAGGACGCGCTCTTCGCGCCGCTCTTCGATCGTCTCGACGCGGTGTGGTCGCGACTCGATGTGCCGAAACCTACTGAGGTGGCAATCGCCGGCGGCGTGGCCGCGAACGGTGTATTGCGTGAGCGGATGTCCGAATGGGGCCGGAAGCGAGGGGTGATTGTCCGTCTTCCCGAGAAGCGCTACTGCACGGACAACGCGGCGATGATCGCATTCGCCGGCCTGCAGCGCCAAGCGGACGCGGCCGATCCAAGAAGGGTCGTCGCGCGGTCGAGAATCGCGTAACGTTTTTTCATCTCGTGCGTCTGATTCAGTGAGCGCTGCGAGAACCATTTCGATCTCCTACTCTCCTCATTCCTCCGCCGCCGTCCTCGCTCAAACGGCGGCGTTTTCTTTTCCTCGTCGGGATAGACTTCGGCGGTGAAGATCGTCGTTGCTGGTGGCAGCGGCTTCCTCGGTGAGCCGCTCGTGCGCCGTCTCATGGCGCGCGGCGATGACGTTGCCGTTTTGTCACGCGATCCGTTGAAGGTGAAAGCCGGACGCGGCGTGCGTTGGGACGGAATTACGCCCGGCTCATGGACTGCGGAGATCGACGCCGCCGATGTCGTCGTCAACCTCGCCGGCGAGAATGTCGGCGCCGGCCGCTGGACCGAATCGCGAAAGCGACGTCTGATCAACAGCCGGGTCGAAGCCACGAACGCAATCGTCGCCGCGCTCATGAGCGCGCCGCGAAAGAAGCGGACACTCATCAATGCATCTGCTGTCGGCTACTACGGAACGGACCGCGACACTCCTGTCGAGGAAAGCTCATCGAAGGGCCGAGGATTTCTCGCCGATCTCGTCGAGCAGTGGGAGAGCGCCGCGAAGCGCGCCGAGGCGGTCGCGCGCGTGGTGATCTTGCGGTTTGGCGTCGTGCTCGCGGCCGATGGCGGTGCTCTCGCGAAAATGGTCGTGCCATTCCGATTCGGCGCCGGCGGACCGGTTGGGAGCGGGCAACAGTGGATGTCATGGGTCGATCGCGACGATGTATTGGATGCGATCCAATGGGCCATCGATCACGACCATGTCCGTGGCGTCTACAACATCACTGCGCCGGAGCCGGTGCGGAACCGCGAATTTGCGAAAACGCTCGGCCGCGTTCTGCATCGCCCGGCGGTGATGCCGGCGCCAGCCTTCGCTCTGCGGCTCATATTCGGCGAGATGGCCGACGAAGCGCTTCTGGGCGGTCAACGCGCCGTTCCGCGACGGGCGATGCGGGAAGGATTCGTCTTTCAGTCGCCGACGATCGAGGCCGCGCTGCGGCGCATCCGCAGGTGATGCGGTACGCCGGAGTTTGAAGACGCTCTGCTCGGCTCTCTCATTCAAGTTTCAAGATATTCAACGTATGGAATTGAGCGAGCGCCTCTCGTCACCAAGTCATTACCAGTCAGTTTGTTAGATTCTTGTCGATCGGCCCCCAACGTGCGCACCCGCGTCACTGCATTGGTGCCGCGATTACGTTCGCTGTCTGATCCGCTTATCCAAGTGCTTTTGATTCCCGAGGAGGGTTTGAATGAGGTTCTTGCGTTAACGACCGGAGGTGTTCCGCTACCCAGCGTCTTGGTCACGTTGACCTCAGCTGCATTGCGGGAAACCGAACCGCGGTCACTGACGCTAATGGGGACTACATGTAGACATTCTTGCCGGACTCGATGATCAACAGATCGGCGCGAAGGCCAGGCGCGATCTGCCCCCTCGGCTCCCCACAAACGATGGAGAGATCGGGAAAGGGGAGTAAATGTGGAAGCGCCGAGGCCGAGGAGCGTCGAGAGCACAATGAGCGAGGGGATGGTCCAGTGTCGGAGGTCGCCGCGGTGCTCGCCGAAGACGAGCAAACGCCGAGTTCACCAAACCGAAGTGACAAATTCGACTTATTGAATTTGTCGTGGAATCCGGCCCGCTGCTTATCAGCTAAGTCTTTTGTATTATATGTGTTTAAGAATTCCTGGCACCCGGTCATCTTCGTGCACGGGACTGTCTACGAACCGAGACAATGTCGTCGATTTGTTGCCATTCGTCACGACACCCGGAAGGATTGGG
>DASYUK010000194.1:0-1594 GCA_036001325.1 Thermoanaerobaculia bacterium
CGGCTGTCGCACCGAGCCGCCCGTATCGGAGCCGAGCGCCGCCGGGACCATGCGCGCGGCGACCGCCGCAGCGGACCCGCCGGACGAGCCTCCCGAAACGCGCGTCGTGTCCCACGGATTGCGGGTCGGACCGAATGCGGAGTGCTCTGTCGATGATCCCATCGCGAACTCGTCGAGGTTCGTCTTGCCGACGATCGCGGCGCCGCGTGCGCGAAGTCTTTCGACGACCGTGGCATCGAACGGTGAAACGAACTTGTCGAGAATCCGCGACGCGCAAGTCGTCGGCATCTCGGTGGTGACGATGTTGTCTTTGATGGCGATCGGAAAATCGCCGCGCGGCTCGTCGCTCACGCGCAGAAACGCATTGAGCGCCGCATTGCGCGATTCGATCGCGCGCATGGATGCATCGACGTATTCGGTTGGCGAGACCTGCCCGCGCGCCTCAGTGAACGGAAGCTCGAGAACGTCGGACACTACTCTCCCTCGATGACCGCGGGAACGACGAAGAACCCGTTGTCCCAAGCCGGCGCATTGCGCGCGACCTTCTCGCGATCGACCGACGGCGCGAGAACATCTTCGCGCAATGGTGTTGGTGGAGCGCCGGCGCCCTCGGCGGCGGATGCCGTATCGACCGCCGTCAGCATCTCGATATAGCCGAGAATCGTCGTCATCTCGTCCGCCATGCGCTCCAGGCCCGCGTCATCGAATTCGAGATGAGCGAGATCGGCGATGCGCCGCGCTTCGTGACGATCGATCTTCATCGAGCCGGGAGTTTAGCAGTCCGCGTGCGCATCATCTCTTCGAAGCGGATGGCCAGCTCCGGATCGAACTGGCCGCCGGCGCCGCGGCGGATCGCGGCGAGTGCTCCTTCCGGCGTCCCGGGAGTCTGATACGTCTCGGCATCGCTGATCGCCACGTATGTGTCGCAGATCTGCACGATGCGCGAAGCGAGCGGGATGTCTTCGCCGCGAAGCTGATGCGGATAGCCGGCGCCGTCAACGCGTTCGTGATGAGACAGCACCGCACGAGCGACGTCGTTTCCGAGGAGCGGCTCGACGAGGGCGGCGCCGACGATGACGTGCTCGCGGAGGAGCGCCAGCTCATCGTGCGTGAGCTCGCGCTTTCGATAGAGCCGGTCGTAATCGAGCAGGCGCATGCCGGCATCGTGGACGAGCGCGGTGACCTTCACCATCTCCGCCTCCGCCGCCGCCAATCCCAAAAAGTTCGTGAACGCCTCGGTCACCTCTGCGACCTGGTCGCAATGCCTTCGCAATTGCGCGAGATTGTTGAAGTCGGGCTCGATGAGCCGTTCCGCGATTCGCAGTCGCGTCGTATGCAGCGCTGAGCGCGCGGTCGACGACTCGATCGATCCCTCGAGCTGTGTCAGAAGCGCTGACAACAACTCGTGAGTCGTGCGATCCGGCACTTCACTGAACGCGACGGTGAGATAGAGACCGCGAAACTTCGTGCTGTTGACGGGGGCGGTGAACACCTTTTCCAACTGCGAAACGGTGATCGGCGGCATCGTCAGTCCGACCGGCGTGGTCAGAGTCGTCTGCAGCGCTGCCACCGATTCCCCTCGCTTGGTGAGCCA
>DASYUK010000195.1:0-5961 GCA_036001325.1 Thermoanaerobaculia bacterium
GGTGGCGATGCCGATGAGGATCGCGCCGCGGATCCGGCGATGAAGCAGCGCCATGATCAGAATGAAGCCCCCAACGGCGAGCAGCACCTGCGGATCGCGCAGATTGCCGATCTTCACCGGCACCGCTTCCGCCCTCGCCACGATGCCGGTCTCATTCAGACCGATGAAGGCGAGAAACAGACCGATGCCCACACCGAAGCTGTACTTCAGCGACGGCGAGATTGCGTTGGCCAGCCACGCGCGCAAACCGGCGAAGGTGATGATGAGAAACAGGATGCCGCTGACGAAGACCGATCCGAGGCGCTGCTGCCATGTGACGTGGAGCGCGGCCAGACCGAAGGCGATGAAGGCGTTCTCGCCCATGTAGGGGGCGACGGCGATCGGCCGATTCGCGTAGAGGCCCATGAGCAGCGAGCCGAACGCGGCGACGAGGATCGTCGCCACTGTGCTCGCGCCGACCGGTAATCCCGCTGCGCTGAGAATCGCTGGATTCACGACGATGATGTAGGCCATCGCCAGAAATGTGGTGATCCCGCCGATGATCTCGATGCGCGTGTTCATGTGATCCGTACGATGGCCGAGACGACTTCGAACAGAATCAACGCGATCACGATGATCTCCAGCCAATGACTGCGCTGGACATCGACCTGGCCTTTCAGTAACTCCGAGATGCGGGCCAGCGCATTCATCTTCCGCGTGACGCTCTCCTCCCATTCGCGCAGATTGAAGCGGGTGACAGCGGCTCGAAAGATCGTGGCCAGATAGAAATCTCCGACGAATTTCAGTGAATTCTCTACTCGCTCCACGAAGTCGGAGAACTCGATGTAGAGCGAGCTCGCTTCGCGCGAAAGCTGTTCGTAATGGCCGCGGAACAGCGAGAGCCGGCGACGCTCGATCGAGTCGTACAACTGCTCCAGCTTGTCGTCGAGCAGCTCGTCGAAGTAGCGGAACTCCGTCAGATGCGTGGCCGCGAATTCGAGCATGTCCGCCACATCGCGGCTGCCACCCGGCTCGACGACCAGGGCGCTGTTCCAGTCGACGACGGCCAGATCCTCCGTCGAGTACTGGAACGAGCTGTCGAGAATCGTTTTCCGAAGCCGCGAGGAGAGGGTCGAAGACGGCTCGCCCAGAATCAACGCCGGGATGTCGGCCGCATCGGCGAGATCGGCCGTTGAGCGAATGCCATCGATCTCCTGCAGGAAATAAACGATGTAGTCTTCCATGCCGCGCGGCTCGTGCGGCTGCTTGAAGGCGGCGTGCAGCGCGCTCAGTAACTCCGAGGCGCGGACGCGCGAGGCTTGATCAAAGTCGTTGTCGTCCTCCGCAGCGGCAGCAAGACCGACGAGCTCATTCCAACTCATTCCACTCCGCAGCGCGAGATGGAATTGGATCGAAACCACTCCGTAGTCCCAGATGCGCGCGTACACGTCGGCGCTCAGCGGCGCCGCACCGACGCGAATCGTGGAAGCGCCCAGCGCCAGGGTGACCGGAGCATTGCGAACGACGAGGGCGTAGCCCGTGGTTCGCGCCAACGATAGTCGCGAGGTCTGGCGCTCGCGAAGCAGCGATTCGACGCTGCGGAGATCGATCTCTTCGGCAAGGTCAAAGATGCGGTAGACGATCACGCGTCCCTTGCGAACGATCGGTTGTTGCACACGTCCATGTTGCAGGCTCATTCAAAAGCTCTGTTCGAATGCGGCGACATCCTCGAAGTAGCGCTTCGCCAGAGCTGCGTTCGCCGGATTCGTGTAGATCTCTGCGACCGGATTCTCGATCACTCTGCTGATGGCCTCCGCGACTTCCTCCGAAGTTTGGACAGGCGGGGGCGCCTGTCCTCCACCAATCCATGGCGGCGCGACGGCCGATGCTTCTCCACGCACATTCTTCGCGAAGTCGGAGGTGACGAGTCCCGGCATCACCAGCGAAACATGAATATGCGGATTCTGGCGATGCAAGTCGACGCGCAGATTCGCCGTCAGCGCATTGAGTGCCGCCTTGGCCGCGTTGTATGCGGAGCGATGGGTCGCCAGCGGCACGCGTCCCAGAAACGAGGAGATGTTGATCAGATGTCCGCGCCCGCGCTCGAGGAAGTGCGGGACGATTGCCTGCGCGCCGTAGAGCGCCGACTTCACATTGATCGCCATCATCTCGTCGAGATCTTCGTCGGTGAGATCGAGAGCCTGTCGGGTAATGCCGCGTCCGGCATTGTTGACCCACACGTCGACCGTCTCGAAAGCCCGGAGTGCTTCATCGCGGATGCGGTTGACGTCGGCGCGCCTCGTGACGTCCGCTTTCAGCGTGATCGTGTTCGCTCCCGAATCGGCCGCGACGTCGTTCAACTCATTGATGCGTCTCGCGGCCAGCACGAGCCGGTGACCTTCGCGTCCGAGGTGTCGCGACAGCGCGGCACCGATGCCGCCGCTGGCTCCGGTGATGACGATGGTCTTCATGGTGCGGCAGTCTGCCACAGAGTACCGTTCTTGCACGCCTCATCGCAGGAGGACAAGTCATGAAGCGGATGATTTTCATCGCCGTAATCCTCGTTTTGATCGCGGCCGCATGCAAGAAGGAAGAGAGTTACACCCAGAGCGCCACAGCCACCGAGACGACTGCGACCTCGACGTCGGTGACCACGACAGAGACAACCGTCACCACCACGGTTGCGGGGACGATGTTGAGTGACAAGGACAAGGACTTCGTCACCGACGCGGGGAAGGGCGGTAAAGCGGAAGTCGAGCTCGCGCAGGATGCCGTCTCACACGCCAGCAATGCGGACGTCAAGGCGTTTGCACAGAAGCTGATCGACGATCACGGCAAGGCCAATCAGGAGCTGGCCCAACTGGCGTCGACCAAGGGCGTCACGATTCCGAGCGAGTTGCAGTCAAAAATGAAAGAAGCGAAGGAGCGTCTGATGAAGCTCACCGGAAAGAGCTTCGACCAGGCGTTTATCAAGCAGATGGTGGACGACCACACCAGCACCATCAAGATGTTCGAAGACGAAGCGAAGGTCGCCGCCGACTCCGACGTCAAGAGCTTCATCGATAAGACGCTTCCCACGCTTCGCGAGCACCTGACACGGGCGAAGGAGCTCCAGACCAAACTCGGGAAGTGAAATAGTCGTGTAGCGGCGCGCTTCAGCGCGCCGGCGTGCTGAAGCACGCCGCTACACCATAGCAATCATGCACGTTGCCCTTTTCCTCATCGCTTTGATCGCCGCCGATGCCGACGTCGGCGTCGTGGCTTTCGCCAACTCCGGCGCGCCGGCGGCGCAGGCCGATTTTCTTCACGGGCTCGCGCTGCTGCACAACTTCGAGTACCCCGAGGCCGCGGAGAGCTTCAAGAAGGCCCAGAAGATCGATCCCGATTTTGCGATGGCGTATTGGGGCGAAGCAATGACGTACACGCATCCGATCTGGATGCAGCAGGATCTCGACGCGGCGCGAGCAGCATTGAAGCGCCTTAGCCTCGTCCCGAGGCCAAAGACCGACCGCGAACGCGCCTACCTTCGCACGGTCGAAGTGCTCTACGGCGAGGGCACGAAGAAAGAGCGCGATTTCAAATACGCCGATGCGATGGCGGCGTTGCATGAGCGCTATCCCGAGGACGTCGACACCACTGCGTTCTATGCGTTGTCGCTTCTCGGTACGGCGCACGAGGGGCGCGACTTCGCGACCTACATGCGCGCGGCGGCGCTGCTCGAGGAGGTCTTTCCGACGCATCAACACCATCCCGGTGTGCTGCACTACCTCATCCACTCGTATGACGATGTCATCCATGCACCGCTCGGTTTGCGTGCGGCCCGTCTCTATGGTTCGGTAGCGCCGAAGGCTCCGCACGCGCTGCACATGACGTCGCACATCTTCATCGCCATGGGGATGTGGGATGAAGTGATCGATGCGAACCGTCGCGCCATCGCCGCGCAGAAGATCGTTTCGCCATGCGGTCACTATTCCCAATGGCTCGAGTACGCATATCTGCAGGAGAAGCGCGTGGCCGAGGCGAAGAAGATGCTCGACGAATGTCAGGCCTCGGCAGTCGGCGGCGCGGCCGCCGCCGATCCCTTCTCGGAGATGCGCGTTCTCTACATCACGAGCGGCGGCGGCAATGTCGATCCGATCACGATTCCCGATGCTCCCGCATGGGCGAAGTTCACGATCGCTTACGGCGATGCGCTGACCGCCGCCCAACGCCGGGATGCCGATGCGCTGAATGAAGCGGCAGCGCGCCTTCGGGCTTTGCAGAAAGAGCAGGACGACAAGAAGCCCGGTGATCGCGAGCGCGTCGCGATCGTGTTGCATCAGGTCGAGGCGCTGCAGTTGAGCGTGCAAGGGAAGAAGGACGAAGCGATCGCCTTGCTCCAGAAAGCAGCGGCCGAAGAGAGAGCGATGCCATTCGAATTCGGACCACCGAGCATCGAGAAACCGACCTTCGAGCTCCTCGCCGATGAATTACTCGCGGCCGGCCGCGCGGCGGATGCCGAGAAGGCGTATCGGACAGCGCTGGAGAGAACGCCCGGTCGCACGCCGGCGGTCGAGGGACTGCAACGTGCGCAGAAGCTTAGCGACGTACGGCGCGGCGCTTCGTCTCGGTGACCACGTTGACTTTCGTCGCCGCCGTTCCCTTCAGTCCGAGGCTGTTCGTCGCGCTCAGCGTGATGGTGTGCAGCCCGAGCGGGAGCGTCACTTTCAACGGCGTTCCGATGCCGAGCAGGCCGGAGATGTTCGACGTCCACTGCAGCTCCGACTCCGTGATGTCGTCGTCCTGAAGATCGAACGCATCGCCGTCGAGGACGACCTCGTGGCCCGATTGCACGACCGGGCTGTCAAGTTCGGCGATGAAGACTTCGGGAGGTTTGGGCTGCACGGAGAACTCGAGGCTGTCGGCCTCCGCGGCGTGAATGCCGTCGGTGGCCCAGACGCGGATCTTGCTGTGTGAGCCGCCCGGCATGTCGGAGAAGTCGATTGTGAAGCGGCGGTCCTTGAGGTCGCGCATCAGCACTTCCCATTCCGAATCTTCGTCCGTCACGTCGGCGTTGTATTCGACTTCGTACATGAGCGCGTTGCCATCGGCGTCGCTGGCATCCCAGGTGATCGTGATCGGTCCGTCGACTTTGCCGATGAGCTGCGGCGCCACGTTAGTGACCACCGGCGGGTGCGCGCTGACAGGGATCTCCAGCACGACATTGCCGTCGCGGATCACCTGCAGCTTCACCGTTGCTTCGGGAAAGCTCATCTCGCTCACGAACGGCGCGGAATCGATGTGTTGCGAAGGCAGGCCCTTCGATCCAACGGGATCGAACTCCGGATCGATGGCATCGGTCGCCAGTCTCGTCCCCGCAGCATCGACTGCCGCGAACATGTAACGGCCGGTCGTGCTCGGAATCGGATCCGTGTCGAGGAACGACCAGCATGGCTCCATCTGGACATCACTCGCGTTGGCGGCGTTCTGACGAATCACGCCGAAGCATTGGATGAACCGTTGCGGAGTCGCCAGCTTGTGAAGACGCTCACTTCCAGCCGCCGTAGGAGCAAGCTTGTCGAACAGCCAATCGTATGCCTCCTGCGTCGTCCAGAATTGATCCTGTTTTCCGCCTGAGCCCATGTACTCCGCCGCATCGCCGAGCGCGCCGCGCCCGCCGACATCGTACGGATGATCGGAGGCGGGGATCTTCGTGCCGCTGACACCTTCGAGCGCGACTTTGCCTGAGCTGCACTTCGCCGTCTTGCTCGGATCATCGAAGTCTTTTCCCGTGAACTCATCGGGAGCGGGATTCACGGCGCAAGCGAGACTGCCACCATCGTAGGTATCGCCGAGTCCATAGGTGTGACCGATCTCGTGCGCGACGGTGGCCGCTGCATCTTCATCGGTCGCGACGCCGATGTTGGCCGGCTTGCCGTAGGTGTATCCCTGAAGTCTTCCATTGGGGTAGCCCATCGGACGGTCATTGATGAATCCGAAGAC
>DASYUK010000196.1:0-24446 GCA_036001325.1 Thermoanaerobaculia bacterium
GCGGTGATGCGTTGTCCTTGCTTCCTGATGATCGTGTTCGTATCAGTCTGCACGGCGACTTCGCCTTTGGGCTGGCTCAGGACGGTGAGCGTCGTGCCGGCGGTCGCCGTCACGAGGCCGTTCGCGGTCATCGTCGTGCCGCCGTTGTTGTCATCGTCGTCGTCGTCACCTTCCTGCTGCTGAACGATCACCTGTGTGGCCGTCAGTACGTCGTTGATCACGAGCGCTTTCACGTGTACCTGGTCGTCGACGTGCAGGTCCGCCGCTGTGAGGTTCTTGTTGCCGTCGCGGATGAGAGTCGTCGAGGTGAGTGCGATCTTCACCTCGTTGTGATGCGAGTCGAACACGGTGAGCGAATCCGACGACACTTCGCGGATCACACCTTCATACTGTTGTGCGGGGCCGGGATCTTTCGGCGAGACGCCGCGGCGTCGCGAGGTGTTGCCCGAAAGCTCGATGGCGAGCGGCTTCGATGAATTCGAAACGCGCAGACGCGTGTCGATGCCGTCGGCCCTGCGGAACGAAAGCTCTACCTCGTCAGGCACACCGATAAAAGTGAAATGGCCATCAGAGCCAAGAGTGGCCGACATCCCTGTGCCGAGAACTGTGACCTCGACGCCGGTTGCGTCGCTGTTCGCGACCACGACCTGGCCAGTGACGATGCGCTGCCCATAGCTTCCCGTCACAGACTCATGCATGTTGCACGCGCTGAGCATCGCTGCGATCGTGAGAATCAAGAGCTTCGTTCGCATTCATTCCTCCAAACAAAAGGGAGGCGTATCGTACGCCTCCCTTCGAGTGCAGACTGCTGTATGCGCTACGTCTTACTGACTGTTTCCGCGGACTTCAATCTGCCGGGCCTTCATCGTTTGATTGTCGATGCGCAGACCGAGGCAGTTCACGTGATCGCCGGCATTGATTTGCGCGGCGGTGATCTGCTCACCCTGCTTCCTGATCACCGTGCTCGCATCAGTTTGCACGGTGACTTCGCCCTTGGGCACAGTCAGAACTTGCAACGTTGTTCCGACAACCACCGTCACCTGTCCGTTGGCTGTCAGCACGTCGCTGGCGGCGTGCAGGTCCAACATGGACACACCGAGAACTGCGATAAGTGCGATCGAGAGAGAGAGTAGTTTTCGCATGCCGCGATCATGCTCCAAGGCCGTCGATCATTCTGTGAGCCGCCTCACCGGTTTTCAAACTTAGCGAGCAACTCCTTGAAAGCAGGCTCGTTACGGACTCACGCGAAGGCCTCACTCGTTCGAATGGCGGCCCGAAAGATGTACTCAAAATAAGATTCAGCGAACGCGTAACGCTACACTCACGCGAATGCGACGATTCCTCCCCCTCCTTCTTTTTGCATCCGTTCACATCAACGCAACCGAGACGACGATTCGCGCAGCGCGCGTGATCGACGGACGCGGCGCGGTGATACGCAACGCCGCAGTTGTCGTCGACGGCGCGAAGATCGTCCGGATCGACAAGCAACCCGCACGCGCCGACTACGACCTCGGCAACCGAACGCTCATGCCCGGCGGCATCGATACGCACGTGCACGTCGGATGGCATTTCGACGCCAACGGTCGTTCGAGCGAAGGGGAAAACGAATCGGGCGAAGAGAAGGCGCTGTACGCAGCGGAGAATGCGTATGCGACGCTGATCAGCGGCATCACCACGGTACAGTCGCTCGGCGCGCCGGTGGACAAGCCTTTACGCGACGCGATCGCTCGCGGCATTCTCCCCGGTCCGCGCATCCTGACGGCCATCGAACCGATCACCGACAGCAAGCTGACTCCCGATCAGTTGCGCGAGGCGGTGCAAAGGCTCGCGAAAGAGGGAGCGGATGTCGTGAAGATCTTTGCGTCGCAAAGCATTCGCAACGGCGGCGGACCGACGATGTCGCAGGAGCAGATGGATGCCGCGTGCGGCGAAGCGAAACGCCACGGGATGCGAACGGCAGTGCATGCGCACGGCCCCGAGAGCGTGCGCCGCTCGGTCCTCGCCGGATGCACATCGATCGAGCACGGCGCGTTGATCGATCAGGGCACGCTCGATCTCATGGCGGAGCGTGGCACGTACTTCGACCCGAACACCGATCTCGTCTTCCGCAACTACTTCGAGAACAAGTCGCACTTCCTCGGCATCGGCAATTACACGGAGGAGGGGTTCGCGCAGATGGAGAAGGCCGTCCCGAAGGTGCTGAACGTTTTCAAGATGGGCCTGAAGACGAAGGGGCTGAAGATCGTGTTCGGCACGGATGCAGTGGCCGGCTCGCATGGCCGGAACTTCCAGGAGCTCGTCTACCGCGTGCGCACCGGCGGTCAGGATCCGATGGCGGCGATCATCTCCGCGACATCACTCGCCGCGGAATCGCTCGGCATCGGCGATCGTGTCGGATCGATTGCGCCGGGATTCGACGCCGATCTGATCGCGGTGGATGGCGATCCGCTGCACGATATCACTGCGCTCGAGCATGTTGTGTTCGTGATGAAGAGCGGGCGAATCGTTACGATGGATGTTCGGGCTCCGGCTCCTCGTCCTCTCGTGGCCCATCGAAGGTAATGAAGCGGTCGCACTCCTGCGGCGGCACCGCTTTGCTGAAGAGGAAGCCCTGAATCTCGTCGCACGACTGCGACCGTAGAAAATCGGCCGCTTCCTGCGTCTCGACTCCCTCCCCCATCACCTTGAGGTGCAGCGCCTTCGCCATTCCGAGGGCGGCGGTCGCCAGCGGACGATTGTCGAGACCATTGTTGGCGAGAAACGAGCGATCGAGCTTGAGGCCGTCGATGGGAAGCCGGCGCAGATCGCGCAGCGATGAGTAACCGGCGCCGAAATGGGCGACGAGCACGCGGACGCCGATCGATTTCAACTCGCGCAGGATCCGCATGCTGAACTCGGTGTTCCCCATGATGCAGCTCTCTTCGATCTCCAGCTCGAGGAACTGCGGCGGAAGGCCGGAGGTGCGCAGCGCTTCTCGAATCATCGGCGAAAGATCGGGGCGATGGAACTGACGCGCGGAAAGATTGACCGAGACGATGAGATCGCGGCATCCGTCGTCATGCCAGTGCTTCGCCTGACGACAGGCCGAGCGCATGACCCATTCGCCGATGGGAACGATCAGACCTGAAATCTCCGCGGCGCGAAGGAATTCGTTCGGCATGATCAGCCCGCGATCGGGATCGTTCCAGCGCAGCAGAGCTTCGAATGCGACGACGCGACCTGTGGCGGTATCGAGACGCGGCTGATAGTGGAGAATGAATTCCTGTCTGGCGATGGCCAGGCGCAGCCTCGACTCGAGAGCCAGCTCCTCGGCGGCGTGAATGTTCAGTGCGGACGTGTACATCTGGAAGTTGTCGCCGCCTCGCTGCTTGGCGCGGTACATCGCGGCATCGGCGTTCTTGAGCAGTGTCTCGGCGTCGCCGCCATCCTCGGGATAAACACTGATGCCGATGCTGGCGCTGACCACGATGTCGCGCCCGCCGATGAACAGCGATCGATGGAAGACATCCTGAATCTTCGTGGCCACTTTGACCACGTCGTCGTTATTCCTCAGGCCGGGCATCACCACGGTGAACTCGTCGCCGCCGATGCGAGCGACGGTGTCTTCTTCGCGCAGGCAGTCGCGGAGCCGCTCGGCCACGCCGCGCAGCACGTCGTCGCCGACGTGGTGACCGAACGAGTCGTTGACGAACTTGAAGCGATCGAGGTCGAGAAAAGCGATGGCCACGCTCGTGCCGGCACGGCGGGAGTAGGCGAAGGCGATGGCCGCGCGATCCATGAACAACAGGCGATTCGGCAAATCAGTCAAGGCGTCGTGAAACGCGAGCCGTTTGACCTCCGCCGTCGAAGCGTTGTAACGCTTGCGCTCCAGAAGGAGCATCCAGCCGAAGAAACAGGCGACAACAAACCCCGACGCGGTGATGGCGATGTTCCACGTCTGGTAGTCGGCCATGTCTTCTCGCGCCCTCAGTGCGTCAATGCGATTTCGCGAATCGCAGAGCGTCCTTCTGGTTCATGAACCGGTCGAAATTCGCCGGCGGCATCGGCCGGCTGAAGAGATATCCCTGCAGACGATCGCAGGAGTGCTCGCGCAAAAACGCCAGTTGGCTGATCGTCTCGACTCCCTCGGCGATCACTTTGAGTTTCAAACTGTGGGCAAGGGCGATGACGCCCAGCGCGATCTGCGCATCTTCGGGCGCGGCCAGATCGCGAACGAACGATCCATCGAGCTTCAGCGTGTCGATCGGAAACTGCTTCAGATAGCTGAGGCACGAGTAGCCGGTGCCGAAGTCGTCGATGGCGATGCGCACACCGAGAGCCTTGAGTTGCTTGAGCGTCTGAATCGCTTTCTGCACGTCTTGCATCGCGTAGCCTTCGGTGATCTCCAGCTCGAGAAACTCCGGCTTGAGGTCGGCGCTCTCCAACGCTTCGCTGATGTGGTGCAGCAGATCGGGATCGCTGAACTGACGTCCGGAAAGGTTGACGGCCATGATCACTTTGTGCCCGCGACGGTGCCACTCGCTCGCCTGCCTGCATGCCTCGCGCAAGACCCAGCGGCCGATGGCGATGATCAATCCGGATTGCTCCGCGGCAGGGATGAAACGATCGGGGCGCAAAAGGCCAAGCTCCGGATGTTGCCAACGGATGAGCGCTTCGAGTCCGAACACGGTTGCTGAAGAAACATCGACGAGCGGCTGATAGTACAAGACGAACTCGCTGTTCGCCAGAGCGCGCCGCAGACCGTTCTCCACTTCGAGCGCTTCGAGCGCCTTGTGATTCATCGTCGCGGCGTAGAACTGGAACGTGTTTCGGCCGAGATCCTTGGCCCGGTACATCGCCGTATCTGCGTTTCGGATCAGTGTTTCGGCGTCAACGCCGTCGATCGGATAGATCGAGATACCGATGCTGCTGGTGACGACGAAATCGCGCTCGTCGATCGTGATCGGCGTCTTCAGTGAATCGAGAATCTTTTGTGCAATCTTTCCGGCATCCTCGATCTTGCCGATGATGTGAATGAGAACCGTGAACTCGTCGCCGCCGAAGCGCGCCACTGTATCTTCTTCGCGAATGGCGCTGCGGATCCGCGCCGCGACGATCTTGAGGAGCCGGTCGCCGATCGTGTGGCCGAGCGAGTCGTTGATCTGCTTGAAGCGATCGACATCGAGGAAGAGAACCGCCAGCTTGTAGCGATGTCGTGCCGCATGGCCGAGGGCGACGGCGAGACGATCGCCGAAAAGAGCGCGGTTGGGAAGACCGGTCAAAGTGTCGTAGTAAGCGAGCTGCTCGACCTGCGACGACGCCAGCACCGAAGCTTCGCGCTGATCCTCGAGCACGATCAACACCGTCCCCAGCGCGACGATCGCGCAGCCGGCGAGCTCGGACATGCCGAGAGCGAAGAGCGGCAGCGCGGTCGTCTTTCCGACGACGCTGCGCATCACCGTGATGAACTCATCGAGTTGAACGAATCCGTAGATCGCGAGCGCGATCGCGGCGACCGTGAAGCCGGCGCCACGAAAACGGCGGACGGCCATGCCGCACACCACAAAGGCCAGCGCCGCGCCGAGCGCGTGCAGACCGACATAGAAGAATCGATGAACGGCCGGGTCGCGCCCGACGAAGAACGGGATCGCGCCGGAGACCACGCCCACACCGCCGAGGAGAAGAAGAATGCGATGGGGTTCAGCGACCTTGATCGCTTTGCGTTTGCACAGCTCTACTGTTCCCCACACGAGCCATCCGAGCTGGAGGTATGCAGCGGCGCCGCCGATGATCGACGCGGCGATCAAAGCGAATGGCTGCGATCGGTGATCGGTCGGTAGAGCGAGCGCGACCGTACCGGCATGAAAGATGGCCAGCGCACCGAAACTCAGCGTCCAGTGAAGGATGTAGCTGGTTTTGAAGCTGCGATAGATCTGGAAGAGAAGAAGAGCGACGGATACAGGTCCGAGAAGTTGAAAGCCGATCGCTTCGAATGTCGTTGTCGTCTGCGCCGGCATCACTCGGGTCGTCCCACCGTCACGCGCACCCTGGATCTCCCGATCCGCCGTCAATAGAGATAGATCGAACCATTGCAAACCTGCGACGGCGCGTCTTGAAGTATTCGGCAATTCAGTGCCGAATGCAAGATTTTAGTGAATCATTTCCGCCACCTTTTCTTGTGGATGTAACCATCGATTGAAATGCTGCGTTTGATCCGGCGTCGACTTCTCGATCGCGTGCAACTTCCAAACATTCTCCGGCTCGGTGGCGAACTTCAGAGGCAACGTTCGCAGATGTCCGCGACGCACGACGACGATCGACGCCGCATCGCCCGCTTTGTATTGCTCGAGGCGCGTGTCGAGACCCTCCGGCGGAACGCGATAGTCATCGATGGCGATGATCTCGTCGTCGACATTGATTCCCGCGTCGAAGGCCGGCGTGCCGCGCTTCACCTGCGTGACGAGCAGGCGACCGGCGTCAGCCTTCGCGGTTAAACCGAGATACGCCTTCTCCGGTTTGGGCTCGCCATCATCGTCGGTGCTTTTCTTCTGCCTGCTGAACTCGAGGCCGAACCACGACAACGCGTCGCTGTAATCGAGATCTTCGGTGGTCGAGATCACGCGACTGAGCCACGACGCGGAATCGGCGCCGCCGATCTCGCGCACGACGCCGACGAAATCGTCCGTCGTGAAACCGTGTGGGCCGGAAAAACGCTGATACGCGGTGCGCATGACGTCGTCGAGCGTCCTCGCGCCGCTGCTCGCCTTGCGCACCTTCGCATCGAGCAGCCAGCCGACAATCGCCCCTTTCGTGTAGTAGCTGATCGCGGTGTTCACCGCGTTCTCGTCGGGTCGATAGAACTTGATCCACGCGTCGTAGGAGGCCATCGCCACCGGTTGCGTCAGCCGTCCCGGCGTCGTCTGCAGCGACTCGATCGTGCGCGAGAGGCGCTGCAGATACTCCGTCGGAGTCATCAGCCCGGCGCGCTCGACCTGCAGCGCGCCGTAATAGTCGGTGAAGCCTTCAGAGATCCAGAGATTCGTCGTGTAGTTCTCGTTCTCGTAATCGAATGGTCCGAGCGCGACGGGCCGGAGGCGCTTGACGTTCCAGGCGTGGAACTGCTCGTGGCTGACGAGATCGAGCCAGTCGATGTAGCCCTTGCGCGTCCGCATCTGAAAGCGGCGCGTCATCAGCACGGTGGAGCTCTTATGTTCGAGTCCACCACCCGCGTCGACGATGAAGTTGAAGAACATGTAGCGGTCGTATGGCAGGAGTCCCCAGACGTTGCGATGCTGCTCGACGATTTTCTGCACATCATGCGTCGCACGCTCAGCGTCCCAGAACGTCTCGTCGCCGATGTTGACGAGGTAGTGCCGCTTCCCATCGACCGTGAACTCGTGCACGGCCGGATTGCCGGCCACGATCGGCGAGTCGACTAATTCGTCGTAATCGACGGCGCGATAGCGATTCGGCTCAATGACAGTCATCGCCGACATGCTCCGCGACCAACTCTTCGGGAGCTCGACGGTCACTTCGAATGGACCGTGCAGTCGATCGATCGGGGCGATGAACGTCGGCGCGCCATTGATCAGCGCGAAGTCGGCGTCGACGTAGTTCGTCTGCACGCGCATCTCGCGTCCGTAGACGCGGTAGCGGAACGTCACCTGCGATGCGCCACGCGTCGGAAAACGCCAGCGGTTCTTCCGCACCTTCTCGACCGGGAGTGTTTCGCCGCGATCGGTTGTCGCGGAGACGTTCTCCACGTTCCGCGAGTATTCGCGCACGAGATACGAGCCGGGCGACCACACCGGCATCATCACCGCGATCTGCTGCGCGCCCGCCGCCGGGTACGACGCTTCGACCTCGACGTAATTCGTCTGCGCAGTCGGAAAGCGAAGCGTATAGCGCACGGGCTGCGCGCGCAGTGCGGCGGCGAACAGAGTCACTGCGATAATGAAGAGCGGCGTCGTTCGTCTCATGGCCGCGAACATTACCGCATTGGACCGCGCCCTTCGCGCGAAGCGCGCGTCGCGCCGCGTAGCGTTCCGCGAGACGTTCGACATCGACAGCGATCTCGTGACGGACATCGTCGCGATGGCCAACTCCGGCGGCGGTGTCATCCTGTTCGGATCCGCAGTGAACGCCGGCGCAATCGCAGACGCTATCGAGACCGCAACGGGAACGCGATTCGCCGATTTGGAAGTCGCTGACACCGAGCGCGGCTCGGTGCTGATCGTCGGGCGGGCGAAAATCCCGATGGTCATCGAAGGAACGATCTACTTCAGACGCGGCGCGAAGAGCCGGCCGGGAACGACTCACGACTTGATCAAAGCGATCGATCGACGCGTGAAGGAGCTTCGACGATCGTGGGTCAATGCGGTCAAGCGCGTCGTCGAAGCACCGCCGCCTCCTCTTCTCCCGCAAGAGATCAGAGACTCCGAGAGCCCTGATGCCACGCCGATCCGGATCGTCGATGATCCGACGGCGCCGGCCTTTCGCGTCGTCGACTACGACAAGACGCACCCCTATCGGCAGAAGGAGATTCTGGCGACGCTTCACGCGCTGCTGCCGGGGACGCGCGTGAATCAATTCGATCTGCTATCGGTCAGACACGCGTACGATACCGACGCCAACGCCGACTTCTCGCACAAACCGATGTTCGGCTCACGGCAGTACAGTCAGAAATTCATCGACTGGCTCGTCGCGAGCGTCCAGGAAAATCCACGATTCTTCGACGAGGCGCGGCTGAAGTATCGTGTAGCGGCGGGCTTCAGCCCGCCGACGGCGCCCTGAAGGGCGCCGCTACACCGGAGAGTTGAACGTATCGCAGTCGCCGATGCGGCCGCCCCGCAGACCGCGCTTGAACCAATGCACGCGCTGCGCGCTCGACCCGTGCGTGAACGATTCAGGGACGACGTAACCGCGCGTCTCGCGCTGCCGGCGATCATCGCCGATCGCGCTCGCGGCGTTGAGCCCTTCTTCGACATCGCCTGCTTCGAGGATGTGGCGCATCTTGTCCGCATGATTCGCCCAGACGCCGGCGAAGCAGTCGGCCTGCAACTCCGTCTTCACCGACAAGACGTTCGATCCGCGACGACCGCTCTGCTCACGAGCGCTTTGCACCTGCTCCGAGATGCCGAGAAGGTTCTGGACGTGGTGACCGACTTCGTGGGCGATGACATAGGCCTGCGCGAAATCGCCGGGCGCCTCAAAGCGCTCCTTCAACTCTCGGTAGAAGCCGAGATCGATGTAGACCTTCTCATCACGCGGGCAGTAGAACGGACCGCTCGCCGATTGCGCGAGCCCGCACGCGGACTGCACGATGTCGGTGAAGAGGACGAGCTTCGGCTCGACATAATCACGACCGACCTGCGCGCGGAAGATGTCGTGCCACGTCGTCTCGGTATCCGCGAGAACGGCAGAGACAAAGTCGACCATCGGCTCCTGACCCGCTGCCGGCGCGCCCGCTTCCGGCTGCTCCGGCTGCGTCCTCGCCACTTCGCCGGGCGTTCCTTGAAAGAGCAGCACGAGAATCGTGATCACGATCGCGCCGATGCCGCCGCCGATGACCGGCATTCCCAAACCGCGGCGATCTTCGATATTCGAACTTCGTTCGCTTCCGAGTCGCATGACCTCACGCATTGCAGGGATCAGGCCTTTGTTAGTCCTTAGTCGTTAGTCGTTGGTCGTTAGGAGGACTGTCTCAAGGACTAAGGACCAAGGACCAAGGACCAAGGACTAAGGTTTGCACGACGCGAAGGCACACGGAGGTACCGAAATGGCTACGAAACAACACACCACGGAAGGCGCGTCGCGGCGGCGCGGCAAGACCTCACTCGCGGAGACCGGACTCTCGACCACCGCGATCCTCGACATCGTCGATCGCCTCGGACTCGTCGATCTGATCGTCGATCGCCTCAAGGCGCGTCTCGACGACGTCGACACCGATCAGATCATCGACGAGATCGCCGACTACTTGAAGAAGAATCCGGAAGTGCTCGTGGTGGCGCTGGGCGCGGTGACGATCGCGTCGGGAGCGCTGGTGTATCTCAACCGCCGGAAGTGACGCCCACGTACGGCGGCAGCGACGCGGGCACTTCCGCCGCACCGGCAGGAGGCCGATAGCGTTCCTTCAGGGGAACGCGCGGTCCGTCCGTGATCACCGCAGGCTTGATTGTGATCCCGACGACTCTCCATGCCGCGAGGACGGCGTGTTGCGCGCCGCTGCCGGCGCCAAAGAGACTGCCGGCAACTTTCCACGTCGCATCGGCGCAGTGCTGAAAATCCGCGCGCGACCGAAGCTCGGATGTCAGCGTCCGATACCAGATCTTTCCGGCAACCTCCCACGCCTTCCCGCCGAGGAGCGTGGCGAGCTCATAGAAGGCACGGTTGGGGATACCGGAGTTGACGTGCACGCCGCCATTGTCGAGATCGGTCTTCACATAGTGGCTCATGTGCGCCGGCTGCGGGTCTTTGCCGACAACAGGATCGTCATAGGCTGTGCCTGGCGCTTTCATCGAGCGGATCGCCGCACCGTGCACGCGGCTCGTGAAGAGTCCCTCGCCGATCAGCCAATTCGCTTTCGCCGCGGTCTGCTTGAGCGAGTACTGTTTCGTCAGCACGCCGAAGACATCGGAGAAGTGTTCGTTCAGCGCGCCTGACTGCGCGTCGTATTCGAGTGCGGCGGTGTACTGGGTGACGCCGTGCGTCAGCTCGTGAGCGATAACATCGAGCGATTCGGTGAAGCGATTGAAGTAGCGGCCGTCGCCGTCGCCGTAGATCATCTGCCGGCCGTTCCAGAGCGCGTTGTCGTAACGCACGCCGTAGTGCACACTGCCGTCGAGGCGGAGACCGCGATCGTCGAGAGAGTTGCGGCCGTAAACGCGCTTGTAGAAGTCATATGTTTTGCCCGCGCCGTCGAACGCCTCATTGACGGCGACGTCGCGCACCGCCGCGTCGCCTTCGCCTCGGATGCGCTTGCCAGGAAGATCGCGGGTGTTGCGGGCATCGAAGATCGTGCGCCGCTTTTCGCCGGTCGGGATCGCCGGCAATCGCATCAACTCCGCCAGCGCGACGCGTTCGCCACGCATCTGGGCCGTGAGCTCGAGGGCGAGCTGCGCATCGCGGCGCGCGTCGTCGTCACCGCGCTCGGCGATGTTCCGCAGGATGTGGGGCGGAATGATGCTGCACAGCGCGGCGCGGCGCATATGGACCTCCTTGTTCGGGATCTCCGCATCGTATCGCGCGCGTGAGGATCCGCGCTACTGCTTCAGAATGGTGAGTCGGCAATCTCTGCCGTTTGCCCGATCTCGATCACACCGCCGGCTTCCACCGAGCAGTTCAGCGCCATCAATCCATCGAAGTCGCACACGATTTTTTTCAGAACACCGATGTTCTGTTTCTGCGTATCGGGATCGTACGTGGTCATGACGCAGCGCTGTCGCAGGTCGTGAATGCGGATCACGACGCCGCCCACGCGCAGAAATTTTCCTTCCCATGAGCGCTCGGCGAGTCCGTCAACACCGCCGACGATGAGGTTCGGCCTCAGACGGCGTGCGTCCTCGCCGAGCGCTCTGATCGCGCCATCGGTCGCCACGAGAAGCGGAAGGACATCGAAGCGCTCCGGTCCGTCGTAACGAATGAGTCGAGCATCCGGTCCGGCATCATCGCGAACCCACTGCGCGACGGCATCCGAGTCCCATCGCTCACCATCGATGAGAGGTTCACCCGTAGCGTCGAGCGTCGCGTGATGCCGAAGCAGGCGTGGATGCGTGCGAGCCGTGATGATCCGATCGTCACGCACGACGATCGCCGCACGGTCGCCGGCGATCCCGTCGATCGAGATCTCCGCCCGCGTCAATGGTTCGCCGGCCATCGATTTGACCGGATATCGCCACAGCTCCGCGATGTGCATTTCGAGGAGGGGGTCAGGTCTTCGATTTTCAGTTTTTTTCTACCGCCTGGAGAAAAAACTGAAAATCGAAGACCTGACCCCATCTACTGCTTGAGGATATCCTCTAACGCCGCGAGCGCGCGCGGGTCGTCTTTCTGGCCGAGCCAGAATGCCGCCTTCTTGCGCACGGCGCGGCTGCGGTTCGTCTTGATCAGCTCGATGAGCATCGGGATCGACTGATCGTTCGGCAGTTGCGCGATACCGAACACCGCCTTCGCCTTCACATCCTCTTCCGGATCGTTGTCGATGGCATCTTTGAGCACCGACGCGGCGCGATTGCCCGCGGCTTGCGACACCCAGAAGAGCGCCGAGCTGCGAATCTTCGGCGATGAGTTGTGGCGGGCGATGTCGATCAGATCTTCGACGGTCCCGAGATGCAGCGCCAGCGCATTCACAGCCTTCTTCGCGAGCGACCGATCGCCGCCGTCGATCAGCGCTCTCAGGAACTGCGCGCTTTCGCGCGGATTCACGCCCTCCAGCCACTGGATGGACTTGTTGATCGGCCCGCATTCCGGCGATGAGAGCCGCATACTCTCGATATGCCCGCCCCTCACCTCATAGAGAACGTAGAGCGCCGAGGAGGGCTGCAGGCAGGGGCCGCTGCTGATGGTTTGGGACCAGTCATCCCACGAACAGATCGTATGGGTGCCCGCGATGGGGACCGAATATCCCACCCACCCCGTTTTTGACTCGATCTGCTGTCGAAGATCGGCACACAGCGGCAGCGCGATGAGGAACGTGGCCAGGAATGCGATCTTCTTCATGCGTGGTTAGACTTGAGGGAGCCGCTGAGGGTTAGCTATACTCCGCAGCCACTGTCATGAAACGGAACACGACGACCACCACGACGACGACGGCCGAGCGGCCGCCCTGTTAGTGGATCGTCTACAACACGTGATCGACTGACAGGGCCGAGAGATCGGCCCTTTTTATTTTGGAGTGCCAATGCAGGTAGAGCTACTCGACGGATCAAAAAAGGAAGTGCCGCAGAACGCGACCGTCGCTGATGTCGCGGCGTCGATCGGAAAACGTCTGGCCAAAGACGCCATCGCCGGCAAGGTGAACGGGAAGGTCGTCGATGTCTACGCGAAGGTGCCTGAAGGCGCGAGGATCGAGATCGTCACTCCGAAAAGCGAAGCTGGCCTCGACACCATCCGCCACTCCACCGCCCACCTCATGGCCATGGCGGTGCAGGAGCTCTTTCCCGGAACTCAGGTCACCATCGGTCCGGTGATCGAGAATGGCTTTTACTACGACTTCGCGACCGATCGCAGCTTCAGTGACGAGGATCTGCGCCGCATCGAAGAGAAGATGAGCGAGATCGCCAAGCGCGATCTGCCGATCCGCCGCGAAGAGTGGAGCCGCGACGAGGCGATCAAGACCTTCGACAAACTCGGCGAGAAGTACAAGGTCGAGATCATCAAGGACATCCCCGGCAACGAGACTCTCTCTGTCTACCGGCAGGGCGAATGGTTCGACCTCTGCCGCGGACCGCACGTCCCCTCCACCGGCCGCCTCGGCGCATTCAAACTGCTTTCGGTCGCCGGCGCCTACTGGCGCGGCGACGAGCGGAACCAGATGCTCCAGCGGATCTATGGCACGGCCTGGTCCGACAGACAAGAGCTGGAGGAGTACCTCAAGCGGATGGAAGAGGCGCGGGCGCGCGATCATCGCAAGCTCGGCAAGGAGCTCGGCCTCTTCATGTTCTCGAACTTCGCGCCGTCGATGCCGATCTTTCTGCCGAAAGGCGCCGTGATCTACAACGAGCTGATCGATTTCGTCCGCTCGTTCTACCGGCGCGAGGGCTATAGCGAGGTCGTCACTCCGCTCATCTGGGATACGGAGCTTTTCAAGATCTCCGGCCACTACGACAACTACAAAGAAAACATGTTCTTCTCGGAGATCGAAGAGCGAGAGTACGGCGTGAAGCCGATGAACTGTCCGGGCGACATCCAGATCTTCGCCGTGGAGCGCCGCTCGTATCGCGATCTGCCGATCCGGCTGGCGAACTTTTCACGGCTGCATCGTTACGAGCGGAGCGGCGTAACCCACGGACTCGTGCGCGTCCGCTCATTCGCTCAGGATGATGCCCATCTCTTCGTCACTCCTGAGCAGATCGAGCTTGAGATCGATCGGGAGCTGCGGTTGATCAAGGAGATCTACGACGTCTTCGGCTTCACCGACGTGCGCATCAATCTTTCTACTCGGCCGGAGAAGCGCATCGGGACTGACGAGATGTGGGACAACGCCGAGCGAGCTCTCGAGAACGCTCTTAAGAAGAATCGCGTCGACTATCGCATCAACCCCGGCGAGGGCGCGTTTTACGGACCGAAGCTCGACTTCCAGGTCCACGACGCGATCGGTCGTCCCTGGCAACTCGGGACCGTGCAGCTCGACTATGCGCAGCCGGAGCGTTTCCAGCTCACCTACGTCGGCGCTGACAACGCCGAGCACCGCCCCGTCATGATCCACCGCGCGATCCTCGGATCGCTCGAGCGGTTCATCGGGATCATCATCGAGCACTTCGCCGGCGCGTTTCCGTTCTGGCTCTCGCCGGTGCAGGCGATCGTGCTGCCGCTGTCGGAGAAGTTCGTCGACTATGCCAACGAAGTGGAGAAGAAACTGAGCGCAGCCGAGCTACGCGTCGAAGTCGATCGCAGCAACGAGAAGCTCGGCGCGAAGATCCGAGACGCGCAGCTCAGGAAGATCCCCTGGATGCTCGTCGTCGGAGAAAAGGAAGCCTCGAGCGGCACCGTCAATCTCCGGAAGCGGACCGGCGAGCAGGCCAGTATTGCGATCGAGGAATTGCTGGCCCAGGCAAAGCAGTTAACCCGTTCTCGCGCCTTGACTTTGTGAAGTGTTTGCTCATAGATTCGCCCATTCCGCAGTGACTAACCCGGATTATTCATGAGGTCTCGCCGCGAGAAGCCGAACAGGCGCCTGAATGCAAGGCGCGCGACGCGAGTTCGACGAGGCGTAGTCGGAACTGCGTCGAGGAGCGCGAGCGAGCGCAACGCAGCAGGCGGGCGGCTGTTCGGCTTCGCAGCCGAGACCTTCATGAATAACCCGGGTTAAAGGAGGACTAACGTATTTACCCCCCGCGACGAGGCTCAAGATTCGACCGTAGACCGGCAGAACCAGAATCAAGAATCAATGACATGATCCGCGGCATCCCTGAGGTTCGCCTCATCGATGCCGAAGGAAAGCAAGTAGGAATCGTTCCCCTCCAGCAGGCGCAGGAGCAGGCCCGGGAGAAGGACCTTGACCTCGTCGAGATCTCGCCGACGGCGAACCCGCCGGTCTGCAAGATCATGGATTACGGCAAGTACGTCTTCCAGCAGAAGAAGAAGCAGGGCGAGGCCAAGAAGAAGCAGAAAGTCATCGTCGTCAAAGAGGTGCAGTTCCGGCCGCGCATCGACGAGCACGACTTCGATTTCAAGAAGAACAACATCGTCCGTTTTCTCCAACACGGCGACAAGGTGAAAGCCACGGTGCGCTTCCGCGGCCGCGAGATGACGCACATGGAGCTCGGCAAGGCCGTGCTCGACCGGCTCCTCGAGGAAATCAAAGAAGTCGGAGCGGCCGAGAATCCCCATCCCGAAGTGCAGGGGAACCGGATGACGATGGTGATTGCGCCGGTGAAGGCGTAGTCGTTGGCTCTTAGCTGTTAGCTGTTAGCTCTTAGGAGAACCGAAGCCCGTGGCTGGCGGCGGCTTCCTAAGAGCTAAGAGCTAACAGCTAAGAGCTTTGGGAATCAAACACGACACGCGTGGGTTCAGGAACGAGCTATGCCGAAACTCAAGACGCACCGCGGTGCCGCCAAGCGGTTCAAGAAGACCGGAACCGGCAAGATTCAGCGGAACCACGCGTTCCACTCGCACATCCTGACGAAGAAGCGTCCTGGTCGTAAGGCCGCGCTTGCTACTGAGACGGAAGTGTCGGGCGCGAACAGGCGCACAGTGAAGCGCATGCTGCCTTACTGAGGCAGCGACTACCGGGAGCACGTCGGGTTCAACGCATCACCTCCTGACCTGACGGCTCGAAAAATCTGAACGAGGAGAGACCATGCCGAGAGTCAAACGAGGTCCCAAGAGAAAGAATCGTCGCGCGAAGATCCTGAAGGCCGCCAAGGGCTATTGGGGGATGAAGTCGCGCGGTCACCGCATCGCCAAGCAGCAGGTGGAGAAGGGCCTCGTGGCCGCCTTCGCCGGCCGCAAAGATCGCAAGGGTGACTTCCGGAAGCTGTGGATCGCGCGCATCAACGCCGCCGCGCGCCAGAATGGCATCTCGTATTCGCAGCTCATCTCGGGACTGAAGGCCGCCGGTAACACTGTCGATCGCAAGATCCTCGCCGACCTCGCTGTGCGTGACGCCGCCGCGTTCACCGCCCTGGTCGATAGCGCCCGCGCTGGACTCGACAAGCTGAAAGCTGCTACTACAAAGTAGTGCTGGACCAGATCGCGCAGGCAGGCCGCGATTTCGATACGGCGCTCGCCGCCGCGAACGATCCCCGCGCGCTCGATGACCTTCGCGTTCGCTACTTCGGACGCAAGCACGGCCTGATTCCTGCGCTATTTGCGCAACTGCGGGACGTTCCGAAAGAACAGAAGAAGGACGTCGGCGACGCGCTGAATAAACTGCGCGACCGCCTGCAGACCGCACTCGATGAGAAGACGACGCGCATCATCAAAGAAGTTCCGGTCGACGACACCATCGACGTCACGCTTCCCTCACGCCGACCGCGCCTCGGCCACCTGCATCCGATCACGCTCGTGCGCCAGCAGATGGAAGAGATCTTTCGCGAGATGGGGTACTCGGTCGATCCCGGACCGGAGATCGAGAGCGACTGGTACAACTTCGAGGCGCTCAACTTCACGCCCGACCATCCCGCACGCGATACACAGGACACGTTCTTCCTCGACGTCGATCAGCTCCTGCTGCGCACGCACACATCGAACGTGCAAATCCGCTCGATGGAGCAATACCAGCCGCCGATCAAAGTGATCTCCTGCGGCCGCGTCTATCGTCGCGACGAGATCACGATGCGCAAATCGCCGATGTTTCATCAGGCCGAGGGGTTCCTCGTCGATCAGGGAATCCACATCGGCCACATGCGGGCCACGCTCGAGCATTTCGTCAAGAAGCTGTTCGGCGGCGATCCGAAGTTCCGCCTCCGACCGAGCTACTTCCCATTCACGGAGCCCTCAGCGGAACTCGACATGTCGTGCCTCTTCTGCGGCGGTGCCGGCTGCAGCACCTGCTCCCAAACCGGCTGGATGGAGATCCTCGGCTGCGGGATGATCCATCCCCAGGTCTTGCGCAACGTGAAGATCGATCCGGAGGTGTGGAGCGGCTTCGCGTTCGGGATGGGCATCGATCGCGTGGCCATGCTCAAGTACGACATTCCGAACATCCGGACGCTATTCGAAAACGACCTTCGCGTACTCGAGCAGTTCTGAACGACCGAAGTCACGACTCGGTCCTGGTTTGGCCGGATTCGCGAGTCGATCAAGAGTTTCCTTCTCGGCATCGCGCTTTTCATCGCTTCGTTCCCGTGCTCTTTCTGAATGAAGGTCGCGCACTGCGGACCGAAAAGAGTCTTCACGAAGGGCAGGGCCCGGTCATTTCCGTTCCTTCCGATCGCGTCAATGCCGCGAACAATCAGAAACTCGTGCACATGACGGGCAAAGCCACGACGACCGAGACGCTGACCGATCCCGACTTTCTCGTCGCGGCGAACGCCATCAAGCTGCGACGCAAAGTCGAGATGTATCAGTGGGAGGAGAAGAAGGAGTCGAAGACTCAGAAGAAGCTGGGCGGCGGATCGGAAACCGTGACGACGTACAGCTACGACAAGACCTGGTCCGATCGCCCGATCGACTCGAGCAGCTTCAAGGAAGCGGGCGATCATCAGAATCCTTCCTCGATGCCGTATGAGAGCCGCGACGCGCAAGCGGAGCATGTGACCCTCGGCGCATTCACGCTCACACCATCGCTGATCGCCAAGATGGACGATTACGAAGCGGTGCCGGTCAACGAACAGACGCTCGCGCAGGTACCGGGCGATCTCAAGTCGAAACCGAAAGTGAACAACAATTCGTTCTATGTCGGAGCCGATCCGCAGAGCGCGCAGATCGGCGACACGCGAATCACTTTCAGCGCGGTCGCTCCGGAAGACGTCAGCGTGGTCTCGAAGCAGACCGGCACATCGTTCGAGCCCTATCGCGCCAGCGCGGGAATGGATATCGAGATGCTCAAGCGCGGCGCCTGGTCATGTTCTTCCGGCCGATCTCCGTCCTCGGCGACGTCGTGCCGCTGGTCGGAAGGATGATGGCGTTCGGCACCGGACTCTTTGCTACAGGCGATGGCGATCGCCCGAACCGCTTAACCGAAAACTTTCTTTCTCTCACCGGTCAGCGCGTTCCAGCGCCAGAATTTTCCACTGGCGTCCGCGACGACGAACTGCGTCACAGGGGCGAGATCGGCTTGCCGCGGATCGGAGAGACTGCGGAATTGCGATCGGAGCGCCAGATCGCGTTCCTGCCGCTCGACGACTCCCTTCTCCAGATCGATCACGTAGAGGCTCCAACCGCGCGGATTCTCATCATCGAGGTAGCGGCCCCCGCGCTGCACGGCTGCAAGCAGTTTCTTGTTCGCGACGATCTCGCGAATTCCCCCGAAGGTAGCGGGCCCGAGCGCGATGTCGCGCACGGGCGCCCCCTGAGCGTCGAAGATTCGCACTGATGCGTTGTCATTCGAGAGATCGAGAACAGCGATGCCTCCATTGCCGAGGAACAATGCGTTACGCGGTTTCACCGCGATGGCGAACCGTTGGGCGAGCGTCCGCGCGTCGGCGACGACCAGCGTGCCTTTAGAGCGCAAGAGGGCGGTCGTACCGTCGGCACTCACAGTGATTGGGACAGCGAGCGGCTGCACCTCTCCTGTCCGCTGCAGACGGCGAGTCCTGATGTCGAACTCGTACGCGCGCGTTCCAACCGGCGGCCGATTGACCTCGCGCTTGTCGAATGAATAGACGCGCACGACATCAGGTGACGCGAAGAACATCTCGTATACGTTCTCAGGAAGGCGCACCGAGCCGAGAAGCGCCTTTCTCGAAAGATCGTGCACGGACAACAGTCCGCGTTCGACAATGGCTACGCGCCCGAGATCATCCGAGACGGCCACCGTCGCATAGATCGATTGAATTCGAATGCCCGTAGCGCTACGCGATCCTGGCGCGTCGAGTCGCTCGACGTAGAGCTCTCCCTCGACGTACTGCACCCTTCCTACGAGCGCTTTGTCGAGATCAAAGGGCGCGATCGAGACGGCAGCATCACCGCGACGCGTGAACATGCCGCCCCGAAATCGACCTTCCTCCAAGCGCTTCGCCTTTCCGTTGGTGAGATTCACCAGGAAGATCCCTTCGTAGTCGCCGCGATGATGAGCCGGACCGCGCACGATCGCCCAGTCGCCGCGGGGATTCTGATAGGCCACTTTGATGTCGATGTCCTGCGGTCCAGCCGAAAACACCCACGCGACGATCAGAGCGGCGGCGGTGACGACTGCGCCGACGGAGGCCCACAAGAACCTGGACAGCTCGGCGTGGCTGCGCTGGATGTCTGTGCGACCTCTCGCCAGTTGCCACCATCCGGCTGAAACGATTGCCACGAAAATGGCTGTACCGATCGACCATGCCAAATCGCTCGCAAGCTGCATTGCGAGACTCGCAAACAACGGTCGAAGGATCAGCCAGATCGCTCCGACGGTCACGCACAGAAGCAACAGGTCGAGCGCCACGCGGGGTGAGCGCGAGCGGACCATCGTGCTCCCGACATGGGCCAGGAGGAACAGACAGACCGCAGTGGCGACGATGGCCACGATAAAAGAGGCGGGAGAACTGCTCCAGTTGGGCGTCCAGAAGCGGCGCGCTGCGACAAACGACGGAACGAAGATGATGGCGAAGCAGGCGGCAATCGTCATCAACGCCCCGGCGAGTTTGCCGAACCAGATCGCGGAAGAGGACACCGGCTTCGAGAAATAAAACGAGAGACGTCGCTCCGCCAGCTCACGCCCGACGAACGAGCCGCCGAGGACGAGGGCCAGCGCGAAGGTGAAGCCGATGGAGACGATGAGGCCTCCGACGGAGATGATCTGTGTTCGGCCGGTCGTTCGCGCATACGGCAAAAGCGCAGAGGCGAACGGGATGACAGCCATGATTCCGGCGGCGGCGAAGACAAAACTTCGTTCACGAATCTCTCGGGCCGCGATGCTCAGTGTGCGTGTCATGAGCGAACCTCCTCGCCGGCGACGGCGATGAAAATCTCTTCGAGCGACATCGGTGACACATCGGCGTGCGTGACGTTCGCGGCGCTGCGAAATCGCTCGAACACCACATCGTCATAGTTCGACACGATCGCCTCCGTGCCCCCTCCCCACTGCGTCACCGATGCCGTGCGCAGATTCCCTGCCGCGAGGGCGACGGCCGCGTAAGGGAAGCGGATTCTGCGAAAGCGCGACTTCAACGCCTCCATCGGCTCATCGAGGACGAGGCGCCCGTCTTTGAGAATGGCCACGCGATCGGCAAGAGCTTCGACGCCGGCGAGATCGTGCGTCGTGATGACGGTGGTCGTGCCGCGATCGGCGAGATCGCTGATCACCTCATCGAACAGCGACTTCCTCGCCACGACGTCGAGACCGAGGGTTGGATCATCGAGGACGAGCAGCTCGGGCGAGACGGCCAGCGCCATGGCCAGCATGACCTGCTTCTTCTGTCCCTTTGAGAGCGTTCCGAAGCGCGCATCGGGTTTGATCGCGAAACGCGACAGCCGGTCGCGCACGGCGTTGTGATCCCAGCGCGAATAGATCTCGCCGCAAAACTTCGAGAGCTCATGGACCGTCATCTCCGGCGGCGCATCCGCCTCTTCCGGGACGATGCCCACGCGCTCCATCAGTTGCGCGCGGCGCGTCCACACGTCCTCGCCGAACAGGATGGCGCGGCCGTGCGCGGGTTTCTGCTGTCCGACCAGGCAGCGGACCAGAGACGACTTCCCGGCGCCGTTGCGGCCGAGTAGCGCGTACACGGTTCCGCGGGGAACGTCGAGCGAGACGTCATCGACGGCCACGTTGCGGCCGTAGCGAACGGTCATGGAATCGATCGACACGACATTCGCGTCGGTCATGATTTCCTCCTGCTCTCTTTGACCATGCGACCGAAGCTGTTCTCGAGCTCCGCGATCGCGTCCTGCTCCGACGCCCCCAGCGAGATGGCCACGCCGGCGTATTGCATGGCGGCGTCGCGCAACTTCTCGTTGCGCTCCGCCTTCTTCGGCTGCACCGGTTGGTCGGCCACGTAGGTTCCGTCGCCGCGACGGACGCTGAAGACACCGCGATCGGTGAGCCGCTGATAGGCGCGGGCCACGGTATTCGGATTGACGCGCAGCGTGCGCGCGAGGTCGCGGACCGAGGGAACCGCGTCGCCCGGATTCAGCGCCCCGAGAGCGATCATGCGGCGCATGCCGTTCTCGATCTGCTGCCAGATCGGTGCGGCGTCGGATGCGTTGATGTCAAACATGGCTACTGTATTAATGCACTAATACAGTAGGTCGGCATTGGCAAGTTGTCAAGGGCCGTGATTTCCTTCTCCCTCCGGGAGAAGGTGTCGCAGAGCGACGGATGAGGGGCGCGCCCCTCACCCGGCGCTTCGTGCCACCCTCTCCCGATGGGAGAGGGGAACGCGCGCTCACGCTCTTCTCGTTGCCAACAGCGGCTGCCGATCAACTCAGCCATCCGACGCGGCCACTCGCGACATCGAACGTTTCATCCGGCAGACGCTTCGGCGTCGCGATCGTTCGAAGTGCTCCGCTTCACATTCGACAGCGCCGAAACCGCACCATCAGTGAAATGGGCCAACGAATTGTTTCAGCGCGTCGACTGAGAGTACTTGTCGAGAAACGCCAGCGTCTGCTGCGCCACCGAGACGACGTCGCTCTTCAAATCCGCGCCCGCCTTCGTCGCCTTCGCGAGATCAGGCAGCATGACCGCGCCGAATCCGTCGGTCGTGAAGTGGACGTGTTGCATCGAGTTCATGCGCACGATCTGCAGATCGGGCGTGCGCAGCGAACGGAGCATCCGGAAGTCGGGATTCATGCGATCGTCGTTCAGCTCGTAGAAATGAAGGACCGGCGGAATCGAGGCCCGGAGGTCCATCTCTTTCACATCCATCATCGACTTCGCGCCGGCTGCGGTTCCGATGCCGCCATCGAGGCTGATGAGCGCTTTCGCCGGATGATGCATCGCGTACATCAATGCGCCGCGCGCACCGAAACTATGGCCGACGAGCAACACAGAAGCGTTCATCGCGTTCGGAAAGTCGGCGATCGCGGGGACGGCGCGTTCGATGTCTTGCGCCTGCTCCCACGATTTCGCGCCCATGTCACCCTCGCTCTTCATCGGCCCGGTCAGCCGCGTGATCGAAGGGATCGTGACCACGACGTAGCCGTGGCTCGCCACAAATTCCGACAATACCGCCTGGGCGGTCGCGGTCTGGTTGTTACCTTGAGCGATGAAGACGACAGGAAATCGCTTCGTCGTCAGCGGACGTGCGTCGCGATGCGCGTACATCGGCGTCTCGATCAACGTGCGCACCGTCTCCTCGGAGAGACCGGCCGATGTGAGGGCCCTGGTGAATTCGGCGACGCCGGCATCGCGCTGCGCCTGCGTCGGCTCATCGGCTGAGGTCTCATGAAGGCTCATCAGAAGATAATCGCGATAGCCCATCTTCGGGCCGCCGCTTTCAGCGGGATACCAGACGCTGATCTGCAGCGGATGCGGCGGTGTTTGCAACAACCGTGAGCGGAAGCCGACGGCGTACGTGCCCGGCTGCAAGCCTGCCCAGATCGGAGGCGAGGGTATCGTGGGCGCCGATGTCGTGGCGCACGACACGACGAATAGAAGAAGCGAAACGATCACTGTTCGAATCATGGGCGCGGAGGATATATCACCGCGGCGACGACTCGAATGTCAGATTCGATTTCTCGATGTCGAGGAGCGGGGCCAGCTCGTAGATGTTGCGATAGCCGTAGTTGTAAAGCGCGATGAACGTCGACAGATTCAACGACGCCGTCGCCAGCTTCCCCGGAAAAGGCCCCTCCGCATTGCGAAAGTTGTTGTTGCAATAGATGAGGACGCGCGTATTGCGATCCGGAATCGTCTGCTCGAGCGTCGCGATGGCGATATCAGGAAAACTGAGATTGATCGCTCCCTTGATGTGAAGCTCGTCGTACTTCGCACGGCTGCGCGCATCGAGCACGATCGTCCCGGGGTCACCGCTCATGCGGATGAACTCTTCTTCGGAAACGCGATGCGACTGGCGATACGCAGCCGCCTCCCGCGCGACGCGGAGATACCCATCCATGTCAATGGCGGAATTGTCAGACGCGATGACGAGGAAGAGGAATGCCGCGGCGACGCTCATGATCATTGGACGAGCGACGCCGCGGACAGGTTGCTAAATCGTTGCCGGAATCTGCTCCAGCTCTTCCTGACGCAACTCGTCGGTCGACTCGCGACGCCGTCGCAACCACTCCTGCAAATCATCGAACAGCGAGTACGCCACCGGCGTTGCCAGAAGCGTGAGCAACAGCGCCAGCGTCTGACCGCCGATGATGACCGAGCCGATGGCGCGGTTCGTCGCCGCCCCCGTGCCGCTCGACGCGACGAGCGGAATCATTCCCGCGACGAATGCGAGCGTCGTCATCAGAATCGGCCGCAGTCGATCGCGATTCGCTTCGCGGATCGCCTGCGCACGAGGCAGACCGTGGGCGCGCAGACCGTTCGTATGATCGATCTGCAGAATGCCGTTCTTCTTGACGATGCCGAAGAGCACCAGGATGCCGAGCATCGAGAAGATGTTCAGCGACTGGTTAAGCACCAGAATCGAGAAGAGCGCGAACGGCACCGTCAGCGGCAGTGCGAGAAGAATCGTGATCGGGTGGATCCAGCTCTCGAACTGCGCCGCCAGAATCAGATACATGAAGAGGATCGACAGGAAAAACGCCAGCATGAAGTTCGCGAAGGCGCGACGCTGCTCGCGCGAACGGCCGGTGAATCCCGACGCGTACTCCGAGGGCATGTTCAGCTTCTTCGTCTCCGCGACCAGCGCGCTCATGACCGTCTGCGCAGAGTGACCCGGCGCCATGTTCGCCGTGAGCATCACCTGACGCTGACGCGTGATGCGGTTGATCGACGACGGTCCCGAGCCCGGTGACATCATCACGACGTCGCGGAGCTGCACGGTCGAGCCGTTCGACGAGGGCACTTGCGCCTGGGCGATGCCCTGCGGATCCTTGCGGAACTCATGCTCCGCGCGCACATGCACCTCGTACTGCTCGCCGCCTTCGTAGTAGTCGGTGATCTTCAATCCGCCGACGAGAACGTTGAGCGTTGAAGCGATGTCCTGCACGCGAACACCGAGATCGGCCGCTTTGTCGCGATCGATGCGCACGCCCAGCTCCGG
>DASYUK010000197.1:0-2160 GCA_036001325.1 Thermoanaerobaculia bacterium
GGCGTCGCGTCTCATACGCTCATGGGCGTTGTTCCCGGCGCGAACTATTCCGTCGTGGTGACGGACGGCGTCGTGCACGTGGACCAGAGCGCCACCGGAAACAAGACAGCTTCGCCGGCGGGCGTGCTTCATTTCACGTTGTCTTCGTCTCCGACAACCTCGAAGCGACGCGCGGTCCGTCACTAACGCAGCAAGGCGTACACTTCCTGCACATCATGTTCTCGAGTCGTCGATTCGCGACCACACAGTGGAGCCTCGTGCTCGCTGCGGCGAAGCGCGATTCCGCAGAGGCCGACGAAGCGCTGGCGCGTCTCTGCTCTCTGTACTGGTACCCGGTCTTCTCCTTCGTGCGGCGGCAGAGTCGTTCCGCCGAGGAGGCGGAGGATCTGACGCAGGGATTCTTTGCGCGCCTGATTGAGAAGGGCGACATCGGTGACGCCGACCGAAGCCGTGGACGATTTCGCACGTTTCTCCTCACGGCGTGCCAGCACTTTGTCCTCAATGAGCGCGATCGCATGCTGACGCTGAAGCGCGGAGGCGGTCATCCCGCGCTGTCGATCGATGTCGTCGCCGCCGAGAGTCGTTATCAGCGTGCTCTCGCGCACAATGAAACGCCGGAGCGTCTCTACGATCGTCAGTGGTGTCTCACTCTGCTCGTATCCGTTCTCGACGATCTCCGCGCCGAATACCTCGCTGCCGGAAACGAGGCGCAATTCGAGCGTCTCAGAGCGTTCCTCACCATGCCGGATGACGCGGGATCGTATGCTGACGCCGCTCGCGAACTGGACACGACACTGTCGGCCATCAAGTCAGCCGTCCATCGTCTTCGCAGTCGCTACCGCGAAGCCCTGCTGCGGCGTGTTGCCGATACCGTCGAATCGCCGCAGGACGTCGACGATGAGATGCACTACCTGCTGGAGACACTGCGCAACCATTGAGAGCCGCTCCTTAATACAGAGGCAGGAGGAGTGATATGGCCCGGCCAATCTGTCCCAGTTGCGGAAACGAAATCGATCCGGATGACCCCCAGGGTCTTTGCCCTGTATGCCTGGTGAAACAGGGAATGCGATCCGAAGCCGAAGGCGATCCGCTGCGCAAGGCACTGGAAGCGAAACTCGGAGCACAGTACCGCATCATCCGGCTGCTCGGGCGCGGTGGGATGGGTTCTGTCTACCTCGCGCGCGACCTCTCCCTCGAGCGAGAAGTAGCCATCAAAGTCGTCAAAGCCGCTTCGGACGAGCGCGCGATGCACGAGCGTTTCCGTCGCGAAGCGCGCACGGCCGCGCGATTGTCTCATCCGAACATCGTCCCACTTTACGCATTCGGCGAAGTGGAAGGCATGCCGTACTTCGTGATGGGGTACGTACGCGGCGAAGCGCTCGCCGACCGGCTGCGCCGCGACGGAAGGATCCGCGAGGACGAAGTGCGTCGCATCGTGGCGGAGATCGCCGACGGTCTGGACCACGCTCATCGTCAGGGAGTGGTGCACCGCGACGTCAAACCGGACAACGTTCTTCTCGACGACGAATCGGGTCGCGCTCTCCTCACCGACTTCGGCGTCGCCAAAGGAATCGGCAAAGGAGAAACGTTGACGCAATATGGCAGCGTGATCGGGACGCCGCAGTACATGTCGCCGGAGCAGGCTTCCGGCCACGCCGACATCGACGGGCGCAGTGACATTTACTCGCTCGGTGTGATGGCGTACACGATGCTGGCCGGGAGGCTGCCCTTCGACGGCAGCAGCGCTGCCGACGTTCTATTAAAACAGATCACTCAGGAGCCGGCGCCTCTCGCATCGGTTGCTCCGACGGTTTCAGACGCGACAGCGCAGGCGGTGCAGCGCTGCATGGCAAAGGATCCCGCAGCGCGATGGCAAGACGCGCGCTCGCTCAAGCTCGCCCTCGGAATGTCAGAGGAGAGCCAACTGCCGGACGCGCTTCACGTCATTGAAGGTCGGGGCATGCTCGCTCTGATCATCGCCGGGCTCTTCCTGTTGCTCTTCGAGTTGATGCACCCAAAAACGAAGTCGGTGCCGTGGGTGATTGCCACCGTTGTCATCGTGTACGGATTCATCTATCTGTTTTTCTTCATCAATCTGCGTCGCGAGGGCTTCGCGATGCGTCAATCGCAACGGGTGTTCTGGCGCGAGCCTGCGTGGTG
>DASYUK010000198.1:0-4895 GCA_036001325.1 Thermoanaerobaculia bacterium
AGTGCGCCACCACTCTCGCGGCGCCCACCAACCTCATCGCGACCGCCGCCACGTCGACTTCTGTCAATCTCTCGTGGACCGCTGTTGCGGACGCGACGAGCTATGACGTCGTACGAAGCGCCGACGGAATCGCCTATGTCACGGTGGGAATGCCGGCTGGCAATGCCTTCACTGATTCTTCGGCCGCGGCGAATACCTCGTACCTGTACAAGGTCGGCGCCCGCGCGGGGGCGAACACGGGCCCATACGGCCCACCCGACGTCGCCACAACCGTGATCTTCACCGATGACCCGCTGATCGCCGAATCGACCATCATCAACGCTGCTCACATGACGCAGCTTCGGACCGCGGTGAGCGCGACGCACGTACTCGCCCGGCTCGGCCCCGCCACCTTCACCGATACCATCGGCGCGCTCGTGACGGTCAAGAAGATCCACATCGACGAGCTGCGTACGAACCTCGACGCTTCCCGCGCCGCGCTGACGTTGACCACGCTCAGCTATACCGATCCGAGCATCACCGCGGGGTCGACGACCATCAAGGCAGCGCACTTCATCGAGCTGCGAAACGGCGTCAAGTAGGCAGATCCGGACGGCACAACCGTTGCTCGATCCATCGTCGGAGGACAAGATGGCGGAAGAGAAGAAGATCACCGAAACGACGACGAAGACGAAGGACGATCTGTTCGGAAATCCGAAAGAGCAGAAGACCACGACTACGGAGAGGGAAACGAAGAGCGACGCGTTCGGGACTCAAGAGCAGATCGAAACGACGATCGAGCGCAAAGAAGAGGAATAGACGAGCTAGACCGTTCGGTACGTTTAGCGCCCCATGCGCCGAAAGCGGCGCTGCGGCACGCGCTCGTCATCGACATCGTCGTGTTTTAGATCGGGCATCCCCAACTCCTCGGCGACGATCCGCCACTCGCGTTGAAAGTCCTCACGCGCGTGGTGCGGCAGACTGATGCCCTGCGCATAGAAATAGATGTGCAGCATCTCGCCGGCCCAGGCGACAGCCATCATGTCCGCAGGTGTGATCGGCTGATTCGGTAGTGGCTCCATGCCGTCAGGGATCTTGAAATACGTCGGATTCAGAATGAGCTCGTACGCTTTCCGCTTCGAGTGATCGTTCGCTGAGATCAGCGTGGCGATGCCCGGCTGCGGCGCTCTGCCGATCCCGTCCTCGCTCGTGTCCTCGGTGATCTTCACCTCGTATTCCTCGGTGCTGAAACGTGCGATGAGCCTCTGCCCCTGCTCCGTGCCGGCCCATCGCATCAGACCTGCTCGCGTCGCATCGGAACTGTTCCTGATCTGATGCTCGGTGAACAGCGGATGCCATGCGGCATCGAAATGAACGCGCTCCCCCGCGAGCAGGAAGGCGCCGAGGAAGATGATGGATGCGTGGCGCATGTTTTCGACAACAATGATCACATGGCCTCGTCGGTCGTGCTCGAAGAAGTCTCTGTCCTCTCCCCCGCGGGCGATGCGATTGTTGATGATCTGTCACTCCGCATCGAGCCTGGGCAGGCCGTCGCGCTCGTAGGTCGCAGCGGAGCGGGGAAGACGACCATTCTCCGTCTGCTCAACGGCCTGACGGTTCCGCGGTCGGGCCGAGTGGCGATCGATGACGTCGAGCTCGACGGTGGCGATCTCTCGGCGCGCCGCCGAAGAATCGGGACGATCCTGCAGGCGCCCGCTCTTTTTCCTCATCGGACCGTGTACGACAATGTCGCCACCGTGCCGCGCCTCCTCGAGTGGCCGGAAGAGCGAATCCGTTCGGCGGCCGGCGAAATCCTCGAACGACTCGGCATGCCGATCGATCGATTCGGGCGTCGGTTCCCGCGCTCGCTTTCCGGCGGCGAGCAGCAGCGGATCGGGATCGCGCGCGCGATGATCGCCGGCCCGACGCTGCTGCTCTGCGACGAGCCGTTCAGCGCCCTCGATCCTCTCGTGCGCCATGAGCTGCAGGAGGAGTTCGTCGCGCTTCGCGATCGCGGCGGCGTGACGATGCTCTTCGTCACACACGATCTGGGCGAGGCGGTTCGGGTGGGGAGGAGAATCGTGTTGATGGAGCGAGGGGCGATCGTCTGCGACCTGCGGCGCGACGACTTTCTTCGGTCCGACCTGCCGCTCGTTCGACAATTCATCGAAGCCTCGCGGCTTCCGGAGCCGTAATCGATGTGGAGTGAGATCGTCAGAGCGACCGGACAGCACATCGTCATCGTCACGATCGCGGTGATCGTCGCCACGGCCGCCGGCGTTCCGCTCGGCATCATCTGCGTCCGCCATGGACGTTGGGGGAAGGTCGCGTTGCGGCTGATCGACGTGATTCAGACGATCCCCTCTCTCGCGCTCTTCGGATTTCTGATTCCACTGCCGTTCATCGGAGGGATCGGTATTCGCACGGCGATCGTTGCGCTGATCCTCTATTCGCTACTTCCGATCGTGCGCAACACGGTGACGGGAATCGCCGGCATCGATCCGCTGATCCGCGAGGCGGCGATCGTCGTGGGAATGACCGATCGCCAGCGTCTCTTCGAAGTGGAGCTGCCGCTCGCGCTGCCGTCGATCTTCGGCGGGTTGCGCATCGCGACCGTCATCGCCATCGGCGTGGCGACGATCGGCGCGGCGGTGGGCGGTGGCGGGCTGGGGACGCTGATCTTTCGGGGCGTGGCCATGGTCGACACGACTCGGATTCTCGCGGGCGCTCTGCCGGCGGCGGCACTCGCGCTGATCGCGGATCTAATCTTCGCGTCGCTCGAGCGATTGGCCGCGCGCCGGTTTGGAGGATCGTGATGAGCCCTGCCGCCGTTCCGGCCGGTGCTCGCTGAGACTGGCGAGATGTTCGGCGAGATCGCTGAGGCTGGCGAGATTGTGCACGGGCAGAAAGTCGTCGATGTACGGCAGCGCCGCCTGGATCCCGCGCGTCAGTGGTTCATACTCGGCCGATCCGAGGAGCGGGTTGAGCCAGATCAGGCGGCGGCTGCTTCGTTGCAGGCGAGCGATCTCATCGCGCAGCAGCTCCACGTCGCCGCGGTCCCATCCATCGCTGATCACCAGCGTCAGCGCGCCCTGGCCGAGGACGCGCCTGCCCCACTCGAAGTTGAATGCGCGCAGTGCGTCGCCGATCCGCGTGCCACCCGACCAGTCGGGAACGGCGCGCGACACCTCGCGCAGCGCGCGATCGAGATCCCGCTCTTTGAGCTGGCGCGTGATGCGCGTCAGCCGCGTGCTGAAAACGAACGCCTCGACTTTTTGCTCCAAAGCTTTGGCCAGGCCGTAGGTGAAGAGCAGCAGCAGGCGCGTGTAGCGCTCCATCGATCCACTGACATCGGCGATGATCACGAGCGGCCGCGGTTTCACTTTCGGCTCGCGCTCAGCCCAATCGAGGATCTCGCCGCCATATCTGAGATTGCGACGCACAGTGCGTCGAAGATCGAGCAGGCGGCCGTGACCGGGATGGCGGCGGCGCGTCTGTCGCTCCCGGATACGCCACACGATCTCGGCCATCAACATCTTCACCGCCTCCAGCTCCTCGCTCGTCAGATCGCCGAAATCTTTCTGACGCAACACCTCTCGCTCGCTGTATGTGAGCGTTGCCTGGATGACCGGCGGCTGATCACTCGATGCTCCTCGGTCATCCGCGACCGGCGTTGACGCTTCCCGCAGGGGCGGCGGAACGAACTGCGGCCTGCGATAACGACGGCGCTCGCCGAGCGCGCGCAGATCGAGAGAAGTGAGCTCGCGTCCGCGGCTGCGCCAGAAGAATTCGAATGCCTCGTCGAAGCGGGGAATGTCCTCGCGCCGGTGGACGAGGAGACCGCGCGCCGCGTGGTAGAAGTCGGAGCGGTTGCCGATGGAGATCAACGGCAGCGCCGTGACCAGATCGATCATCCTTCCCGGGTTGACATCGAGTCCGAGGCCGCGCAGCACGCGACCGAAGAGAAGGAGATTGCGCAGCAGCGCGCCGGTCATGCTCCCGCCCGGACGCGGTTGAGCATGTTCGCAACGGCCTCTCCCCTCACCTTCTCGACATCATCCTGGTATTTGAGGACGACGCCGAGCGTCTCTTCCACGACGTTTTGGTCGAGCGCATCTCGATCGAGCGCCACGAGAGCGGCAGTCCACTCCAGCGTCTCGGCGATCCCCGGCACTTTGTAGAGCTCGGCCTGTCGCAGCTCCTGAACGAATGCAGTGACCTGTCGCGCAAGCTGCGCCGGCGCATCCGGCACTTTCGCTTGAACAATCTGCAGCTCGCTTTCAAACGCCGGGTAGTCGATCCAGTAATAGAGGCAGCGCCGTTTCAAGGCGTCGTGGACCTCGCGCGTGCGGTTCGAGGTGACGATGACGGCCGGCGGCGGGTCGGCCTTGATCGTTCCGATCTCCGGAATCGTGATCTGAAAGTCGGAGAGGATCTCCAGGAGAAAGGCCTCGAACTCCTCGTCGCTTCGATCGATCTCGTCGATCAGGAGCACGGCCGGCTTGTCGCGCTTCTCGATCGCTTGCAGCAACGGCCGGCGCAGGAGAAACTCCGGACCGAACAGCTCCGCTTCGGTGGCGCGATCGCCACGCGCCTCCATCAGGCGGATGTGCATCATCTGCCGTGTGTAGTTCCACTCGTAGACGGCGTGGTGGACGTCGAGCCCCTCATAGCACTGCAGCCGGATCAATTCCGTGTCGAGCAGATCGGCGAGAACTTTCGCGACTTCCGTCTTTCCGACACCGGCCTCGCCTTCGAGGAAGAGCGGCCGGCCAAGCTTCAGCGAGAGAAACAACGTCGTGGCCAGACCACGGCTCGCGAAGTAGCGCTTGCGGCGAAGCGCTTCCTGCAGCTCGTCGATGGAGCGGATTGTCATATGTCGACGGCGGTGAGCGTACCACCACCCAGATTCCTCG